>NZ_CP147874.1:2503027-2815905 GCF_045690335.1 Haloplanus litoreus | reverse complement strand
GGTCGTCGGGCGCGTCAAAATCGAGAAACGGCCGATGTTCCGCGTACAGGCCGAAGTCCAGACCGAGGACGGCGTCGACCGCATCGAGACGCTCCTCCAGAACGCCGAGACGATCAAAGTCCACACCCCCGACGGCCGCACGGCCGTGACCGACATCGAGGCCGGCGACGAGATGCTCGTCTACTACGAGGACGTGGCCCGCCACTTCGGCGAGGCGGTCGAAGAGAGCATTATCGAGAAGTGACGGTCACGCGCGTCTCGGTGCCGACCGAGACGACAGCCGGCGACCACACGAACGCCTACCTCGTCGGCGATCCGGCAGTCCTCGTCGACCCCGCCGAACACACCGACGGTCTCGACGCCGCCGTCGCCGACCGGGACGTCGGCCACGTCGTGATCACGCACGCCCACGCCGACCACGTCGGCGCCGTCGCGGGCTACGCCGCCGAGACGGGCGCGACCGTGTGGGCGCGCCGCGGCCGCGAGGACCGCTTCGAGGCGGCGACCGGGCTCGCCCCCGACCGCACGTTCGCCGAGGGGGACCGCGTGGGCGATCTGACGGTTCTCGACACGCCCGGCCACGCGCCGGACCACGTCGCCTTCGAGTGCGACGGCGGAATCGTCTCCGGGGATCTCGCCGTCGCCGCCGGGAGCGTCGCCGTCGCCGCGCCCGAGGGCGACGTGCGGGCGTACCTCGTCGCCCTCCGGCGCCTCATCGCCCGCGACCCATCCCGCCTGTTTCCGGGGCACGGACCGGTGATCGACGACCCGCGAGCGGTCCTCGACTACCTCTACTTCCACCGACTGGACCGCGAGCGACTGGTCGAACGGGCGGTCCACAACGGGGCGGACTCGGTCGACGCCGTCGTCGACGCCGCCTACGACCGCGAACTCGGTGCCCTCCGTGACCTGGCGGCGGCGACGGTCCGTGCCCATCTCGACAAACTCGCCGTCGAGGAACGCGTCCGGTTCGATCCGGAGTCCGGCCGGGTCGGGCCGGCGTAGCCGACGACGTTTTTCCCCTCGACCTCCCAGCGGGAGTATGGACTCGCTCGAAACCGAACTCGACCGGGCGCGGGCACTCGACGTGAGCGACCTCGCCGACGCCATCGAGTCCATCGGCTTCGAGTGTACGCGTTGTGGGGCGTGCTGTAAAGCGAACGAGGGCTCGGACGGCCCTCGGAACGACGGCGCAGCCGTCGGTGACGGGGACCCACACACCGCGACGGTGTTCCCCGACGAGGTGCGGGACCTGCAGGCGGCGACCGACTACGACTGGCGGGACGTGGCGCGGCCGATGCCCTACGGACTCTCCGAGGGTCCCGACGGTCCGGAGGGTGAGACGTTCGAGTGGGCGCTCCAGACCGACACCTGCGGCGACTGCACGTTCTACGAGGAATCCGACGGCGAGGGGTGGTGTACCGTCCACGACGACCGGCCGCTGATCTGTGCGACCTACCCGTTCAGCGTCGCCCTCGGCGGGACGAGTCAGCCGATGGGCGAAGCCGTCGACGAGGCGGGGGTGGTCCGCGCCCACGAGTGCGAGGGACTGGGTCGCGACATCTCCCGCGAGGCAGCGACGGACCTGGCCGCGGCGCTCAAGGAGCGTGCGATCCGGGAACTTGAGGAGGCTCTCGACGTCCGCGACGCGTACACGCCCGTCGAACTCGGGCCGGGGGAGGTTGTCGTCCACGACTCCGAAGGCCCGAAAACGCCGGATGGGCGATCCCGCTGACGGCGATACACCTTTAACGATCCCGCCACAGGTTGGCATGGAGGTTTAGATTGTGGAGATCTCAGATAAACTGCTGTGTCTGTTCAGTGAGCGTATTCGGTCGGAGGATGGAACGTACGTGATCGAAGTACCGCAACGCGAAATCGAAACGGGATCCATCGATCCCGACGAAACCTATCGGGTTGCGCTCATCTCTCGGGAGCGGTCGGCGTCGACCGACTCGGACGAGACGGAGACCGAAACCCCGTCCTCGGAACCCCAACCACCCGTCGAGGCCGGTGAGATTCGGTACGTCGAAATCGAGGATATCGGCAAACAGGGCGACGGCATCGCGCGCGTCGAACGGGGATACGTCATCATCGTGCCGGGCGCGGAGATCGGTGAGCGCGTCAAAATCGAGATCACCGAGGTCAAATCCAACTTCGCGGTCGGCGAGATCATCGACGAGGACTTCTGACGGCAATCCTCGCGACGGTCACCCAAGACCTCTCTCGGCGGATGTGCGACTGACTACCATGCACCGCCGTGCCCTCCTCTCGGCGGGAATGGCTGTCGCCACCGCCGGCTGTTTCGACTTCGGACGTGGGTGTTCCCGGAGTGCCACTCTCGAACTGTCAGCGGTGAGCGACGCCGACGTCGCCGACGGCGCCGAGTCTCGGTCGGTGCTCGTCCCGGAGCCGTCGCACGACACGCTCCGGGTCGGCGGCCGAGCCGTCGCGTCGACGCCCCGCGAGTTCGCACCCCTCGTCTACGAGCGCCACGGGGTCGACCCCGCCGACCGCGACCTCTCGGCCGAGCAACGGGACATCGTCGAGACGGCCATCGACGAGGGGTACGACGAGTGTGCCCCCTACTCCGACGCCTTCGCGGCTCTACAGCGGACGCTCGGCCAGCGGATGACGAGAGAGACCGACGACGGCAGCGGTGTGGCGACCATCCCAGCCGCCGACGCGCCCGAACGGGTCGACTACGCCAACTACGAGAACGAGTGGTACGCCGTCGACCTCCACGCGGCCGCCGCCTAGTCCGCGGCTTCCGTCGGGCCGACCGCCGCGAACCGGGAGAGATCGACGTCGAGGTCAACCTCACTGAGCGAGGCGTAGGGTCTGTCCACGACGATGTTGCCCGCCGTCGACTGACCGACGCCGGGGAGGGCAGTCAGTTCGGCCATCGACGCCGCGTTCATATCCAGCGGGTGGGGAACGCCCGTCACCGACCGGTAGCCGTGATCGACCACCGCCACGTCTAGGATCGTCCCCAGGTCGCGCTCCCCGGGGACGGCCACGAGCAGGGGGTAGGTACCGAGCTGTCGGCCGAAGGTCTTGCCGTCCTGGTGGTACTCCAGGTGGACGTCGGGAAGCACGGTCCCCGGCGGGACGACCCGGCGGAGCATGGGACGATCGATTTCCTCGCGCACCTCACGTTTGTACTCCGTGAACAGTTGCTTGTGGTCACGGGCGATGTCGGCGCCGGTGTCGCTCATCTCCGTCCCCGCGAAGGCCATCACCTGGCGGATGTTGATCCGGCGGAGCATCAGTCCCTCGTCGTACACCCGCTGGAGGAACCGCTTGTTGTGCTCGAAGGTCTCCCGGCGCTCGCCTTGGAGGCCGTGGACGAGGTTGATCCCGGGGAGGAGTTTCGGCAGGCGGTCGGCCGCCGACTCGCCGACCGTGGGCGCCGCTCCGGGGTCGTCGCCCGGCCGCCACCCCGCCTCCTCGTTGACGACGCGGACCGCCTCCAGACACTCGTCGGCCGAGACGAGCAGGTTGTTCTCCTCGCGGACGACGGGATCGGCGGACTCCAGACCGAACGCGGCGGTGTCGCCGGCAGTGTTGTGTTCGGCGATGATCCGGATGGCCTCCCGCGACCGCTCCGGATAGTCGACGATGGTGACCGGGTTCATGTTGTCGAGGTGGAGCGTCTCGAGGTCCGGCGCCACCTCGCGAATGCCCGCGTAGAGCCGCCGGAGCGCGTCCGGGTTCGGTGCCTCGCCGTCGCCGCCGAACGCGAGGATGTCGGCCTGTCGACCCAGCCGGAAGTGGCGGACGCCGCGTTCGTACAGTGATTCGACCTCCCGGACGACCGACTCGGCGCTCCGGAACCCCGGGTCGCCGTACAGCGGTTCGGTACAGAACGAGCACCGGTACGCACAGCCACGCGAGGTTTCGAGTTCGGCGATCAGGTAGTCGGGGTGGTTGGGGTGGTCCTCGACGACGAACGCACCCTTCGCGGCCCAGCGGTCCAAGTCGGCGTTGTCGCGCATGCGGTCGCCAAAGCCCTCCAATCCACTGGCCACCAGGTCGTGGGCCGCGGCCTCCACGTCGCCTTTGGCGACGAAGTCGTAGTCCAGGTCCTTGCGCTCCATCTCCTGCCCGCCGGCGTTCTCCTCGCCGACGCCGAAGCGGACGGGACCGCCCATCAGCGTCGTCCCGTCGGCGGTCCAGGCGAGTTCGCGCACTTCGTCGGGTTCGGCCGGTGTGCCGCCGACGTACTTCCCGGGGACGGTCATGCCACCCAGATAGATCATGAGGTCGGCGTCGGCGACGTCCCCCCACTTCATGCGGTCCTCGCGGAGTTCGTCGATAGTGTGATACGTTATCGCGTCGGCGGACACGCCGGCGTCGACCAGCGCGCCCGCGGTGAAGCGGGGATACGTCGAGACGTACGGCGGGACCCCGAAGTGTGCGGGTTCGTCGACGTAGCCGTCGACGATGGTGACGGTGAGGTCGGCGGGGTCGGTCATAGACGCCGGTTGGCGGTCGACGCGTAAAACCGTGTTCGTGTCGGGCGCGGGTTTTAATACGCCGCTATCGCCACTTCCCGCCAATGCGTCTCGTGTCGGATCGGGTGCAGTTCGTCGTCGTGTCGCTCGTGGCGGTGGGGGGGTGGTTCGTGGTGACGTTCATGGCGGCCCGTCCCCCATCGGGTTTGGACGCCGACCCGAACCTCCTGGCCGAACTTCGAGTACCACTGCTGGCGATGGTCGCCGCCTGTGTCCCGTATCCCCTGTCGTGGGTGATACTCGACTGGCGTCGTCCCCCGCGTCGCGGCGTCACGCTCTCCGGTGGCGTACTCGGCCTCCTCGTGGCGTTGTCCCCGTTCCTGAACTCGTACTCGCGATACGGACTGCTGGTCGGCAGTGCCGTCGCCTTCCTCGCCGTGGCGACGACGGCGGCCTCCGTCCTCGTCGTCTCCGCCACCGCGTCCGGTGACCACGCCGCGACGCCCCATCCGTATCTGCAGTCGGCCGCAGTCTTCGGGTTCGGTCTGTTTCTGACTTCCGTACTGGTGTTTCTCCACGACGCGCCCGATACGTTCGCGATAATGGCCATGTCTCGGACCTACGGCTCGGCGACGTTTCTGCTATTCCCCCTCGGACCCCTCGGGATACTCGCGCTCTTTCCCCTCTCGTGGCGACACTTCCCGTGGACCGGAACCGGTACCAGAACCGTCGTCGGCCTCTCGGTCGTTCTCGGCGCGCCCATCGCCACCCTCTGGCACGTTCTCTTGTCGGTGAGCGGTAGTATCGTCTGGTTTACCGGGATTCCGCTCGGATTTCTCATCGTCACGGGGGCTGCCGTCGTCGTCGGCTATCCGACGTGGATTCGTCGGCCGGATGTCCCGGAATCGGAACCGGAATCGGAATCGGAACCGGAGCCGATGGAGACGTCCGATCCCGAACCGGCACCGACGCCCGAGCCAGTCGACGGAGCGACGAACCGGTCGCCCGACCCCGCACCCGACCCGACGCCGACGAACGGCGGCACCGACGCCCCGACCGACGATCCCTTCGCCGCCGCGGGGAAGCCGTCCGACGGCAACGCCGCGGGGAAGCCGTCATCCGACGCCACCACTACCGCGCCGTCACCCGACGCCACATCCACCCGTCCCCTCGGCCCACCAGACCACGTCCCTCGCACCCCCAACCTGCCCATCGCCTACGAGGACGTGACCGACAAGGAACCGATCGGTCGCGGCGGCAACGCCGACGTCTACCGCGCGGCGGTCGAGTCGAACGGTCGGACCCACGCCGTCGCACTCAAGGAACCACGCATGAGCGGTACCCTCCACACCGAGGCGGTCGACCGGCTCCTCGCCGAGGCCGAAACCTGGGACAAACTCGACGACCACGACCACGTCGTCGGCGTCGTCGACTACGACGCCCAACCGCTGCCCTGGATCGCCATGGAGTACATGGACGCGGGCGACCTCTCGACGCGGGCGGGCGACCTCGATCTCGACCAGGCGCTCTGGACGGCCGAAGCGATCACCGAGGGAGTGCGTCACGCCCACCGGCGGGGCGTCGCCCACCTCGATCTGAAGCCGTCGAACGTCCTCTTCCGGTCGGTCGACGGAGCGTGGGACGTCCCCAAAGTCGCGGACTGGGGGCTGTCGAAACACCTGCTGGAACACTCGAAAAGCGTCGAGGGGCTGTCGCCGGGGTACGCCGCCCCAGAGCAGTTCGACACGGACCGCGGCCCGGCGGACGACCTGACCGACGTCTACCAGTTGGGCGCCGTCCTCTACGAACTGTTCACGGGCCGGCCGCCGTACACTGGCGACCCGACGACGGTGATGCACCGAGTGTTGACCGAGTCGCCGACGCCGCCGAGTGAGGTTGCCGACGTGCCCCCTGCCCTCGACGACGTACTCCTGACCGCACTCGACACGGAGAAGGCCGACCGGTACGACTCCGTCCTCTATCTGCGGGACGCGTTCCGGGACCTCGCGGAGCGGTGATCGCCCCTCCCGACTCCGTCGCCGTTGCAGGCTCCACGCCACTTATGCCGGTCGCGGCACTAGTTCCGCCCATGCCCGCCACGAAGGAACTCAAGTGCACCAGCCCCGACTGCGAACTCGACATGTTCGAGAACCACTACACCTACGACATCGCCGACGACCACACGGTCGGCGACCTCTCCTGTCCGCTCTGTGGCGGGACCGACTGTCTCGAAGAGATCGAACTATGACCGGGTTCAAGGAGTTCGGAAAGTCCGCGGCGTCGGCGGTCCTCGAACGGGTCGGCCGCGGCGTCGGGAAGGTACAGGAGCGCAAGCCCCTCTCCTACGACGTCCTGGAGTCTGACGACGCCTATCTCGTCGTCTTCGACGCACCCGGGGTCACCCGGAGCGACGTACAGGTTCGGTACGTCGAGGGCGAGGTACAGGTTCGTCTCGACCGTTTCCGCGACTTCCACGAGGGCTTCGAGATGCGGTTCCCGGGTCGTGGCCTCTCGCTCGACGGCCGGGCGCGCCTCCCGCCGGACGCCGACGTCGACGCCGGCGAGGCGTCGGCCACGCTGAGCGAGAACGGGACGCTGCGGGTCGAAGTGCCGAAGCGAGCGAACGGCACCGACGTGGTAGTGCGCGAGGAAGGCGAGGAGACCGACGACGGCGACGACGGCGACGACGCAGCCGAGGAGTGACGGCGGGTCCGCGGTCGGCCCGTGCCGACCGAACCCCACTCAGACCGGGAAGTCGGCGTCCGGATCGACCACCCGATCGACTTCGGGCGGCATCTCCCAGTCGGTCGCGAGTTCGAGCAACTGAACGAGCATTCTCCCCGTTGCCCCCCAGACGGTGTAGCCCTCGACGTGGAAGAAGTGGAGACGGATCTCGCCGTAGTGGGGATGGTCACGGCGCTCGGATTCGTAGTTGTCGAGGTCGGTCAGCGCCGCGACCGGCAGGACGACGATTTCGGCCACCTCACGTTCGTCGGGGACGGACGTTCGGTCCGGGATGCGCGAGACGAACGGTCGGACGGCGTAGTCGCTGACGGTCGGAATGTCGTCGAGGCGGCCCACGACCTCGATTTCGTCGGGGATGAGCCCGATCTCCTCGTTGGCCTCGCGTCGCGCCGTCTCCTCGAGGTCCGCGTCGCTCGGTTCCCGTCCTCCGCCCGGGAAACTCATCTGGCCAGCGTGTTCGCCCAGGTGGTCGGCGCGCTTGGTAAAGAGGAGGGCGTCGCCGTCCGCGCGTTCGACGATCGGTGCGACGACCGCCGCCTCGCGCTCCGCGTCGTCGATAGTCCGCGGCGTGTGACGGGCAACGGCGGACAGGTCCATACGCATGGTGTGTCGCGTGGTGTGGTGTTGGTTTCGGTCTCGGCGGCCGTCACCGCTGCGGTACGCTCCGCGGCGTGGTTTCAGTTGTGGTTCTCGACCGCATCGTCGAGGCGGGTGCGAACCTCGCCGACGTCCACCCCTCCCCACGTTTCGAGGTCGTAACTCACGTCGAGCAGTCGCTCGATCCGGTCCTCGTCCTCGTCGTCGACGGCGCGGGCGGCGTCACCGCGCAGGCGGCGTTCGGCCGCGTCGACCAGCGACGCCCGATCCGGATCCCGGTCGGGCACGTCGAGGATGTGAGGAAGGTCCTCCGCCCCCTCAGGTAGGGAGGGGAACGCCGCGGGACCGGGTGCGAGAATCGTCCGGTCGTTTCGGTCGACGGCGACGAGATAGTAGTTCTCGAGGGCGGCGTCGACGGCCGCCCGCGCCGCCTCGCGGTCGACGTCCTCGCCGCGCTTGAAGGCGAGTTCGCCGAGCGCGGCTTCGAGTTCCTCACGGGTCAAGGCCCCGAAGAGGTCGACCACGCCAGCGAGTTCGTCGCCGGTTTCGGTCGGTATCATCGCGCCGCCTCCAGGTCCGCGTCGGCCGCCTCCGCCACCGCCGAGGGCGACACCGGGGCGTCGATCCACGCCGGGAGACGGCGATCCGGTCCCGGCGGCTCGATGGCCGCCGCGTAGGTCTCCACCTGATCGAGTTCGCCGGCGCGGTCGTAGTCGAGGCCGTTGAACCCCGCGTCGAGTTCGTAGCTCCGAACGAGCGAGCGAGCGGCCTCTCGGTAGCGATCAGGCAGGGCGTCGTAGTCGGGGTCGATGCCGTGGTCGACGACGACCCGGAAGAGCGCGGCGGCGACGTGCTGGCTCATATCGGAGAGCCCGGTCGGCCCGCTCACGGCTCGGTGGTCGTGTTCGTAGGTTCCGAGGTCCACCTGGGCGCTCCCCTCGAAGCCGGCGTACTCGAAGGCGTCACCGAGGGTGCCGACCTCCAGTCCCCAGGAGCGTTGGGTTCGGAGGCGCTCGGCGAGTTCCGTCGTCGCCGCAAACTCCCCAGCCAGCGCGTACCGAAACGCCTCCAGATACCGCAGAACGGGCGCGTCCCGATCCGCTCCGAGCGCCCGCACCAGCGGGACGAAAAAGAGACGGAACAGGCGCCCGTAGAGGCGCCCGTTCTCGACGCGGGCGTAGTACCCCTTCGAGAAGTCGTTGCCCTCCGAAAGCGGGTAGAGGAGCCGGGCGACGTCCGTCCGCGAGTAGCTCTTGGTGTCGGCGTCGTGGACGACTACGAACTCTCGGTCGAGCGCCTGCCCGATGCCGAGCCACACGTCGCGGCCCTTCCCGAAGTCGCCGTCGAGGTCGTGGTCGTCGAGGAGGCGCTCCAGTCGCGGCCCGTTACACCAGATGACCGACAGCGAGAGGTCGTACTCCGTGAGCCAGTCGTGAAAGTCCGCAACGCGGTCGGGGGCGGCTCGAAGCGGGACGACGACCCGAGCGGGATCGACCCGCTCCAGTTCCGAGAGGACGCGATCCGGCGCCAGACCGGCGTACTCGCGTTCGGTCATCGGAACGACCACCGACGCCCGATCGGTGGGTGCCGTGGGCGTCGGGTCGGTCAGATCGTGGAGCGTCGTCACGCGTTCCTGGACGTACTCCATCACCCGGGGTTGGGGGCGGCGCCGACAAAAGCCCGCGGGTGGCCCGCGGCCGCTCGCATCTCCGTGAGCTGGCGTCCCGCGACGGCCTCCCTGCCGACGGCCGGCCCGTTTTTTAAACAAGGGCGCACAAGGTGGGGACATGAAATCGACGCGGAAGGGGCTTCGTGACGGCGAACTCGTCAAGGATACCTACGAACGACTCACCTGCGCGGAGTGCGAGAAGGTGCTGAAGAAACGGGACGACCCCGACGAAGTGTTCGCGGTTCGGATCTGTCCCGAGTGCGGCCGGGAGTGGAAGGACCTGCGGTAGCGACGGCGTGTCGGCCGCGCACACCCGGTGCTCAGGATACTGTTGTAAGTCGTTTCCGGCCGTCGCCGATTCGGCGGTCGGCGACGCCCGTACACAGTTACAGCAGTCCGTATCACTCGAAGACGGCGTCGAACGCGCGCGCGCCCAGCGGATCGAACGTCCCCGCGGCGACGTTCTCGGCGACGTGGTTCGGATCGCTCGTCCCGACGAGCGCACAGGTCACGCCCGGCGCGCTCCGCGCGAAGTTGATCGCCCGCTGGGCTGGGGTGTCCCCGGACAGTTCCGCGTCGACGGACGCGGGCAATTCCGTCGATAGATCCCCCTGTGCGAGGCTAGCGCTGGTGAACACGTCGACGCCGAGCGCGTGTGCCACCTCCAGCGCGGACCGCCGGTCGCCCTCGAACTCGTGTGCCGGGGTCGTGAACGCGTCCGCCATGACGACGTTGAACGGTAGCTGGATCGCTGTGAACCCACACTCCTCGCGACCGACCGTCTCGGCCGCGCGGCGGGCGCGGTCGATCACCGTCGGGAGCGACAGGTGGTCGTCGTGTTCGGGCGGGCGGCGGAACGCCTCCCACGTCGCCACACCGTAGCCGCCGACATCGTCGGCGGCGACCCGTCGCTCCAGACGCTCGAAGGTGGCTTCGAGTTGGTCGTAGACGGCCGCTCGGGAACGGACGCGAAGCTGCGTCTCGGGGTTGTGGATGTAGTAGCAGTCGATCGTCTCGACGCCCAACCGGTCGAGCGAACGATCCACCATCGCGTCGATCAGGTCGGGGGCGATACAGTGTTGGCTCGCCGCGAGATCCGCGGGGTCGACCGGGCCCCCCTCGACGAATCGCTCTCGGAGGTAGTCGGCGGGGTCTGCCGGCCGGTCGCCGTCGAAGGGCAGGAATCCACCCTTCGTGGCGACGACGACGGCGTCCCGCTCTACGTCGGCCCGCCCGAGTGCCCGCCCCACCACCCGCTCGCTCCGCCCGCAACGGTAGTTGGCCGCGGTGTCTACCACGTTACACCCGCCCTCCAGGCCGGCGATCAGTGCGCGCTCGTAGCCCTCGTCGACGGCGTCCGTCGGCGCCCCGAGATACGTGCCGAGGCCGACGCTGGAGACGACGCCGGGACCGAACCGGCGGAAGTAGGTTCGACCGAATCCGTCGCCGAAGCGGTCGCGATACTCCCAGGTGGCGCGTGCGGTCGCCATGCGCCCGCTACGCGCGACGGGTGTAAAAGGACTACACGTCGCCTTCGAGGGCCCGTCGCAGACGGTCGGTGAGAGCGGTGCGCCGCCCCGGCCAGACGAAGTCGCCGTCCTCGATTGGGATCTGCCCGCCGCCCATGCGGGCGTGCCCACCGCCGCTGGCACCCGGTATCCCGTCCAGTGCGGCTTCGATGGCACGACCCATGTGTACCCGGTCGTCGCGGGAGCGTCCCGAGAGATAGAGCATCCCGTTGCGGGTGCCACAGACGATGGCGGCGGTGATGCCTTCGAGGCGAATGAGTTCGTCGGCGGCCTGTGGAATCGCGTCCACGTTCGAGATGTCCCCGACGTCGCTGATCGCGAAGGCTCCCTCAACGTCGCGTTCGCGGATGGCGGTCGCCTTGATCTCTAGAACCTCCGCGCTCACCTGGGGATTGGCGATGCGGTCGAGCAGGTTCTCGTCGACGCCGGGTGAGAGGTAGCCGCTCGCGTCGAAGTCGGCGGAGTCGATGCCTCCGGTCAGTCGATTCGTATCGGTGAGGATACCGAAGAACAGCCCCGTCGCCACCCGCGAGGGGACGACGCACTTCGCGCTGATTTCGCTCTCGTGGTTCTCCGGAGGGACCGGCGTGGCGTCCATATCCTGAAAGTACTCCGCGATCACGCTCGAACAGGCGCCGTACTCGGTGCGCACGTCGGTGAAAGACTCGCCGCGGCCGTCTCCTGGGTGGTGGTCGACGACCGCTTTCGGCCGGACGGACTCCGATCCGGTGAATCCACGGGGCTGGTTGTGATCGACGAGGATCACCGTCTCGGTGCTCAGATCGCTCGCCCGCTCGATGGGTTCGAGGTCGACCTCCAGGACGTTCCGGAACGCTCGGTTCTCCTGGTGGCGGATCTGTCCCGGAAACTGGATGGTTGCCGTCGTGTCCTGTTGCTTGGCCAGCGAGGCGACACCCATCGCCGCCGCCATGGCGTCCGGATCCGGATTCGGGTGTGTCAACACGGTCACGTCGTCGTACTCGGCGAGCAACGACGCGAACCGAACGCCGGACGGCCGGGTGAACTGGTGGAGGATGTACGCCCCCCCGACCAGGACGACGACGCTAACGAGCAGTGCGGCCAGCAACTCCGGATGCGTCTGGGCGAACGCCACCGCCCGCTCGACGAGTTCCTCGGCGGCGACCGACATACCCTCCCCGACAGAGTCGAGCGGCAAGAGTATTCTCCTATTAGGTCGTTCCGTCCCCGACAGAATTCTCGACCGTCAGTCGTCGCGGAACGCCCGGATCGCGGGGAGATAGCCTTCTCGGACGGTCGGATACTGAAGCTCGTAGCCCAGTCGATGGAGGCGGTCGTTGGCGCACCGCTTGTTCGCCCGGGCACGGCGACTCACCTCGCCTTCGGTCGTCGCCGCTCGTTCGGCCACCGTCCACTTCTTGGGCGGCGAGACGCCGCACTGCTCGGCGAGCCAGTCGGCGAAGTCCCACTTCGAGACGGGGTCGTCGTCGACCGCGAGTACCACCTCGCCACGGGCCACGTCGGCCGTCAACAGGTGGGCGACGACACTGGCGGCGTCGTCACGGTGTATCGAGTTGAGATAGCCCTCGGTCACCGGCCCGTCGAGGTAGCGATCCATTCGGTATCGGTCCGGCCCGTAGAGACCCCCGAAGCGAACGACCGTCCCGTCGATATCATGAGTGGCCGTCTCCTTCAATGCGACCCGCTCGGCCTCCAGCAGGACGCGTTGTCGGTCGGTCGCGGGATCGGGTGTTGTCGACTCGTTCACCCAGTCGCCGCCGTGGTCGCCATAGACTCCCGTACTCGACGTGTAGACGAGACGATCCGGCGGCGACTCTCGCGTGCCGAACGCCGCTACGACCGTCCGCAACCCGTCGACGTAGGCCGCCCGGGCGGCGTCGACGCCGCGCCCGCCGGCACTCGCGGCGTACACTGCCCAGTCGACGTCCGGGACCGCCACGAGCGACGCTTCGTCCGTCAGATCTGCGCGTACGGCCTCGAATCCGGCGGTCTCGATTGCGTCCAGGCCGGCATCCGACCGCCGGACGCCGACGACGTCGTGGCCGGCGGCGGTCAACTGTCGACCGAGTTCGAGACCGACGTAGCCACAGCCCAAGATGGCGACGCGCACGGCTATCAGCGGGCGTTCCGGCCCGCGACGTAGCCTTGGATCGCGGCGAGTTCGTCGAGCGTCATTCGGGTTCGACCCTCGATTGCCTGCTGGATCTCCTGGCCCGAGAGGTCGAGGTCGACGTTCGAGGCGATGGTATCGACGTCGAGGACACCCGTCGTCATCCCCATCAGCAGGTGGTCTCGGACCTCCTGTACGATTCCCCGAGCGTCGCGGCCCTCGTAGTCGACAGCGAGGATCGCTGCCGCCTCGGTGAGTGATACCGACGGCGACTCCCCGCCCGCGAGGGCGGCGACCGTCTCGGTCGGGAGGCCGGCCTCTGTGGCGACCGTCTCGATACCTCGTGCGTCGATCACGGCACGAAGTTCGGCGTCGTAGGCGTCGCGGAGTTGTCGGGAGGACAGCGCTTCCGGTTCGTCGACCGCATCGTGGAGCATACGTCGGATGAGAGGCCCGTCGACAAAAGGCTTCACTCCGAGGGGGGACAGGCGGCGGCTTCCCAGGACGTACACCCCGGCTCGGGCCAGGTGCCTCCGCGCTCGTCGGCGTTGCCGTCGACGTCGCCCACGCCGCTCCGATACGGCGGGACTGCGACGGCGACGACGGTCCGCGTCCGGAAGTCGACCCGCTCGTCGCGACCGAGTCGCTCCGCCTCCCCGTCCCCGTCGACGTCGAGTCGGACGACCGACCCGTCACGGACGTACCGGGTCGCCGCCCCGGGTGACGGCGAACCGCGCCCGGTCCGGACGGTGAAGCGCGCGTAGGCTCCCCTGATCTCTACCTCCCAGACGTTGACCGTCGCGTACCAGTAGCCCGGGACGGGGGCGACCGGGAACCCCGCGGGCACCGCGCCGAGCGTCTCGTTCAGTCGACCGCGCGCGAGTCGCTCCGTCGCCGCCTCGCTGGCTCGCTCCGCGGCACGGGCTTTCACACGATTCAGCGTCTCCGCGACCACAGTCTCCGACACCGTCGCCGTCGGCGTCCGCAGTGTGTCGCCGATGGCGGCGTCGAGGCGCGTCTCCAGGCGGTCGACGCGCCCCGGACGCGGACTGGACGCCCGCCGCCCGGCGACTTCGGCTATCTCCGCGGCGAGCGAACCGTTGGTCGCGGCGAGTGCCCGCCGTCCGGGACCGTCCCATCGAGCGAAGGCCTTCGACACCGCCGCCTCGGCCTCCGGACGCGTGAGTTGCGTCTCGTTCCGGACGACGCGACCCGCCCGCCGCCGAAGGCCGTTGACCGACGTCGACACCTCCTGCGCGAGTTCGCGCCGCGAGTCGCGAACGGAGCCGTTCGCGATCGGTTCGGACGCTACCAGCGCCTGCGCGGCGGTCCGAAGTCGGACCTCCGATGGACGGTCAATCCCCGGCGCAGCCACCGCATCCGCGGCGTCGCCGTACGGCGCCGCAAACAGGTTGACGTTCTTCGCCGAGAGGGGGTGATACGAGCGCGACGGCGGCAACCCGGTTGCTCGGTCGTGGCTCACCGAGGCCACCGTGAGGTACGCTGGCGACCCGTCCGGGACGGGGCTGACTGGACCGCCGGGCGGCGTGCCGTCGATCCGACCTCCGCGACTCGCTACCGGCGTCGTTCGTGTCTCCATCACTCGCCGGAGTGCTCCGGGCGATGCCACTCCCACTCGACCGAGCACCTGGCCGAACTTCCGGCGGGTCCGCTCGTGCGTCGCCGCGCGCCGCTCCAGTCGACGGACCGTTTCGTCGATCAACGCTGCCCGGGCACTGGCGCGGGCCCGCGATGCCACACCGTGGTACCGCTCCGGTGGGTCTGCCAGCGCTGCCCGTCGCTCCCGGAGGGATGCCGCCAATCTCGCCGACGGGTTGACAGTGTAGGTGGCGATCCGTCCCGCGTTCACGCCGACGGACTGGTTCGACAGTCGGTCACGAAACACCGCCAGGTCGGCGGCCGTCCACGACCGGAGGTCTGCGGGTCGGTCACCGTAGACCACCCGCTCGGTCGTGTCGAGGCTCTCGTTGGCGACACCCACCGCCACCGCGTCCCGGCCCCCCTGCTGTGCGACGAGTTGCGCGCTGGCTTTCTCGGGCACGTCGGCGAGGTTCGGCCCGCCGAGCGGCCCACCGCGTTCGAACCGGGGAGTCGTCGGACGGTCGGGAGCCGTTCCGTTCGGGGCGTACTCCCCGACCAGCGTCACGCCGACCCGATAGCGCTCCGTCCACGTGTCGGTCGTGGTTCGTGTCTCGTTTCCGCGCTCCCAGGTCCACCTGAGTCGGTTCTCGAGGACGACGTGGCGGGTGAACGATCCGAACCGACGCTCGTCGCCGGCGGCCGAGGGCGTCGTCCCGACGCTCGACGTCACCTCGTGATCGACCGAGCGGTCGGTGTCGGCCAACTCCCACCCCGTCCCCGGTCGGTCAGGCTCCGGCCGCGGTTCCCGGTAGGTCCGCTCCCGACTCGTCCGTAGCGCCGTCTCGACCCGATAGGCGGCACGGAGGACGTCGTCAAGCGAGCGGTTCGCTCGGATCGATTCCGTCCGCAGCCCGGCCAGGGCTCGTCCCGCTAGCGGGTCTACGCCGACGTCGATCCGGCGGGTCGGCGATGGACCCGACGTGCCTCGGCGTCCCGGAAGCGTCGGCGCGTCCACCCGTCGATTCGGACGGGGGACGACCCGTTCCGTCCACGTGTCCCCCTCGGGTGACGCCGCCGCCACCTCCTCGACGCCGAGTTCCAGCGTCGCTCGGCGCATCGCCTCCCGTCCCGCCGGATCGCTCCGTCCGAACACCGCGCGCTGCGTTTCGAGCAGCGCCCCGTTCGTCGACGTCTCCACGTGTCTGGTGGCGACGACGTTGGCGATAGGGAGACCACCGTACTGGGCGTATCCGCGGGCCCACGCGATCGGGTAGAGTCGGGCTGTCAGTCGCCGTCCCAGGCCCGGTCCCTCCAGCGGACGACGGTTCAGCCGTCGTTCGAACGTCCTGGTGCGTTCGTGGAGAGCAAGAACGGGTGTCGAGACGGTCACCGTTCGCGTCCGGTTCTCGCGGGCGACGATGCGATCACCTTTGCGGACCGTGACGGTCAGATTCCGAACCGACACCTGGAGAGCGGTGCCGTTCTCCACGGGAGCCAGGCGTATCCGCGCCATCACTCGTCGGAGTTCGGCCGGCGTCGTCGCCTCGGGGAGTGATGCGGCGGCGGTTACGTCCTCGCGCCGATAGTGCGTCGTTCGTAACCGCTCGCGGAGTCGCAGATAGATCCGAAGTCGGAGAGCGTCGCCGAAAGGGCGGTCACCGTCCAGCAGTCGCCCGTAGGGCGTCTCGGCGGGGTCGGTGATCGGTTCGCTCGCGGCCGCCCGCGCTGCCTCGCCGACGGCGGACCGCATCGCAGCCGTCGTCCCGGCCGACGCTCGCTCCATCGCCACCTCGGCTCCACGGTCGATTCGGCTCGGTCCCTGTCTAGCTATCACGGCCGCGTACGTCGACGCCCCGACCAGCAACAGCACGCCGATCAAGGCGAAGGGGACGCGTGCCCGCCGATCCTCGGCCAGTCGGGTCACGGCCACGTCCTCACGACGATCCGGACCTGGCCGATACGGACCCGTCCGGCGAGTTCGCGGGCCGACGCGTTCGACTCGCGCAAATCCCGACTCACCCGGTCCGAGAGTCCGGCGGCGAGACGCTCGTTCGAGTCGTCCACGCCGCCGTCGGTGAGGGTCGCGTGCCCGTCGACGCCGAATCGGTGCTCTGCGAGACGATACCGGTGTCGGACCAGTGCCGAGGCTCTCCCCCCGGCGGCGATACGGGTTCGCGTCGGCGGAAACAGCCCGTCGACGATACCCTTCGCGACGGCGTCGGCGACTCCTTCGATGCCCTCCTCCCTCGCGGCCGTCCGCACGGCGGATCGTTTCGACGGAAGGCCACTCGACGCCGCAATCGTTGCGGTGTGAACCGGTACGTCCGGTGGCGGGTGCCCTCCGACGGCGACTCGCCCGCCGACCGAGGCGTCCGGGTACGGTTGCCAGACGGCGGTGATCCGTGTGTGGTTGGTTCGAACTGCCGCGCCGACGGCCCGAACGACCGCACGCGAGAAGCCGCCCCGAGCGTGTGAGAGCCGCCGGCCGTCGACTGACAGTCGACCGACGGCCGCCCGTGCTAGGAGTCCGGCCAGCGTCCCGTGGGCCGTTCGGTCGAACGCGTTCCGGTTCGTCGGGAGCGGGACGCCCGTCGCATCGGGTCGTGGCGTGAGTGTGTAGTTCACCGTCGCCGTCGTCGTCGCGAGCGTCGACGCCACGTCCGCGGCACGTCCCGCGCCCGCCGGCTCCTGTGGTGTCGCCGTCGTCACCGTCACCACTGCGGCGCTGATCAGAAGCAGGCAGAACACCCCGTCGAGGACGGTGCTCGTCACGTCCACACCTCCACGGCGACGCGGCCGGCACGGACCCGTCCTGGGCTCAGACGGACGCCAACCGGCCGACTCGCCCCGTCGGACGCCGCCCCTGCAGGCGGTGCCGGCCCAGCGTACCATCGTCGTCCCCCCGCCGCGACGGTCAGATTCAGACGGTAGCCCGACGGCCCGGACCGGTGCGCACGCCGTCTCCGCTCCGGATCGACCACGCCACCAGTCACGAGTGTCCCGACGACGCGATCCAGCGTCGGCTCCGCGATATCTCGCTTTCCGCCCCTGACGGCGCCGTCGAGCGCAATCGCGTAGGTCGAGACGGCGGCCGTCACGGCCAACAACACCACGAGTGCGGCCGTCGGTTCGACCTGTCCTCTACCCGACGAGCGTGACATGGCACCCCTCCCAGACGACGTATCGGACGATCAACGGACCGTCGGCCGCCCGCCAGCGGCTCGGTCGGTCACGTGCCCTCGCTGCGGCGTCACAGAACGCCGCGGCCGAGGAGTACCGTGACGACGGCGGTGCCCCCCGGAGGATGGCAGTCAACGCCCGGGCACCGCCGACCGGCGTCACCGGTCCGAACGCGAACGTCGCGTGCGTGGTTCCAGCATCGTTTCGGAGGCCGAGTTCGTTCGGCTCGACTCGTATCTCGCGTGCGTCGAGCGGATGCTCCGCGGTTACCGGGGCGGACGTCCCGGCCACGCGGTCGATCGTGTCGGCAGCGTCGGCCGCGGCGGGTGGGGGAGCGGTCGGCAACGCTGCCCCGACGCCGAACAGGGCGACACTCGCGAGCGATAGGCCGAGCCAGATGTACCAGGCGTCGACGGGAACGCCGAACATGGGACGGGGTGGTCCCGTTACCCTACTTGAATCCTCACAGAAACAGACCGGCGCCGACGTACGCGGTGAGGTACGCCACGGTCGCGAGACACAGCGCCGCGCCGACACGGTAGCCGACGAGTGTCCGGTCGAGTCCGCGAGTCAACCCCGTCGAGAGCACCGTGAGTGCGGCCGCCAACCAGAGGACGTAGGCACCGACCGCGATGCCGAGGGCGGCCGTCGGGAGCGGTTCGGCGCCGAAGCCCGTCCCCGTGCCCGTCCCCGTCCCCGTTCCCGCGACTCGTGCCGACAGCGCCACCGTCGCGCCGCCGACAAGGGGTGCGAACACTGCGGCGGTGTTCGAGAGCGTATCCGTCACCCGCCTCAACTCCCGCCGGGATTCCCGCTCGACGCGGCGGAGTTCCTCGACGTGTTCGGCCGTCGCGATCAACGCGTCGCCAGCCGGCTCCCCCTCCGTCGCCGCCAACCCGAAGAGCGCTGCCATCCCCTCGGCTCTCGAACTGGGGAGGGCCGCCAGCGGCCCGCCGTCACCACGAAACGCCGCCGTCACGGTGGTTCCCAGCCGTCGCTGCCGGCTCGCTGCGTCGTCGAGGAGGGCACCCGTCGCGCCGGCGACCCGGTCGGCGGCGTCGTCGATGGCACCCTCCACGGCCTCCCCCGACGCGACGCGCCGCCCGACCAGATACAGCGCGTCGTGGAGGTCGTTCTCCACCGCGAGTACCCGCTCTCGAACGCCCGTGGCCGCGTGAAACTGGAGTACGAGCGCCGTCCCGGGACCGATTCCGACGGCGGCGACGGGGGCCGCCCAGGGAGCCACCGTCCGCGCGGCGAGGATGCCGGCGGCCGCCCCGGCAGCGACGCCGGCGAGCAGTGCACCCGTGTACCCGTCTGGGGTGTCGGGGTGGGCCGCGCCGATCCGTGGCGGGGGGAACGCGACCGGTCGGCGGGCGAGGAGCCACGCACCCGTCCCGATTACGACGACCGGGAGGAGGACGTCGTAGAGGACGACGACGACCGGGAGCGAGATGCGAGCGCCCGTCGCTCGCGCCGCCGGTAGGATGCCGACCAGTGCCAGCGGTAGGAGGACTGCGAAGGCGTACAGACCGGTGACCGGCCCGCGGATCTCGGTCGTGAACGCCGCCAGCTCCTCTTGTGCCCCCTCCAATGCGGCCGTAACCGCCCGGTCGAGGTGCCGGTCGCGTTCCGCGGCCGGGGCCGACGCCGCGGCGTCGAGGCGGGAGACTGCTCGAACGAGGGCCGGGAACTGATCGGCCCACTCGGCCGCGAATCCATCGAAACCGCTCCGTGGCGTTCCTCTTGCCCGTTCGACGTGAGTACCGAGGCTGCGAGCGAGCGATCCACGTCCCGTTCTGGCGGCGAACGCCGCCGCCCGCTCGACGGTCGGATCGAGTCGGAGGCGCATGGCCGCCCGCCCGATCAGCGACGCCGCCGATCCCAGCGCACGCGTCCGTGCCAGCCGTGCCATCAGTCGCGGGCCCCGATCCGTCGCGAGGAGACAGCCGACGGCCAGCATCGTGCCGACGGCGAGGGTGACGACGCCCCACCGGACCGTCGTCACGACGGTCACCGCGACGCCGAGGGCTACCGTGACCCCACCGACAGCCGTCGCGACGACTCGCCCCGCGCGTTCGAGCGTCGACGCGTCGGCGTCGCTTCCGAGGTAGGCGAGCGCCGCGTCGAGGTCCGCGTTGGCTGCCGTCGGCCACGGCCACAACGTGGCGAGTACCCGAACGACGTCGCTGGCGCGGTCGCTCATTCCATCACCCGGTCGCGATGGGCGGCGTCGACCGCGTCGGGATCGATGCGGTCCGTCGTGGCCAGATCGGTCAGGAGCGTCGCCCGGTCGTCGAGACGGTCGAGGACGTCAGCGTAGGACTCGTCCGGTCGAGCCAACGACGCCACGAGCCGACTGTTCCCCCTGTCGACGACGCCGGTCGGCTCCGCACCGTCGGGACCGGGCTCGAACAGCGACTCGAAAGCGACCCCGTCGGCGGTGTCGCGGACCTCCTCGACGCTCGCCACGCGTCGCCGCTCGTCGGTCGCGAGTGTCACGAGGAAGTCCGTCGCGGCGAACGAGGACGCCGACACGCCGAGGTCGGTTACGACCCGCTCGAACACGGCGTCGGCGCCGTCGCCGTGGATCGTCCCGAGGACGGCGCTGCTCGCCGCTCCAACCCGCATCGCCTCGTAGAGCGTCGCCGCCTCCTCGCCTCGAACCTCGCCGACGACGAGTGCCCCCTCGCCGAGGCGGAGTGCGGTTCGAAGCGCCTCGGTCGGCGTGAGCGCCGGGCCGTCGCCGCTTTCGACGCGGACTGGCTGGACGTCGCGGCCGGCCTCGCCAAGCCTCGCCGCCGGGAGTTCCGGCGTGTCCTCGACGACGACGGTTCGGGTCGTCGGTGGGAGTTCCCACAGGAGCGCCGAGAGGAGCGTCGTCTTCCCGGCGCCTCGCGGTCCCGCGATCAGTCCCGCTCCCGCCCGCTCGACGGCGACCGAACAGAGTGCCGCGGCGTCGGCCGATAGCGTTCCGTTGGCGACGAGCGCCGGAAGCGTCCACGCGTCCCGACCGCCGGTGCGGAAGACGAAGCCGTATCCGTCGCTCGCCGGGTCGGTGACACCCGCCACCCGGACTCGCCCGCTCCTGGTCTCCGTCGTCGCGTCGAGGGTCGGTGACGCCCGCGAGAAGGCGCGCCCGCTTTCCCGTCTGAACCGGGAGGCCAGCGATGCAGTCCCCCGTCGGGTCAGCTGTACGTTCGTCGGGAGTCGGTCGCCGTCGACGGCGACGCGAACCGGATTGCGGTCGACCGGCGCCGTCACCAGTACCTCCGTGACCTGCGGATCGGCGAAGAGGTCCTCCAGCACACCGTGGTCCCGCGTGTGTTTCCGGAGGACGCGCTCCACCGCCGCCATCGACGCGTCCGGCGAGGGGGCGTCGATGGCCCGGACGGCACGGGCGACGGCTCGGTCGTCGCCCTCGGTTCCCACACCATCGGCCAGACGGTCGTGAGCGGCGGCCAAAGCGTCCAGCTCCGACGCGTCCAGACGCGATTCGAGTGGGTCGAGCAGGTAGTAGCCACCGGCGTCCGTCCGGTACTGTCGGACCGTCGCTCCGGTGTCGAGATCACGCCGCGCCACCAGCGTCGCGTCCGGTGGTGGTCCCGTCTCCAAGCGCGCGTTCGAAATCGTCGGGCCGACCGTCGCCCCGAACGCCGTCTCGGTCCCGTCGACCCGGGCGGCGCCAGCGGCCAATCCGGTGGTCGCCGCCAGCTCCGACACCGGCCCCGCCCGACCGGCCGCCGCGCGGGCTGCACCGAGCGGATCACGGCGCGCCCGGTCGGCGAGCGCTTCGTCGTGGACGGCGACGCGGGCGGCGAACCGCCCGGCAGCGACCAACAATCCGACGGCGTCGTCGTCGTAGACGCGTTCGCGTCCACCGGTCGCGACGTGGACGGCGTCGACGCCCCGATCGGCGAGCGTGTCGATCACCCGTGCCCGACAGGCCGGGCTGCCGGCGAGATCACCGTCGCCGGGACAGGCGTCCGCGTCGACGACGAGCGTCCCCCGCCGCTCCGGGTCGCTACCCGGTGGCGGTCGAACGACCACCTCGCATCGGCAGTCGGACTCGGTGCCGTCGTCGCGCAGTCGGTTCAGGATGCGCATGCACCGGCTTGGTCCCCCGACCGCCCTTGAACCTCAGCCTCGGGTGACGACGACGCCAACCCCGTTCTGACGGACCAGCGAGAGGGTGAGCCGGTGCCGCCCCGGACTCTCGATGACGACTGGGCCCGAGGGCGTCCGGAGATCGACCCCGCGGATCCTCGTGCGGTGTGGCGACTCCCCGTCGAGGCGGTAGCCGATGCGGTCACCGTCGCCGTCGACACGCAGCGTCGCGCCCGCAGCGGTCCAGGATGGCGTCGGGAGCCGAACGCGTACGATTCGTCTGGCGCCGGTCTCGCCCGGTCGTGTGGGGTCCTCGTGGGCTCGGAGCGACTGGACGCCGCGAGCGATCCGGTCGACGACGCCGTCGAGGTGGGTCACCGTTCGTGCCTCCCGGCCCGCTTCGACACCCGGGCCGACGGCGGCGAGGAGGGCGACGGCCAAGAGCACCGCGAGGACGACGCGAATCACAGGAGTCGCCGGATTCGCTCGGCCAGCGTCGGCGCCGTCGTCTCCGCGTCGGGGTCGGATCGCTCCCGCTCCGCCTCCAGTTCGCTCCGAGCGGTGTCGGCCGCCGCCTGCGCCAGCGTCGCGGCGGTTCGGTCCGTCGTCGGGGGCTGTCCACCGGCGTCGGTGGAACGATCCTCGTCGCGTCCGTTTCGCCGGCCGTCCCGTGTCGCGTCGTCGGTAACGGCCTCCTCGAGTTGCGTGTCTCTGGACTCGCCGCCGTGGCCGTTTCGCCGCCGACGGTCGTGCCGTTCGCCGTCCGCACCCCCGCGCCGGCCCCGCTCGCAGGGTCCGTTCCCGTCCGCACGTCCCTCCCGCTCGGAGTGCTCGCGTTCGAGGCGCTCGACACGGGCGATGGCGGCGTTCGCGCGGCGCTCTACCGCCTCGTCGACGGCGTCGATGCCGCCGGCGAACCCCCGGAGGGCCTGCACCGCGGCCTCCAGTTCGTTCAGACGGTCGTCGAGGTCGGCGACGGCCTCTTCGACCGCCTCCAGTCGGGCCTCCACTCGACCGGCCTCGGGGAGTCCCTCGACCGTCTCTCCGTCGGTGAGCGCGCGTTCGACTGCGTCGACACGTTCGTCCAGGCTGTCGTCCATGCCCCCGGGTGGCCGCGCCATCGCTCCTAAACCCTCGGCTGTGAGCCGTGTGCTCCGAGCCCCCGAGCGCGGGCCGCCGCTCGCTCGTCCGGCGACTCGTCGGTGACTTGAAGAGGGCGCATGACGCACGTCGGACGTATGAAGTCCGTCCTGATTGGTGTCGGACAGGCCGGCGGCAAGGTCGTCGACGCTCTGTCCGATTTCGACGCGCAGAACGGGTTCGGTGCGGTCATCGGTTCGCTCGCCGTCAACAGCGCCCGCTCGGACCTGCAGTCCCTCCCTCTCGATACGGTCCTCATCGGCGGGTCACGGGTGAACGGCCACGGTGTCGGCGGCGACAACGAACTCGGCACGGAAGTGATGCGGGAGGATAGTCAGGAGGTACTGGGCGCTATCGACGGGCGAGTGACCGCGCGCGCCGAGGCCATCTTCGTGGTCGCGGGCCTCGGTGGCGGCACCGGGAGCGGCGGCGCGCCCTTCCTCGTCAAAGAACTCAAGCGAATCTACGACGTTCCCGTCTACGGCCTCGGCATCCTCCCCGGCCGCGACGAGGGCTCGCTCTATCAGGTGAACGCCGGGCGGTCGCTGAAGACGCTGACTCGGGAGGCGGATGCGACGCTGTTGGTCGACAACGACGCCTGGCGCTCCGCCGGTGAGAGCCTCGAATCTGGCTACGAGGCGATCAACGAGCGCATCGCCCGCCGGGTCGGACTCCTCCTGGCCGCGGGCGAGGCCGTCGACGGCGTCGGCGAATCCGTCGTCGACAGTTCCGAGGTCATCAACACGCTCCACGGCGGCGGCGTCGCGACGCTCGGCTACGCCGCCGCAGAGGTGGCGGACGACGCGAGCGCGAACGTGAACGTCGTCACCAGCACCACGCGGCGGGCGCTCCGCTCCGGGCTGAGCCTCCCGGACACGACGAGTGCGGAACGGGGACTACTGGTCGTCGCCGGCCGGCCCGAAGTCATCTCGCGGAAGGGCGTCGAACGCGCCCGCTCGTGGATGGAGGCCGAACTCGACACGATGGAGGTCCGCGGTGGTGACTTCCCGCTGTCGGACGGCCGTCTGGCCGCGCTGGTGTTGCTCGGTGGCGTGGCGAACTCCGACCGCCTCGACGGCTTCCTCGAACGGGCGAGACAGGCCGCTCGCGAGGAGGAGGAACGGGAGGAAGAAGACGCCGCGTCGGCGTTCCAGGAGGACCGACTCGACGGGCTGCTCTGACGGCACGACGCACCCTCGACGCGGCGATGCTCACCCGTCGCCGAGTGTGACTTCCCGGTGAGTCTATTCGACTCACTTCGGTCGACTGGCTCGACGACCACTGCTATTTCGACGTGACGAGGCTACCGCCGTCGAAGTCGGTCCGACCGTACTCGACGTCCATCAGGTCGAGGATGGTCGGTGCGATGTCGAACAGGTCCGCGTCCGTCACCGACGCGGCGGGGTCCTCGACGAACAGCGTCGCGTTGTCGAAACTGTGCATTCCGTTGCGCGGCCCGACGTCGAACACCTCCTCGTTGCCCTTGAAGCCGGACTTGAGGTCGAACCCGTGGTTCGGGATGGCGACGAGGTCCGGCGCGATGTCGTCGTGTTCGCCCCGGAAGGCGTCCTCCTTCTCGACGACGCGCTCACAGACCGGCTTGCCGTCCGGCCCCTCGAGCGCTTCCAGCGCCGCCTTCAGCTCCGCGCGAGTCTCCTCGTACTCCGCCTCCGGCACCGACCCACGTGGTTCGCGGCCCTCGAGGTTGATGTAGAACCGTCCAGGGATGAGCGAGTACGCGCGGGACTCTTCGGCGATGTCGGTCAGGTCGTCGTGGTCGTCGTCCTCGAAGGAGAGCCAGCCCTCCTTCCGGAGCCACGCGTTGCAGTGAACCTCGTAATCGAGCGACGTGAAGCCGTGGTCGCTGGCGACGACGAGGGTCACGTCGTCATCGAGGGACGCGCGGATTCGTCCGATATAGTCGTCCAGCTTGCGGTAGAACTCCATGAACGCCTCCTTGTTCGGGCCGTCGCGTTCGTAGTCCTTGAACAGGAAGTGGTTGACCCGATCGGTGGTCATGAAGACGCCGAAAAACAGGTCCCAGTCGTCCTTCTCGAGGTAGTGCGAGAAGGCCTCGAATCGGGTGTCGAGGGTGTCGTGGGCGTCCTCGACGAACTCGCTTTTGTCCTCTTTGTGACCGAGTTTGGCGTTCACGTCGATGGCGTAATCGATAGACTGCAGGTAGTCCCGGAGTTCGTCGGGGTGGGCCGCCTTGTCGACGCCCGGCGAGAGGAACCCGGACACCATGCGCTGGACGTTTCGCTGCGGCGGGAAGGTCACGGGGACGTTCATCACCGTCGTGGTGCGTTCGGCCTCCTCGAGCCGGTCCCACAGCCGGGGCGCCTGCACGTCCTGTCCCATCGGGACGTAGGTATCGTAGGAGCCGGACTCGCGGTCCTGGAACCCGTAGACTCCCGTCTCACCCGGATTGACACCGGTAGTGAGCGCCGGCCAACAGGCGCTCGACTCCGGCGGGACGATGCTATCGATGGCACCCGCACTCCCTTCCTCGGCGAGCGCCGCGAAGTTCGGAAACTCCTCGGGATGGTCCTCGAGGAGGCTGAACGGCACCCCGTCGATGCCGACGAATGCGACGCGCGGGTGGTCCTCTCCGCGCAGTCTATCGAACAGACCCATACCACCGCATACCCGGGACGCCAATAAGAATCTTCGTTTCCGGCGGGTACGGGCGGTTTCTACGACGGCCGCTCGACGGTTGTTAGGCAACCGTACCTCGTTGCCCGACTACGGGGAGTCCCGGACCCCGACGAGCGGCGATAATCGCCCGACGGAAGGGTGTTAACCGCACGTACCAAACCCCCTATTACCGCAACCACCCACAGTCCGTATATGAGCACGAGTGCCGCGGGCAACGACCTCACGGAAAAACAGCGCCGCATCCTCGGGTACCTGCGCGAACACGCCGCCAGCAAGACGTATTTCAAATCACGACTCATCGCATCGGAACTCGGTATGACCGCGAAGGAGGTGGGGGCGAACATGACCGCCATCCGAACCGGCGAGTTCGACGTAAGCGTCGAGAAGTGGGGGTACTCCTCGGGGACGACGTGGAAAGTCGAGGTTTAGGGATCGTACCTGATCAGGTCGTCCGCCTCGGCCGCGAACGTCGACACGTCGGCGTCGAATGAGTCCGCGTACCGAACCAGTAGCGTGATGATCGTCTCCGGGCGCGAAACGGCGTAGCCGTCGTCCCGGAGCAACAGGCCCGCCTCTTCGAGTTCGGAGGCGTACGTGCTCACTGTCGCCCGCGAGACGTCGAGGGCGTCCGCGACGGCGGCCCCCGTCGCGTCCGGGTGGCGGAGTAGCGTCATCAGCATCCCTCGTGGCGTCTCCCGCCGCAGATAGCCGAGCGCCACCTGTTCGAACGTCGAGAATCGACCCGCGAGGAAGAAGCGGCGGTAGTCGCCGTCGCGACGGGAGACGATGGAACCGCCGTCGGACCGTCGCCCCGACGAGGTCACGCTCGCGTCACTCGCGTGACCCTCGTCGAGCAGTCGGCGGAGATGGTGTTGGGTCTCGCCGGTGCCGAGTTTCAGGTCGTCGCGGAGTTTCGAGAAGTGCGCGCCGGGAGTCGCGCTCACGTACCCGAGGATGGCGTCGCGGGCGTCGCTGGAGTCGGAGGCTGCTCGCGCCTCGCCCGCCCCGAGACCGGCGAGCGGCGTCGCCGCTCCCAGTGCGGCGAAGCGTCGCAACGTGGCCCGCTTGTCCTCGTCGACCCCCCGGTCCCCGTTCGGCATCTACTCACACAGTCGGTACCTGCCGACTAAAACGTGTCGCCCCGTCGGCTACTCCGGTTCCGTCTCCGGTTCCGGGTCCTCGTCCGCGAACGTCTCGCCGTCGTCGGCGTCCTTGATGATCTCGTCGGCGCTTTTGATATCCGTTCCCGCGCCCGACTTGATCGCCTCCGCCTCCTGTTCGAGTTCCTCGACGTCCATCTCCGCGGCCTCGTCGATCTGGCCGAGGATCTCCTCGATGTCGTCGAGGCCGATCAGTTCCCGGGTCTCGGCGTCGAAGTCGAGCGAGTCCAGCCCCTCCGTCTCCTGCACGGCGCTTCCCGACAACTGCTTGCCGTACCGGCCAACGAGCGACGTGAGTTCCTGCGGCAGGACGAACGTCGTCGATTCACCCTGACCGATGCCTTCCAACGTCTCCATCCCCTTTTCGATGATGGCGCGTTCGCCCATCGATTCCGCCGATTTCGCCCGCAGAACCGTCGAGATGGCGTCACCCTGCGCTTCGAGGATCTGACTCTGCTTTTCTCCCTGCGCGCGGATGATGTTCGACTGCTTTTCGCCCTGGGCCGTCTCGACGGCGCTCCGGCGTTCCCCCTGCGCTTCGAGGATCATCGCCCGACGACGACGCTCCGCGGAGGTCTGTTGCTCCATCGCCTGCTGGACGTCCTTCGAGGGGTTGACCTCGCGGACTTCGACCGATTCGACGCGGACGCCCCACTCGTCGGTCGGTTCGTCGAGTTCCTTCCGGATGCGGGCGTTGATCTCCTGACGCTTGTTCAGCGTATCGTCGAGTTCCATGTCGCCGAGCACCGCGCGTAGCGTCGTCTGCGCGAGGTTCGACACTGCCATCTTGTAGTCGTCGACTTCGAGGAACGCCTTCTTCGCGTCCATCACCTTGATGTAGACGACGGCGTCGGCGGTCACCGGCGAGTTGTCACGGGTGATCGCCTCCTGACGCGGCACGTCGAGCGTCTGGGTCCGCATGTCGAAGGCGTACGTCCGCGAGACGAACGGTGGGATGAACGTGATACCCGGTTCGAGCAGTCGTCGGTACTCGCCGAACACGGTGAGTGCCTTCTTCTCGTAGGCGTCGACGATTTCGACCATCTGGTACACCGTGACGATGGCGAGCAACAGGACGAGCAAGCCGACGAACAGCGGTCCGATTCCGGGGATCACCTGCAGTACGACGGGGGCCATAGCGGTGGCTTGGGGTGTGTCCGGCAAAAGGGTTCGCACGGAAGGTCCGCTCGGGGTGGTGGAACGACCCCACCGCTCGACTTAGCGGTGGAAGTCAACCGCGTCCATCGCGTCCTCGCGGTGGACCGTCGTGCTCGCCGGCTCCGTCCGGGCGACGACGTCGCCCGACCGTAGCACGAGCGTCCGCGACGCGCGGGTGCGGAGCGCGTTGAACGCGTCGGGGCTGTCGTAGACGACGAGCGAGCCCTCGTGCCCCTCGCGCAGGCCGTACTCGTTCGCCCCGAACACCCGGGCGTTGGCCTCGGTCAGCATCTCCCACAGGTCGGCCACGTCGTCCCGGCCGGCCATGTGGGCGTAGTGGAGGAGGACGAAGGCGGCGTCGAGGGGGTCGGCCTGTCCGTAGTGGTACCACGGGTCGAGGACGGAGTCGTGACCGATGCCGACGGTGACGTCCGCCGCCCGGAGTTCGTCGATGCGCGTGTGACCGCGCCGGCGCGGGTAGTCGTCGTAGCTCCCCTGCAGGACCGAGTTGTCCGGCGGGTTCGTCACGACGCTCACGCCGCTCTCGGCGAGTAGCGAGATCAGCTTGTCGGCGTAGGCGTTGTTGTAGGAGTGCATCGCCGTGGTGTGACTCGCCGTCGTCCGGTCACCGATGCCGCGCTTGAGTGCCTCGCTCGCCAGCACCTCGGTGAACCGCGACCCCCGGTCGTCCGTCTCGTCGATGTGCAAGTCGAGGGGCAGGTCGTGACGTTCGGCGAGGTCACAGACCGTGTGGACGCTCCGGACGCCGTCCTCGCGGGTGTGTTCGTTGTGTGGGATCGCCCCGATCACGTCGACGCCCATCGCCACCGCCTCGCGGAGCAAGTCCTCGTTGCTCTCGTCGGTGAAGATGCCGTCTTGTGGGAAGGCGACGACCTGTAGGTCGACGACGTCGGACACCGCCTCCCGAAGTTCGAGGAGCGCTTCGACCGTCGTCAGCGACGGCTCCGTCGTGTCGGCGTGGGTCCGGATGCGTGTCACGCCGTTGGCCGCGTACCACTCGACGGTCCGCGTCGCACGGTCGACGACGTCGTCGACGGAGATGTCCCGCTTGTACTCGGCCCAGATCTCGATGCCTTCCGCGAGCGTCCCGCTCTCGTTCCAGGAGGGATCGCCGGCGGTTCCGGTCGCGTCGAGGTGGACGTGCGGTTCGATCAGCGGCGGGGTCACCAGTCGCCCGTCCGCGTCGTGGCGCCGATCCGCCGGGAACGCCTCTGGATCTCCCTCACCCGCGGGGACCACCCGTCGGATCGTCCCGTCCCTGATCTCGATGTCGACGACGTCGCCGTCGAGGGTCCGCCCCCCCGTGACGATGTACTCGGTCATATCGGATCGATGGTCAGCCGGTACATATTCCTTCGCACTCCAACTTTCCGCACAAACGTGGACGTAATGCCAAATTTTATCAACAATACACGTCCGTCAACGGGTAATGGCAACAGAGGACGAATCGTCGTCGTGGCGGACGTTCGTGTTCGGGGACGAGGACTTGCCCGATCCGGACTACCCGATCGATCACGTCCCTCGGGACGAACGCAAAGGACTCGTAAGTATCTCCGCGGTGTTGCTCGGTTTCGTCTTTTTCGCCGGGACGCTGTGGTCCGGGGCGGAAGTCGGTGCGGCGATGGGCTTTGGCCCGATGCTCTCGGCCACCGCCGTCGGCTACGCGATTCTCGGCGTCTACGTCGCGGCGCTGTGTGGCATCGCCGCGAAAGCCGGGTTGACGACCGTCTTGCTCGCGCGATACAGCTTCGGCCGGTGGGGCGCGAAGTTCGCCGACCTCCTCCTCGGGGGAACGCAGGTCGGCTGGTTCGGAGTCACCATTCCGATGGTCGCCATCCCGACGGCGACCTTCTTCGGTCTCGAATCGCGGACGTTCGTCCTCGCGCTCATCGTGATCTGGGGCGTGCTCCACCTCGCGACGGCGTACTTCGGCTACGAGGGGATGGAGAAGCTGTCGCTGGTCGCCGTCCCGATTCTGGTCGTCGTCGGCCTGCTCTCGGTGTTCATCGCCGTGCAGGACGCCGGCGGCGTCTCCGGCCTGTTCTCCAGTACCGGGGGTGGAGGGATGGGCTTCGCCGCGGCGGTCACCATCGTCGTCGGGACGTTCATCAGCGGCGGGACGCAGGCCCCCAACTGGGCGCGGTTCGCGTCGTCCACCCGCGTCGGCTTCTGGGCGGGGCTGATTGCCTTCCTCCTCGGCAACGGGTTTCTCTTCCTTTCGGGAGCCGTCGGCGGCGCCGTCTACGACGTGACGCCCGCGGGCGACCTGTACGAGGTGCTCGCCGCACAGGGACTGGCCGCCGTCGGCCTGATCGCCCTCGTCCTCAACATCTGGACGACGAACGACAACGCCGCTTACGCCTTCGGGGTCGCGGGCAGCGAGGCGTTCGAGTTCGACCGCAAGCGGCCCTTCGTGCTGGCCGGTGGGACGGTCGGCATCCTCCTCGCCCTCGCCGGCGCGGAGAGCCTGCTCATCCCGTGGCTGTCGACGCTCGGTCAGTACGTTCCGCCGCTCGGCGGCGTCATCATCGCCGACTTCCTGCTCTGCTGGCGGCTGGACGTGCCGCGGATGGAGGACGTCGACTTCGCCGACGTTCGATGGATCGCCGTCCTCGCGTACGGCGTCGGCGTCGTCGTCGCCATCCTCACCGCGGGACAGGTCGTCCCCGGTGTCGGCGCCCCGCAGGTGTTGCCCGGTCCCGGCGGTGCGGCCCTGAACGGTCTCGTCGCCGCCTTCGTCGTCCACACGGTGGCGTACTACCTGTTCGAAGAAACGGGTCTTCTCGCCGGCCACGACGTCGACGCCGCGGCCGAGCGACTCTAGTCGTCCACTTCCTCGACGCGCTTGCCCGTCGCCTGCGGGATCACCCGGCGGTCGGCGTCCATCCACTCCCGGTCGAGTTCCCGGCCCTCGAACAGCCGGTCGAGAAACACCGCGAGCGCCGCGACTTCGGAGTGAGGCTGGTTCGTCACGCCCACGTTCCAGTCGGCGCGGTCGTACACCTCGAAGTCGACTTTTCCGGCGCCGACGACGACGAGCAACGGCTCGGTCAGGTGGCGCTCCCGGATCGGATCGGTGACCGCTTCGACCGGTTCGCCGTACATCGTGAGGTGGACGACTGTCCCCTCCCAGTCGCGGAGGATCGGGCGGTAGGCGTCGGTCACCGTCACGTCGAAGGGACCACCGAAGCGGTCGGTGATGTCGGCAACCGTCTCGCTCGCCTGCGAGGCGTCGCCGACGAGAATCGCCCGGTCGGCACCGAGCGCCCGCGCCGTCAGGGCCACGTGCGTCGTCATGCGGTCGTCCCGACCGGGCCGGTGGCCCAGTCGCAACACCGCCACTTCGGGGGCATCCTGCATATCCGTCGAGAGTTGATCGAGGGGGTAACGGCTTTCGGAACGTCCGTACCGGAAGGCACTTGCGCTATCCTCGACATGAGCCGACATGAATCTCTCCGACCGGCGGGTGGTGATCACCGGCGGCGCGGGACTCATCGGCTCGCACCTCGCGGCGCGACTCGCCCCCGACAACGAGGTGATCGTCGCCGACGATCTGTCGAAAGGCGAGGCCGACCGCGTTCCCGAGGCCGCCGAACTCGTCGTCGCCGACGTCACTGACCCCGACGACGTGGCCGGCGTCGTCACCGCGGACGTGGACGTGCTCTTCCACCTCGCGGCCTACACGGACACGAACTACGCCGACCCCCGGAAACTCTTCGAGGAGAACACCGAGATGACCTACACGCTCCTCGAACGCGCCGCGGCGGTGGGCGTCGAGAACTTCGTCTTCACCTCCTCGTCGACCGTCTACGGGGAGGCCCCCCGCCCGACGCCGGAAGATTACGCCCCCCTCGAACCGATCAGCGTCTACGGCGCGAGCAAACTCGCCGACGAGGGGTTGGTCTCGACGTACGCCCACTCCCACGGCGTCCAGTCGTGGACCTTCCGCTTTGCCAACATCGTCGGCCCGCACCAACGCGGCAACGTCGTCCCCGATTTCGTCGAGAAACTACGCGACGACCCCGAGACGCTGACGATCCTCGGCGACGGCCGACAGGAGAAGTCCTACCTCCACGTCGAGGACTGCGTCGACGCCATCGTCCACGTCGTCGAGCGAGCGGACGCACGGCTCAACACGTACAACCTCGGCTCCCGGACCACCACCTCCGTGAACCGCATCGCCGACATCGTGAGCGAGGAGATGGGGCTCGACCCGGCCTACGAGTACACAGGCGGTGACCGCGGGTGGACCGGCGACGTGCCGAAGATGCGTCTCTCGGTCGAGAAACTCGCGGCGCTCGGGTGGGAGCCGCCGTCGTCGAGCGACGAGGCCGTTCGGCGCGCGGCCCGCCAACTGATCGAAGAGCTGACCTAACGCGCCGCGGACAGACACGCCTTTGGTCGCCGCCCCCGAAGTCGGCCCGTGCAGATCGTCGGCTACGACGCGACCGACGGCGGTCTCCTCGTGAGCGATGGCGACGGTGCCGTCGAGTACGTCTCCCTCGACCCCGGTACGGAACTGTCCTATCGCCTCGGCGACCGCCACTGTGCGGGCGTCGTCGTCGACGACGGCCACCGCCCCTGTGACGCCGACGAGACACCACACTGCCACGAGCACACCTCCACTTGGGTCTGTGCCCGGTGTACGGGGACCTGCCTCAAAGACGAGATGGACTGTTTCGACGATCACGCGGTCTATCTGGCGGCGTTCGCCCCCGAGACGTTCAAGGTCGGCGTCACGAAGGCGTGGCGTCTGGAGATCCGCCTCCGCGAGCAGGGAGCGGATCGGGGTGCCCACGTCCGGACCGTCGCCAACGGCCGCATCGCCCGTGAAATCGAGGCGGAACTGGCCGCGGAGATTCCGGATCGGGTGCGGGTGCCGACGAAGCGGGCCGGCCTCGCTCGCTCGGTCGACGAGGCCGCGTGGGAGACGCTGCTCGACGGTTTCGATCCGCTGGAGACCCTTGACCTCGACTACGGACTCGACCTCTCGGAGCGTCCCGTCGCCGAGACGGTCGCGACCGGACGGGTTCGCGGGACGAAGGGCCGCCTTCTGGTACTGGATCACGCCGGTAGCACCTACGCGGTGGATCTGCGGGATCTGGTCGGCTACGAGGTGGTGACCGGCGGCACCGACCGCCGCCTGCAATCGAGCCTCGGCGCCTTCGGGTAGACGGCAACCCTTTTCGGCGTGGGTTTCGAACCCGGTCGCATGGCAGACGACGACACCGGCGACGAGTCCGAGGCAGCGGGCGGCGAAACCGACGACGCAGGCGAGGGCGAGGGCGAGGAGAAATCCTTCCGCGAGCGCGTCGAAGAGATCCGCGAACGACGCGCCGAGGAACGTGAAGAGGGCGAGCGCCCCGACCCCGAGGAGATGATGGGCGGCGAGGGCGGCCCCGGCGGCAATCCCTTCGCACAGATGATGAGCGGGATGATGGGCGGTGGCGGCGGTCCCGGCGGCATGGGCGGCGGCATGGGCGGCCCGCCCGGCATGGGCGGCGGTCCCGGCCGCGGCGGCGAGGAGGAGTCCCCCGGCAACGAGGAACTGGTTCGTGAGGTCCGACAGCTTCGGGACGAGGTTCGCGACGCCACCCGACAGCTTCAGCGGATCGCCCAGGCTCTCGAAGACGACTGACGGTCGCCGTTCGCCACCGTCTCCTCATACTGGCGGCTGTCACTGTTTCGAGATATTGTACCCCGGGGTGGCGACCATCCGTCTCGACGTCCAGCCGGCAGTGTCAGCTCACGCGGTCGTAGACGTCAACGAGGCGGTCGACCGATCGGTCGACGCCGTGTCGGTCCCGGTGAGCGAGACACGCCTCCCGGAGCGTCTCACGCTCGGCCAGCGTCCGCCGAATCGCCCCCCGGAGCGACTTCACGTCGCCCGTCTCGAAGTGATAGCCCGTCTCGCCTTCGACCACGGTGTCGGCGAGGGCGCCGTCGTTCGCACCCACGACGGGCGTGCCACAGGCGTTCGCTTCCAGCGCGACCAGTCCCTGCGTCTCGATCGGACTCGGGAAGACGAAGGCGTCGAGCGCGCTGTAGAACGCGGGGAGCTCCTCGCGGTCGAGGAAGCCGAGGAAGCGGGCGTCGACCCCGCGTTCGGTCGCGCGGGCTTCGAGGTCGGCGCGTGCCGGGCCGTCGCCGCCGAAGACGACCGTCGCGTCGAGCGCCGTTGCGGCGTCGACGACGTCCCCCAGGCGCTTCTCGTAGCCGTGCCGGCCGGTGTAGCCGAGCAGCGTCTCCGCGTCGTCCAGGCCGTGCCGGACGAGGAACTCCTCGGAGTCGACCGGCCGGAACTGCTCGGTGTCGATGCCGTTCGGGATGACCGTCACCGGCGTCGAGACGCCCACCTCGTCGACGAGGTGTGCCGCCGTCGACTCGCTGGGGGCGACGACGACGTCCGCGCAGTCGAAGAACCACCGCTCGTACCGCTCGCTCACCCGTTCGACGACGGCCTCGACGGCCTCGACGGGGGCGACGTAGTCAGCGTACTCCGCGGTCGGCGTGTGATACGAGGCGACGAAGGGGCAGTCACGCCGACGTGCGAGTCGCAGACCGGCCAGACCGATGGCGAAGGGCGTGTGGGCGTGGACGAGGTCGACGTCCCGGACGCGCCGGGGAATCCAGGGCGTGCCTAGCCTGTAGCCGGAGTAGAACGGGAACGGGAGGCTCCGCACCGGATACTCGCCAGGTCGGGCGGCGTAGCTGTCGGTTCGCGGGTACACCACGTCCATGCGGCCGCCGCGGTCGGCCCAGCAGTCACGCCACGCCTCGACGGTGTACGTGACGCCGTTGACCGTCGGCAGATAGGTGTCGGTGAAGGCGGCGACCGAACGCATTGCTGGCGATTCGACGAGGAGGGGTTAATCGCTTGTGACTTCGTCGTCGACGCGGGCCGGTGCCGTCCGGCGACGCCCGCTCATCCGTCCGTCCGGTCGCGGACGCTCCGGTAGGCGTCGACCAGTTTCTCGCCCACCCGCTCCAGCGAGTGGTCCGCCGCCGTCTCCGTCGCGTTCTCGCCGAGTCGCTCCCGCAGGTCTGGGTCGCTCGCCAGGCGATTCAGGGCGTCCCGGAACTCCGCCCGCGTCTCGCATTTCAGGCAGTCGTACTCGTGGGTGTAGAACTCCTCGAAAACCGGGATATCCCGCAGGACGACCGGTTTGCCACAGGCCATCGCCTCGAGGACCGCGATCCCCTGGTTCTCCGCCTTCGTCGGGAACAGGTAGACGTCGCCTGCGGCGAAGGCACCCCGCTTGTCGTCGACCCACCCGGTGAACGTGACGTTCTCGGGCGGGTTCGTCGTCCACCGGCGAACCGTCTCGGAGGCCTGCGGTCCCGAGTCGTAGGGACCGAACCACGCGAACTCGTAGTCGGTTTCTTCGGCAAGTCGGCAGAACGTGGTGAGGCCCTTGCGCTCGAAGACGTTGCCGACGGAGAAGGCGACGAGGCCGCTCAGATCGAAGCGGTCGCGATACTCCTCGCGGAGGTCCTCGAATCCGGCGAGCGAGGCCGTATCGACGCCGTTGGTGATCGGACGGATCGGTGCCTCGACCGGGTACGATTCCAGGATGCGCTTCGTGTATGCGCTGGGACAGAGGACCAGGTCAGCCTGCGAGTAGAACCACCGGAGGTAGCGCCCGAGGGGCCCGGCCAGGTGGGTCGATCCCCGGAAACTCTCGGCGAAATCCTCACGCGTCACGTGGGCGTGGAGCACCAGTGGCGTCCCCGTCCACAACGCCCGCCGCGCCACCGCGATAGACCCGGGGCCGATCATGTTGCAGTGGGCAACGTCGTACTCGCGGAACGCACCGTGGCCCCGGAGTGCCGACCCGACCGCCCGCGGCGGCGACCCCCCGGCCCACGGCGAGGTGCAGACGGACACGTCGGTCGTCGACAGCGCGGCGCGTTGCTGGTCGGCGGCGGTCCCGATACCGCTTCGGTCGAGCCGACTCTCCAGTTCGAGGTAGTTCAACACCCGCACGAGCGGCGATTGCGCGGTGACGCTCTTCACGCTGTCGGAAGGCCTTTGGCACCTCCCGGCCGGGGTCCAGTATGGGTATCGCCGAGGAGCGGATCGACCGACTGGCCGCGCTCGCTCGCGATGCGGTCGCCGCGGGTGAGACGGAGCGCGCCCGCGAGTACGTCCGCCTCGCGCGTCGCATCGCCGAGCGCAACCGTCTCACCCTCCCGCGGTCGTTCCGGCGGTTCACCTGTGACGCCTGCGATGCCTACCTCCTCCCCGGCCGGAACGCCCGCGTCCGGTTGCAGGACGGCCACGTCGTCGTCCGCTGTGACTGCGGTGCGACGGCCCGCTACCCCTACGACTGATACTGTCGGCTGTGGCTGCGTCGAGCTAGTCGCCGTCTCGGGGTGGCGATCCTCCGTCTCGACGTACAGCCGGCAGTACGAGTGGGGTGACCGAGCGACGCTCGCGCCCGTCGGCGCCCGCGTGTGGCCCTCCGGCGTTAATATAAACTTTCAAACCGATTCGGGGACAGTGGAGGGTATGGATACGCAAGCGCTGCGCAAGCGGGCTCACGACCTCGACGTGACGGTGTGGGTCGGCAAGGGGGGTGTCGACCCCGTGGTCGACGAGTGTGGCGATCAACTGGCGAACGAGAACCTGGTGAAGGTGAAATTCCTGCGGTCGGCTCAGGGCGGGACCGACGTGGAGACGCTGGCGGCCGACCTCGCGGAACGAACGGACGCGACTGTCGTCGAGACGCGCGGTAACACCGCTGTACTTCACCGATGACCGGTGTGGCGCTCCAGAGCGGAGCAATTGCACGATTCCTCTCGGCGGGTGGCGTGCCGTACGCCGACGCCATCGGTTCTGCCATCACCTTCGTCGTCGCGTTGCTGGTCGTCTACACCGTCGGGCGAGCGGTGCTGCTCCCGCTCGTGGACCGTGTTATGGAGTCCCGGGGGCTGGAACGGCACGCTCGAAAACCCCTCCGGAAGCTCACGCTGGCGCTCGTCGTCTTCGCCGGCGTCGCCATCGCGTTCGGCTTCGCGGGCTACGGCGACTTCCTCCAGTCGCTCGCGACTATCGCGGCGGCCGCGACGCTCGCCATCGGGTTCGCCATGCAGGACGTCATCGCCAACTTCGTCGCCGGCGTCTTCATCTTCACCGACAAGCCGTTCCGCATCGGCGACTGGATCGAATGGGACGGCAACTCGGGCATCGTCGAGGATATCAGCTTCCGCGTCTCGCGGGTGCGCACCTTCGACAACGAACTCCTGACGGTTCCCAACTCCCACCTCACCGACGGCGTCATCAAGAACCCCGTCGCCAAGGGTCAGCTTCGCCTGCAAGTACCCTTCGGCATCGGCTACGACGACGACATCGAACGGGCGAACGAGATCATCCTCGAGGAGGCACACGCCCACCCGGACATCCTCGACGACCCCGTGCCGTCGGTGCGGCTGACCGAACTCGGTGACTCGTCGGTCGTGCTCAAATCCCGCGTCTGGATCGACGATCCGAGCCGCTCGGACTTCGTCAAGACCCGCGGCGAGTACGTCACCGCCGTCAAGCGTCGCTTCGACGAGGAGGACATCAACATTCCCTATCCGAACCGGACCCTCGGCGGCTCGCTCGAACTCGAGGGCGTCGACGAGACGGTCGTCTCGGACTAGAGTTCGATCCGTTCGACCAGCCCGTTCTCCTCTTTCGTGTTGATGGCGACGATGCGGACGTGGTCTTCCAGCATCGAGTTCCGGAGTTTGGCCTTCAGAAGGCTGTCGACTTGGTAGACGCCGGCGGCGTTCACCATCTCGATTTCGACGAGGACTGCCCTGTCGTCGCCCTCCTCGAGCGTGACGTCCCGAATCGCCTGACTCGATAGCGTGTTGATCCCGCGGCCGCCCTCCTCGTAGGGGATGCGCGAGCGCCCCCGCTCCATGTCGAGGGCGTCGGCGACGCGGATGACGCCCGCCTCACGGGTCAGCGGGTCCTCTTCGGTGTGGTGACAGAGGATGGCGTGGAGCGTCTCACCTTTCACCCGCACGGCGTCTTCCGTCCCGTAGAACTCCGGCAGGAGACGGTCGAGGAGGTCAGACGCGAGCGGGATGGAGTAGTAGGCGTGTTGGTCACGGTGGACGACGTGGCCCACGTCGTGGAGGGTGGCCGCGAGGGCGACGATGACCGGTTCGTCGGCCGCCGCGAGTCCTTGATCCCCCGCACCGTTGAACGAAACGCCGGCGCGTTTCAGCAGTTCGTACAGGCGAAGCGCGCGATTTCGGACGATACTGATGTGTTTCGGGCCGTGATCGTTGTACCCTTTCCGCGTGACTGCGTTGACGTTCTGGGCGTCGAGATACGTCGTCACCTCGGGGTCGTCGGCGAGCACCGACAGGACTTCGTTCAGTTTCTCGTCGGGGAACGAGTGGGGAGCGTCGGGGTCGTACTTGCGGCCGTCTGCGTCGTCACTGTCCATGGGGAGTCTTGTCCCGCGACGGACAAAAAGCACGCCGGCCGCGGTCAGGGTCGGGTCTCGGCCGCCGCCTCGCGGACCGCCTCGTAATCCGGTTCCTGTTTCGGGTCGTCGCCGACCCATCGGTAGGTGATCGTCCCGTCGCCGTCGACGACGAACACCGCACGCTGGGCGACGCGCATGTCGAGCGGCGAGAACGCGTCCACCACGCCGTAGGCGTCGATCAGTTCCCGGCCTTCGTCGCTGATGAGGCCGAACGTCAGGTCGTTTCGCCGCCGGAACTCGTTGAGCGTGTACGGGAGGTCGACGCTGATACCGTACACCGTCGCGTCGATGCCCTCGAACTTCGCCATCCGGTCGCGGAACGCGCACATCTCGTTGGTACAGGTGGGTGTGAACGCCGCGGGGAAAAACGCGAGGACGAGTGGCGCCTCGTCCAGGCGTTCCGACAGGGTGAACGTCTCGACGTCCCCGTTCGCGAGCGGCGCGGTGAAATCGGGCGCCTCGTCGCCGATGTCGACCATACCCGCCGTTGACGGGTCGCCGTCATTATCCTGTCGGCTGTCGACCGCCCCGCCCGACCGCGTTCGGCGTCGGATCGGACGCAACTCCGGTGACTGGCCGGTCCAAAAAACCTATAATCGCGAATCGGCTACCCAGAGGTAGTGATGCACGACCCAATCGTTCCACTGTTCCCCGGGTTGCCCGGCGGGCCGGAGTTGCTCATCGTCCTCTTCGTCCTCGTCTTGCTGTTCGGGGCGAACAAGATCCCCAAACTGGCCCGGTCGACCGGTCAGGCCATGGGCGAGTTCAAGCGCGGGCGCGAGGAAATCGAGGAGGAACTGCAGGAGGGCGCCGAGTCGTCCGGGAGCGACTCCACCGCCACGACCGAGGAGACGGCCGAGCCGACGGAACCCGAAGCCGAGAAGAGCAGCTAACCCGTCCTCGCTCCCGGTGTCGTGACCGCCGGCCTCTCGACGGCGGCGCGCGCCGACCCACGACTGCGTCCGCGCCGCCGCCCCCGAGAGACGCTTTCCCCGTCTACTCCTCCGTTTTTCGCCGAACTCATCAGTGGAAATACATTAGTCGGTGCGCGCCGATCCGTCCGTATGGTCGAGAACGACGACGTCGCCCGGCAGGCACGACAGTTTCACGAGGAGACGCCTCACGCGGTCAGTGTCTCCGTCACACTCTCGACGCACACGCGGGGCGTCCTGAGCGAGATCCGCGACGAGTTGAACGACCGCGCCGGGGAGCCAATCTTGAACACGAACGACGTGGTTCGACTCGCGCTCGAAGGCGCGTCGCGGTATCACGAACGGGCACCCGCATCGGACGACGACGTTCACGCACTCACCGCCGCCGTCCGCGACGCCCTCGACGAGACGGGTGCGGACTGAAAAACATCGTCGACGGGGACCGGCGAGGGAACTAGCTCAGTGGGTCGTCGGTGACGACTAGGTCGCCGCGGTCCTCGGCGTTCCCGAGACTGCCCGGCGAGAGGTCGAACTCGAAGGCGCCCGTTGGCAGCGCGAGCGTCGAACACGCGTTCGGTACGTCGACGACGCCGCTCTGGCGACCCTCGATGGGAACCGTCCCCAGGATGTGAAGCGCCTGCTGTCCGGTGTAGCCGAACTTCTTGAGGTAGTCGATGGCCTGCAGGCACGCCCGGCGGTAGGCCGTGTGCGAGTCGATGTAGTGCTGTTCGCCGTCTTCGGTGACGGAGTAGCCACAGAAGGTGACGTAGTCCTCGAAGTTGGGGCCACGGTGGCCCGGTTCGAAGATGGGGTGGGTGACGCCGTGGTCCTCCATCCCGTTTTTGACCACTTCGAACTTGCAGTCGATGTAGGCGGCCATCTCGATGGCGCCACAGAACGTGACTTCGCCGTCGCCCTGCGAGGCGTGGAAGTCACCGATGCCGAACTTGCCGCCGTCGACGTAGACGGGGAAGTACACCGTCGACCCGATGGAGAGGTCCTTGATGTCGTGGTTGCCGCCGTGTTCGCGGGGCGGGACGGTCCGGGCGCCTTCCTCGGCGGCCTCCTCGGCCGCGTCGGGGTCCATCTCGCCCATCAGGGCGCCGTCTTTGGTCGGCGGGTTCGCGACGCCCGGTTCCTCCTCGCCCGTCGGGTGGTTCTGGATGGAGCTGGGATCTTCCTCGAACTTGTCGATGAGGGCCTGTTCGCGCTCGTTCCACTCCTCGAGGAGCTCTTGGCTGGGGGCACACCCCGCGAGGCCGGGGTGGATTTTCCCCTCGTAGCGCACGTCGGGGATGTGGCGCGAGGAGACGGTGTAGCCGTCGAGGTCCCAGATGGACTTGGCGGCGTCGGGGAAGTGATCGGTCAGGAAGCCGCCACCGTTCTGCTGGGAGAACGTCCCAGTGAAGCCGAACTCCGAGCGCCCGTTGAGCGGCCCCATGTCGAGGAACTCCACTTTGAGCAGGTCGCCGGGTTCGGCGCCGTTGACGTGGACGGGTCCGGCGAGATAGTGCACCTGATTGAGGTCGACGTCGCGAACCTCGTTCGGATCGTCGTTGTCGGTGATCTGACCGCCGGTCCAGTCGAGGGCCTCGAGCCGTGCCGTCTCGCCGTCGTCGACTTCGACCACGGCGGGGATGTCGGGGTGCCACCGATTGAACGGGTTCGCGCCGGGCTGTTCGTCAGGAGGGCTGTCTACGTCGACTTCGAATTTCACTTCGGGCATTGGTATCAAGGGTCGCTGGACCCACGCACAAATGTTAGTCAGATATACTTAATGTTATTGTAACAAATCAGACCGACATGTCTCTGTATTCAGTTCCGGCGACAGAGAAAGGAAACTCAGGCCCAGGGCCAGAAGCCGGCGGCCATCAGATAGCCGGACGCGGCGGTGACGGCACCCACGACGGCCGTGAACGAGCCGGTTGGTGAGGTCAGGTCGTCGCGTTCCAGTCCCAGGAGGAGGAAGAAGGCGGCCCAGAGCACCGCCCAGATCAACCACAGCGCCGTCAGGCCGATGTCGCCAGTGAGGAAGACCAGATACGCCGTGGGGAGGGCCGTCACCGCGACGAAACCACAGTACCAGCCGAACGACCGTTGATCCTCGAGGCCCCGGTAGGCGTTGGCCGCGATCCAGAGGTACGTAAAGGAAAACAACATGGTGCCGGCGGCGTTGAACGGCGTCCCGTCCGAGGCGTCGCCGCCGAACCCCCACCAGAGGACGATCAGGAACGTGATCAGCCCCGTGAGGAGGTTGAAGGTGGCCACGTCTCTGTTCGAACCGTACCCCAGCAGCCACATGCCGTTGACGAAGAGCACCCCACCGACGAACAACAGCCCCATGCCGAGAACCTCATACAGCGGCATGGTTCTCCGTGAGTTCCGGCCCCTGATCGGATCGTGCCGTGCTAGTCGGACACATGACATATGATCCAACAACGAAGCCGAACTTATAGTTTACTTATAATTAATTAGATAGAATTTAAGTTAATTCAACATGTTGGCGATCTCCAAGGTCGGCGCCGGGATTAATACACGGACGGTGCGAACGACGTATCGCCGCCGACCCACGCTATGACGATGGAATCACGACTCAGGACGCTCGAAATCGTCTTTCTCGTCGCCATCGGCGGTTTCGCCGGCGCGAATCTCCGGTACGTCTTCTCCCTCGCCATCCCGGGACTCGGGGGGACGTTCGCGGCGAACGTCCTCGGTTGTCTCGCGCTCGGTTTTCTCGTGTACGAGGCCGAACTCGTCGGCCTCCTCGCCGAGGAGACGGGTTTCGTCGCCGCCACCGGGTTTCTCTCCTCCTTTACGACCTACAGCACGTTCGCTCTGGAGGCCGTTCAGTCGCCGACACTGACCGGCATCGGCTACGTCGGCGCGACCTACGGGTGTGGCTTCGTCGCGGTGCTCGTCGGGCGACGACTCGCGCAGGCCATGGAGAGTACCGTCTGATGGTCAACCCGGCTTACTTGATCGGTGTCGGCGCCGCCGTGGGGGCAGTCCTTCGCTACGCCACCAACCAGGTCGTGGGCGACGTCGCGGCTACCCGACGGTTTCCCTACGGCACCTTCACCGTCAACGTCGTCGGCTCCTTCGTCCTCGCGCTCGTCACCTTCCTCGGCGCAGGCGCCGACGTGCTCCATCTGGTTGGCACCGGTGCCTGTGGCTCGTACACCACGTTCTCGTCGTTTTCCGTCGACACCGTCCGTCTCTGGGAGACGGGCGACCGTCTCCTCGCCGGGTGGTACGCCGCCGCGAACCTCCTCGGCGCACTGACCGGCATCGCCCTGGCGTTCGGGGTGTCGACCCTCTAACAGTCCAGATACAGACGAAAGACGAGCTCTCCGTCGGGGTCGTCGCCCTCGGCGACGGTCGACCCCGCCTTCGACCACGGCCCGTCAGCGACCAGTCGGTCGGCGAGTTGCTGTGCCCGGTTGGCGTTCGTTCCGGGTGTGGTCACCGCCACCCCACGGTAGTCGGACTCGGTGACGGCGGTGTGAACCCGGTCGAGTGCCGTCTCGACCGCTTCGTCCGCACCCAGTTCCACCACTGCGTAGGTGTCGTCGTCGCGGACGAGCGTCCGCGGCTCCTCGTCCTTATCTCCCGCCGCCAGTGCGGAGAGGAGTCGGCGACGGACCGTCTCGACGGGGAGGTCCCCCGCGGCCGCCAGTCGCTCCGCGGCCTCGTCCGGGTCGGCGATCACTCGGAAGCCCTCCGTATCCGTCCCCAGCACCGCCGCTTCGACCAGCCACGAGAGCGACGCGTCCGGCTCTCCCGGTGCCGAGACGTGACCGTGTTCGCCGCGTTCGACGAGGCGACGGCCGAGTTCTGCCTCGTCGAAGGGTCGGTCCCGGAACAGCGACCGGATCGTCACGTAGAGGTCGATCCGTTCCTCGACGGCCGCAGCCTCGTCTTCGATCATGCGTTCGCACACGAACGTGTCGGCGAGACTTAAATTTCGCCCCCCGCGACGCCCCGGCGGAAATGACATCTAGACATACTTATAGAAAGAATTAGGTTGGATTATTTATGATATTTGTTCGGACCATGCCAGAGACTGTCTTCGAGGTGGACACCGACGCGCCGCCCGACGAACAGCCGGATCCCATCGTCAACAGGTGGCATCCGGACACCCCACCCGCCGCGAGCGTCGAACCCGGCGAGAAGTTCCGCGTCGAATGCCTCGACTGGACCGGCGGCCAGGTCGTCAACGACGACAGCGCCAACGACATCCGCGACATGAAGCTGGCGCCGAATCACCACCTGAGCGGCCCCATCGAAGTCGAAGGCGCCGAACCGGGCGACATCCTCGTCGTCGACATCCTCGACATCGGAGCGTTCCCCGACCACGAGTGGGGCTTCACCGGCATCTTCGAGCTGGACAACGGCGGGGGCTTTCTCACCGACCACTATCCGGACGCGCGCAAAGCCATCTGGGAGCTCGACGGCGTGTACACGCGGTCCCGACACGTGCCCGGTGTGGACTTCGCCGGGCTGACTCACCCCGGCATCCTCGGCACCGCACCCTCCCACGAACTGCTGGAGGAGTGGAACCGCCGCGAGCGGAAACTCATCGAGGACGGCCCGTCCGTCGAGACGGCGGTCAACCACGAAACTCGCGAGGACGACCCGCCGCTGGCGCTCCCGCCCGAACCCGAAGACACCATGCTCGGGGCCATGGACGGCGAGGAACTGGAGGAGGCAAAGGAGAAGGCTGCCCGGACCATCCCACCCCGCGAGAACGCGGGTAACTGCGACATCAAGAACCTCAGCCGCGGCTCCCGGGTCTACCTCCCGGTGTTCGTCGAGGGGGCGAACTTCATCACCGGCGACATTCACTTCTCGCAGGGCGACGGGGAAATCACGTTCTGCGGCGCCATCGAGATGGCCGGATGGATCGACTTCCGCGTCGACGTGATCAAGGGTGGCATGGAACAGTTCGGCCTCGACCATCCCATCTTCAAACCCGGAAACGTCGAACCACAGTTCACCGAGTACATCACGTTCGAGGGGTACTCCGTCGCGGAGGACGGCACCCAGCACTACAAGAACGCCAACGTCGGGATGCGGCGGGCCTGCCTCGACGCCATCGACTACCTGAAGAACTTCGGGTACACCGGCGAACAGGCGTACATCGCTCTCAGTACCATTCCGGTCGAGAGTCGGATCGCCGGCATCGTCGACCTGCCGAACACCTGCGTCACCGTCTCGCTCCCGCAGGAGGCCTTCGACTTCACCATCGACCCGGACGACTTGGGCGACGTGGAGAGTCAGTCGAAGGGGACGGCAGCACGGCCCTCCTGACGCCCCACGAGTCCGATTTTTAGTGACCGATGGCCCACGGGTAGCCGCCCGGGTCGCTTTGGAGGCCGCCGGCGTGTCCGTGGTCGTGGTCGTGGTCGTGGTCGTGACCGTCACCGCCCGCCGATCCCGCCGTCTCGATGACTCCGTCGATGCGGAGGACGAGGGCGGCGGCGTCCGTTGCGTTGGCGACGACGCGTTCCTTGAGTCGGGTCGGTTCGACCACACCCCGGTCGACGACGTCGACCAAGTCGCCCGCGTCACCGTCGATGCCGACCCGGCCCTCGCCCTCGGCGTGTCGCCGCCGGAGTTCCAGCAGGGTATCGATGGGGTCCAGACCCGCGTTTCGGGCCAGCGCGACCGGAATCGTCTCGAGGGCGTCCGCGAAGGACTCGACGGCGAGTGCCTCTCGTCCGGCGACCCCTCGGCCGTAGTCGCGTAGGTCGCTCGCCAGCGCCACCTCCGTCGCCCCACCGCCGGGGACGAGGCCCGACCGGTCGTCGAACGTCTCCAGGAGGGCGATGGCGTCGGTGACGATGCGCTCCGTCTCGTCGACGACGTGGGCCGTCCCCGCCCGGAGCAGGACCGACACCTGCGTCGACGACGCGTCCCGTACGACTACGAACGACCCGCCCCCGAGGTCGACGCGTTCCACTTCGTCCGCGTGGCCGACCGCCTCCTCGTCGAGAGCGTCGAGGCGCATCACCGCCCGGGCGCCCGTCGCACGCTCGAGTTTGTGTACCTCGTCCTGACGAGTGCGTTCGAAGACGATGATTCCCTCCCGGGCCAGGAGCGCCCGCAGTCGGTCGTCGACCGACTTCTGACAGAAGAGTACGTTCACGTCGTGGGCGTCGAGCGTCTCGGCGTACCGCCGGTACTCCGCGCTCTCGTGTTCCTGCGCGCGGCGCAGGTCGTCGACCGATTCGAGCGAGTACCGGGAGACGGCGTCGGGCGACTGGATCGTCAGTTGGTCGTCGACGACGGCGACCCTGGCGTCGCGGAGGCGACGCGGCACCGGCGTCGGTACCTCGGAGAGGCTCGTCGACGAGGCGTCGATGTCGACGACGAGGCCGTCGAGGAGTTCCGAGTCGGTCGTTTCTCCACCGGCGACGCCGTGGATGGTCACGTTCTCCAGGTGGACGTCGCCGTCGTCTCGGGCGGCCCGGTAGGCGCGGACTGCCAGATCAGCCAGGAACGCCGTCCGCTCGTCGTCCCAGCGGCCGGTGATGGCCGTCGCGACGACGTTCCGGAGGGGGTCGTCGCCGTCTGACGGCAGGGCCACCGCGTCCAGCGTCTCGTGGACGCGTCGGGCCGCCTCGTGGTAGCCCTCGACGACCGTCGTGGGATGGAAGCCGTCGTCGAGAAGCGACTCGGCCTCGTCGAGCAAGGCCCCCGCGAGCACGATGGCCGACGTAGAGCCGTCACCGAGTTCACCGCTCTGTGCTCGGGCGACGTCGGCCACGAGTTTCGCTGCCGGCGACTCGATGTCCATCCGGTCGACGATGCTCGCCCCGTCGTTGGTCAGGACCACCGTTCCGTCGCCGACGAGCATCTTGTCGCGACCGTTCGGTCCCAGCGTGGTGCGTAGCATCTCCGCCAGTGCGGTTCCGGCCGCGACGTTCAGTTCGCCCGCGGTTCGGCCCTCGGTTCGCCGCGTGACGTTCGCGATGGCGTCCGTTCCATTCATGTAGCTGACACTCGTCGGGGAGAACGGTCGGTTCGCCCATAAATGTACGCTCGGTGACGTTCGTCGAGTACCGGCCGGGGGCGTTCCCGTCCGGAGAAGTCGCCTCCGCTACTGCGGTTCGCAGGGCAGCATCTCTTGGGAGTAGTCCTGGTCGCCGACGACGATGGCCGCACAGCCGCCGATGTGACCGAAGTCGTACGAGCACTTGTACTCGTAGACGCCCGGTTCGGGGAAGTAGTGGCTGACGGGGTCGCTGCTCAGGTCCTCGTCGAAGCTCCACTCCGCGGCGACGTCCTCGTTGAACTGCGTGGACGTGACGCTGTGTGAGCCGATCCCCTCGTAGGTCCACTCGACCACGGTCCCCGGGTCGACTTCCGCCACCATCGGAATGAACGTCTTGTTTTCCACGGTGATACTCTGGACGGGCGCGTCCTCGGGAGGACCGGTCGGCGTCGGCGTGGCCGTCGCCGTGGGTGTGGCCGTCGGCGTGGCCGTCGCCGTCGGTGCCTCCGTCTCCGCGCCCCCGCCGTTGCCTCCGCCTCCGGAGCCACCGGCACATCCCGCGAGCGAGCCAACCAGTCCGGCCGCGGCTGCGACGATTTTCCTGCGACTGAATGTCATAGTGTTTGTCGTGAGAGTCGCTTAGGAAGACCCCCTCAAAAAACATTCGAGGTTGTGCGGGCCGCACAGCCACGCTGAGATTATCATCTGGCTAGATCGGCCACCAGAGTTTATATTCGTGAACTCCCTGAACTGGTCAATGGCTATCGACGACGCCGAGAGCTCCGAGTCGGGGGGGCTCGACGGCGCGGCGACCACCGATCCGGGCCGGGGCGAGTTCGATGCCGCGACGCTGCCCGACCTGCTCGCCGCGGGCGATACCGCGGCGAATCGCCTCGAAACGGCCGTCTCACGGGTGCGGTCCGACGGAACGCCGGTCGTCAAGGATCTCTGGACGTGGGACGATTACAAGCGGGAGTTCTACTACGACGCGGACGGAAATCCCCCGACCGACGGCGAGGGGGATCCGGTCCCGTTCGATCCCACCGACACGCTCGGCTTCGACCCCGACCGGACCGAGAACGTCCTGTCCGGCGCCGCCGACCTCGCCGCGGAACTCGACGACGTCGTCGACGAGCGAACGGTCGACGTCGACGAGGAACTCGACGAGGACGCCTTCTTCAGCGACGAGTTCGGGACGACGACGGTCGCCAACCGGTACGACATGGAGAAGACGGTTCCCCTGGAGAAGAAGACCCACTTCGTCGAGGTGGACCGCTACTGGGTGAACAAACCCTACGCCTACGTCGTCATCTTCCGTTCGCTGAAGGAAAACGAGCAGAAGTACTACGTCGTCCAGCCTCACACGACGCCTATCGAGGAGGATCTGGTCGACTTTCTGACGGCCAAACTCCAGAACGCGATCAAGTACGCGGACGTGGGCGTCGCCGGGGGGCTGGAGGAGCGCGAACGCGTCATTCGCGACGAGACGTTCGCCCTCCTCGAACGGTACGACCTCTACGCCCGAACCTCCGGGTCGGGACTGCTCGACACCATCGCCACCCAACTCGGCGTCGAGGACGACGAGGGGACCGCCGGCCGCCTCCTCTCGCGACTCGGCTGGCGATCCGAGAGCGAGGCCGACGAGGCGCTCTCCGGGCTTACGGCCCGTCCCGAACCCGTCGTCCTCGAGGAGGACCCGGACGACCTCACGGAGTACCAAGTCGAGAAGCTGCTCTACTACCTCAAACGGGACTTCATCGGCTACGAGCGCATCGACGCGATCAAACACGACATCAACGTCGAGGACATCTCGTGTGACGGCTACCACTCCCCCGTCTTCGTCTACCACAGCGACTACGAGCAGATCATCTCCAACGTCTACCACGGCGACGACGAACTCGACGACTTCGTCGTCAAACTCGCCCAGCGGTCGGGCAAGGGCATCAGCAAGCGGCGCCCGCAGGTGGACGCCACCCTCCCCGACGGCTCCCGCGCACAGCTCACCCTCGGCAAAGAGGTGTCCGACCACGGCACCAACTACACCATCCGCCAGTTCAAGGACGTGCCGTTTACCCCCATCGACCTCATCAACTGGAAGACGTTCTCGCTGGAGGAGATGGCGTACCTGTGGCTCGCCATCGAGAACAACAAGTCACTCATCTTCGCCGGCGGGACGGCCTCGGGGAAGACGACCAGCCTGAACGCCGTCTCCCTGTTCATCCCATCGAACTCCAAGATCGTCTCCATCGAGGACACCCGCGAGGTGGAACTCCCACAGCGCAACTGGGTGGCCTCGGTCACCAGGCCCTCCTTCTCCGACGACGAACAGGGCGAAGTCGACGAGTTCGACCTGCTGGAGGCCGCCCTCCGCCAGCGCCCCGAGTACATCGTCATGGGCGAGATTCGTGGCGAGGAGGGGCGCACCCTCTTCCAGGTCATGTCGACCGGGCACACCACCTTGACGACGTTCCACGCCGACTCCGTGGGCGAGGTGCTGAAGCGGTTCACGACCGAACCGATCAACGTCTCGAAGACGATGTTCACGGCTCTCGATCTGGTGTCGATTCAGACCCAGACCAGAGTCGAGGGGCGGAAGGTCCGCCGGAACAAGAACCTCACCGAGATCAACTTCTACGACGCCGAAAACGACGAGATCAACGTTCAGGACGTCTACCAGTGGCAGGCCGAGACCGACGAGTTCCTCCGGATGAGCGACTCGAACACGCTCGAAGAGATCCGGTTCGACCGCGGGTGGACCCGGGCGACACTCGACGAGGAGATATTCAAGCGACAGGCCGTCCTCGCGTATCTCATCGAGAACGGTCTCAACACGTACACGCAGGTGGCCGCCACCGTGCAGGCGTTCATCAACGACGAGGAGACCATCCTCGCGCTCATGGCCGAGGACCGCCTCGAGCGCAGTCTGGAGGACCTCCGAGAGATGGAGTCCGTCCTGATCGACATCGACCCGGAGAAGGAGGCGATGGTCCCCCGACCCGATCCGAGCGAGGAGGCCCTCGATCTGTGTGCGGACATCCTCGACCGGGCCGACTCGGACCTGTTCGATGACTACCGCGGCGAGGACGTGGCCGGCATCGACACCGCCCTGGCCGGGGTGGACACCGCGACGGACGTGACGGCCGAGGGCGGCACCGCCTCGACCCCTGACGACGGATTCGTCGCCGCCGACCCGACGGACGTGGACGAGGCGGCCGACACCGACCCGTTCGCGGGCGACGACTTCGGCATCTCCTTCGACTCGTCGAGTGGGGACGACGGCTGGGGACGGGACGACGAGGGGGACGTCGACGAGGTGTCGGTGGGGGCCGAGGACGGCGACGAGTCGTCGGCGGAGGCGGACGACGACGAACCGCCGGACGTGGAGACGGACGACGACGAACCGCCGGACGCGGAGGCGGACGACGACGAACCGCCGGACGTGGAGACGGACGACGACGAACCGCCGGACGCGGAGGCGGACGACGACGAACCGCCGGACGCGGAGACGGACGACGACGAACCGCCGGACGCGGAGACGGACGACACGGAGTCGGAGGCCGACATCGACGAGTGGGGCTTCGGTGACGTGACCGAGACGGACGACGGGGAGGGCTGACGTGAGCCTCGACACCGGCTCCGGACTCGACCGTAGCGTCGACAGCCTCGGCGACCTGTTCTACCCTCTCTTCCGCTGGCTGTTCGACGAAGACGGTGACTTCGTCGACGACGTCGAGACGAAACTCGCCCAGGCGCGGATGGCGACGACGGTCGAACTCTACCTGTCCCGGGCCCTCGCGGTCGGCGTCCTCCTCGGCGCCGTGCTGTGGATTCTGGGGACGTTCGTCGGCTACAGCCTCTTCGCGTTCGGGATTCTCTCGCCCGAAACCTTCTCGACGGGGGCACACATCCCCAACGAGGCCGTCGTCGCGTTCATCGAACGGATCAAGATTCCGGCGGCCATCGGCATCCTCGGCCTCGTCGCGGGATCGGTCGGGTTCGTCTCGGGATTCGGGACGCTCGTCGCCATCCCCTACTCGCGCGCCTCCGGCCGGGAGCGGGAGATCAACATGCTGCTCTCCGACGCCATCTCCTTCATGTACGCCCTGTCGGTCGGGGGGCTGAACCAGCTCGAAATTCTGGAGGCGATGGCCCGCGCCGACGACACCTACGGCGAGGTTGCCCAGGAGTTCCAGAGCATCGTCCAGGAGACGGAGTACTTCGGCACCGACTACCGAAACGCCATCCAGCAGCAGGCGGCCGAGACGCCGAGTGACGACCTGGCGCAGTTTCTGACCGACATGCTCTCTATCGTCAACTCCGGTGGGAACATGCAGGCGTTCCTCTCCGACAAGAAGGACAAGCACATGCGGACCGCCAAACAGCAACAGGAGGTCACGCTGGATACGCTCGAACTGTTCGGCGAGATGTACATGACCCTCTCGCTCTTTCCCCTCCTCCTGATCATCATCCTCGTCATCATGAGCATGCTCGGCGAAGCCCAGTCGTTCATGCTGTACGCGACGGTGTACGCGCTCATTCCGATCACCGGCGTGATGTTCCTCGTTCTAGTTTCGACGGTGAAACAGGACGAACCCGGCGACGGCTACCTCCAGCCGGCCAGTGGCGCGGGGAACGACCCCGTCGCCGACGCGGAACGGGGCGGCCTCCGACATCTCGGCATCGTCGAGGGGTTCGTCGGCGAGTTCGGTATCTTCGACCACATCAAATCCCGCGAGGGCACCTTCCGGACGAAACAGCTCCTGCGGAACCCACACCACTTCTTCCGGGACAACCCGACGTACACCCTCGCGTTGACCGTCCCGGCGGCGCTCGTGTTGCTCGTCTTCGCGGGCGAAAGCGGCGCGGCGCCGACGACGTGGGGTGGTATGGTGCAGGCCCCCGTCTGGGGAACCTTCGTCTGGGTGTACGTCCCGCTCTACCTGCTTCTGATTCCGCTCGGCGTCTTCCACGAGTGGAACGTCCGTGCCCGGGCGGCCATCACCGGAAAACTGTCCGACAACCTGCGGAAACTGTCGAGTGCGAACGACACCGGTCAGACGCTCTTGGAGTCGATCAGCACCGTCGCCGACACGTCCTCGGGCAAACTCGCCGACGAATTCGACGTCGTCTACGCCAAGGTGAACTACGGAATGAGCCTGCGCAACGCCCTGATCGAGTTCAACAACAAGTACCACGTCCCGCGGCTCGCGCGGACGGTGAAGCTCATCAGCAAGGCCCAGGAAGCGTCCAGTCAGATCACGCAGGTGTTGACGACGGCCGCCCAGGCCAGCGAGAACCAGGACGACATCGAACGCGAGCGGCGCTCCCGGACCCGGATGCAGGTGGCGATCATCCTGATGACGTACCTCACGCTGTTGGGCGTGATGGCCATCCTGAAGACGCAGTTCCTCGACGTCATGGCCGGCCTCACCGAACAGGCGGCGGGCGGCGGGGGGAGCGGCGCCTCGCAGTTCGGTGGCGGCATCGACACGCAGTTGCTGTCGCTGCTTTTCTTCCACGCCGTGACGCTGCAGGCCGTCCTCTCCGGGATCATCAGCGGCTACATCCGGACGGCGAAACTGATGGCCGGCATCAAGTTCGTGGTCATCCTTCAGACCATCGCACTGGCCGTGTGGCTGGTGGTTGGATGATCGAAGACCGCGGGCAGACGACCATCGACTTCGCCATCGGGACGAGCGTCTTCCTCCTCACCGTCGCCTTCGTCGTCGCCTTCGTGCCCGGCATCTTCCAGCCCTTCGCGGACGGGCCACAGGAGGAACTCGCCGGCGTCGACCGCATCGCCGACACCATCGTCTACGACCTCCTCGACGGCGGCGGCGACACCACCGCTCTCGACCGGGAGTGTACCATCGCCCTGTTCAACGACACCGACACCGACACCGGCTGTGCCTTCGACGACGCCGAACCGCTCGCCGATCAGGTCGGCCTCGCCGGTGGCCACCACGTGAACGTCACGGTGGTCGGCGGCGACCCGAACGGCGGGTCACCGAACCCGGCGTGTACCGACGGCGACCGGATCGAGATCAGTGATACGGACACGTGTTCGAGCGGCATCGCCCTCGACGCGGGTGAACCCCTCCCGACGGACGGTGCGTCGGTGATCGGCCGCCGGGTCGTCCACGTCGACGGGACGACCGCGACCATGATCGTCAGGACGTGGTGACCGTGCGCGCACAAGCACACACGCTGGAGGCCATCACCGCGGGGATGATCGTGCTCGCGAGCGTCGTCTTCGCCCTGCAGGTGACCGCCGTCACGCCGCTGTCGGCGAGTACGGCGAGCCAGCACATCGAGAACCAGCAGGAGGCGTCGGCGGCGGGCGTCCTCGACGCCGCCCGGGAGAGCGGCGCCCTCCACGCCGCCGTTCGCCACTGGGACGAGACGAACGGGTCGCTCCACGGTGCCGGTGGCGGCGCGTACACCACCGACGCCGAGGTCAACCGGACCCGTCTGGGGGGGCTGCTTCTCGGTGCGTTCCAGTCCCGGGGTATCGCGTTCAACGTCTACGTCGCCTACCCCAGCGACACCGGGACGATCAACCGCCAGCGGTTCATCTACCGCGGCGAACCCAGCGACAACGCCGCGACGGCGGCGACGACGGTGGCGCTCTACGACGACGACCCGTTGCTCGACGACGACGGCGTCCCGACGAACACCACGGTGAACGGGTCGAGTAGCTACGGCGCGTTCGTGCCGCCGGACTCCCCGACCGGCCTGTACAACGTCGTCAGCGTGGAGGTGGTCGTATGGCGGATGTGAGTCGTCGGTTGGCGTCGCGTGACGACCGACGCGACCGCGCCCAGTTGCTGCTCGTCGGCGCGCTCACCCTCGCGGTGGTCTTTCTCTCGCTCAGCCTGCTGCTCAATTCGGTGATCTACACGGAGAACCTGGCGACCCGCCAGACGGGGGCCGACGTCGACAGGGCGACGACGTTCCGACACGACGTCGTCGCCGGACTCGGTGACGCCATCGAACACGTCAACGGGGGTGACGCGCCCGACGCCGCGACCCGACGTTCCGAGTACCGGACCGTCACCGACGCCTGGCTCTCGAAACTCGCGAACTACTCGGCGACCAACGGACTGGCGGGCGACGTCGAACGTCGCACGGTCAGCGAGGGGACCCGTATCGCCGACGGAAACGACTCCACGACGCTGACCCCTCAGAACGGAAACACGACCTGGACGGTCGTTACCGACGCGAAGGTTCGAAACTTCCACCTCCGCATCGACGGCGCCTCGCTCTCCGGTGACGTGATCGTCCGAATCGACGACGGGACGACGCGGACGCTCCGAATCGAGGACACGGCACCGAAACCCCAGCTCCGCGTCGTGGGGGCGGCCGATCCCACCTGTACCCTCTCTGACGGCCGAATCGACGTGAGCGGTGGCCAGGTCGGTGGCCGGGACTGCCCCGCGCTGCGGTCGGTCGACCTCTCCGACGAGGTCGACATCACCATCGAGGACGGCGCCAAGGTGAACGGCACGTACTCGCTGGTCGCCGACCGACGCGAGGCCGGGATGCGGGCGGCGGTCGATACGCGAAACCACCCCAACCAGTGCGCGCCGCCGTCGCCGCCGACGTACAACGACAGCGACGCCGCGGACCCGTACTCGTCGCCGGCCATCTACGCCGCGACGGCCGACGTCTCCGTCCGGACGCAGGACCTCGACTACGCGCGGACGGTGCGGGTCGCGCCTGGCGAACACGGTGCTCCGCCGACCGAACCCACCTTCGTGAAATACGACGTGACGCCGACAGGGAGCGGGTTCTCCGTCGAGTGGAACGTAACCGATCCGAACGGCGACTTCGACCGCGTCGAACTCCGAGCGTACAACATCTCGAACGCCTCGGTCGACGCCCAGTCGCTCTCCGAACCCGCGACCGGGACGGCGTCGTTCTCCGTCGGCAACGCCTCGGCGTACTACGTCAACGCGACCGCCTTCGACACCGCGTCGAGTCGGCGGGTGAGCGAGATTCGCCACCCCGACGGTTCCGGAGGGTGTCCACCGTGACGTCGCCCTTCCACCGTGATCGTCGTGGCACGTCCACGGCGCTCGGCTACGTCCTGTCGCTCGGTATCGCCGCCATCCTCATCTCCGGATTGATCGTCGCCGGTGGCGGCCTGATGGAGGGACAGCGCGATCAGTCGGCGCGGACCGAACTCCAGGTCGTCGGCCAGACGCTGGCAGCGGAACTGACGAACGCTGGCCGCCTCGCCGACTGTCCGTCGTGTGAACTCACGCTGTGGGCCGACCTGCCCGCACGCGTCGCGGGCGGGGCGTACCTGATCGAGGTGGTAAACACCGCCGACCCCGACATCTACCGTCTCGTCCTCTCGGCCGAGGTGGCGGACGCGACAGCTACAGTTCGTTTCCGTACGCGTCGGCCCGTCGCCACGACGACCGTCACCGGCGGCCGTCTCGCCATCGAGTACGATCCGGCGGCGGGGACGCTGGAGGTGCGCGACGCGTGACCGACCGCGGGGTTAGCGACGTGTTGAGCTTCGTCCTCGTGTTCTCGCTCATCACGGCCTCCGTCGGCCTGGTGAGCGTGGTGGGACTCGAGAGCCTCCAGACCGCCCGCGACGCCGAACGGATCGACAACGGGGAGCGCGCCTTCGAGGTGTTCGCGGACAACCAGCGTGACATCGTCCACGGCGGTGCCCCCTCTCGAGCCACCGAGATCAAACTCGCCGAGACGACGTTGACGCTCACTACCGCGTCCGACGCCGAGCTGGAGTTGGCGAACGGCACGAGCGCGGGCACCGCCGAATCCCGCCCGCTCACCTTCGGCCGCACCGGCGACAGCAACGAACTCACCAGCGGCGTCGTCTACGAGATGGGCGCGGTCATCCGCGTGGACCGCGACGGTGCGGTGATGCGGCGTCGACCGCCCTTCCAGTTCGACGAGAACCGGACCGTGATCCACTACGTCACCCTCGAATCCCGGACCGGGAACCCACAGCGACGGGCGGGGTCGACGACCGTCCTCGTTCGCGGCGTCCGCGGCACCACGGCCGTCCTCGCCCACGAGGAACCGACCGGGAACGTGACGTTCACCGTCGACACCGAACCTCGGCGGGCCGAAGCCTGGAAGCGCTACCTCGACGACGAACTCGCGGATATGACACCGGGGGCGACGGCCTGCGATCCCCCGGCCGCCAACGGGACCGTCACCTGTACCTTCCGGACGGACGACCTCCGCGTCGCCCGGACGACCATCCGGGTGGCCATCGACTGATCAGCCGACCGTGGCCGTCACGTTGTGTTTCGTGACGTGGAGGTAGGTGACGACCTTGCCGCTCCCGCCGTAGTAGATGTACCCCGACGATCCGGACTCCCCGATGCCGGCGTTGTTGCCGTCGGCGACGACGAGGTCGAAGTCGGGTCCCAGCTCCGCGAAGTAGTGGCGCGTGACGTACGAGAGGTGCTCGTCGTCGCCGCCGTTGTAGGTGGCGTTCGTATCGGTCGGGTGGTCGTCGAACGTCGTGCCCCCGGCGAGTGTCTTCGAGCCGGTGTTGAACTGGACGTTGTCGTTTTTCACCTTCTCGAAGTTCATCGTCGTCCCGTTGTCGGGCGTGAGATCGACGTCGACCCAGATCTCGTCGCCGTCGGCGGGCTTGCCGTTCACTTCGCCACACTCCGTCTCCAGGTAGTCGTCGCTGTACCAGCCGTGGTGGGTGTCGCCGCCGTCGTCGCTGTAGTAGAGCGAGAGGGTGACGTCCTCGTTACAGCCGTTCACGCCGTTGCCCCCGACGTGAATCTCGAACTGCTGTTGGCCCTGCTGGGCGTACAGCGACCAGTCGAGGTTCGCGAAGGACGACTCCTCGGAGTCCTGTGGTCGGACGGTAAAGGAGAAGTCCTGGAGCGAGTGACCGGCGTCCATCCCACGAACGGTGAGGCCCTGCGTCTCCGGGGGCATCTGGAAATCGCCGAGCGTCCCGATGCTGATGAGTTCGACCGTCACCCGATTGGGGCCGGGATACGTCACGTTTCCGTCGGTTCGCGTACTGAAGTACGATCCCCACGCCTCGGCGTACTCGCTCCAGATGGTGACCTCGACGGTGCCGTTCTCGACCGGGTTCCGGTAGGAGTCCCCGTTGGGATACGTCTCGGGGCTGGGATAGACGGACTCGCCTGGCCCGGGAGAACTGGCCCGGACGGTCGTCCGACCGGCGGCGCTCCCGTCCCCAGTGATGCGCACGAGCGGGAACGTCAGGGTACCTCGGCGGTAGTGAAACTCCGGCGGCGAGACCATCCGCGCCGAGCCGTCGGCGTACTGCCGCCAGACGCCCCCGCCCTGATAGGCGATGGTCTCGTCGCCGCTCCGGTAGACGATAGCCCCGAGCGAAGTGTTCGACACCAGTGTGGCGTCGTTGCTTCCGTCGTAGTTCCGGTGGACGATCCGGATGGTCCCCGCGTCATCGTCGACGGTGTACCCCCCGTTCGAGGTGGGGAGATCGACCGTCTGTGACTCCGAATCACCGAGCGCAACCGTCGACAGGCGGGAGTCGAGCAGCGTCATCCCGTTCTCGGCCCGATCGAGTTCCGATCTGGACTGGACGTCCTCGATGGCGGCGAAGCCGAACGTGACCACGGCCGTCGTCGAGACGATGACGAGACTGACGACGAGGATCACCCCAAGCGGTTCGGCCTGTGCCCGCCGGTCACGCACGAACTGGTAGCGCCACGGGGTACGTGACCGGGACATTCACCGAAACGACGCGTTCGTCGCGTAAAAGTCGACTGGCCGATTCTCCGCCGTGATAGCTCGCCCCTCGGCGCGGCGCTCGGTACGTACCCACCGCCCAGCGCCGGGGTCCCCCGCGAGCAACAGGTCTATACTCGCGCCAACTCTGGAACGACGTATGCAACACGATACCACCTTCCTCGACGACCTCGGCCTCGGGGCCGATCAGGTATCGGTCGGCGACGCAGATCGGGACCAGCGGTCACACGACTGGGGTACCGCCAGGGAGGACGGCGTCCGCCCCGACGTCGTCGTCTGGCCCGAGTCGACCGCGGACGTGGCATCGATTCTCGGCGCTGCGACCGACCACGGCGTCCCCGTCACGCCCTACGCCGCCGGCACGAGTCTGGAGGGCAACGCCGTCCCCATCGAGGGTGGAATCACACTCGACATGACGCGGATGGACGCCGTCCTGGACGTTCGCCCGGACGACCTGCAGATCGACGTCCAGCCGGGCATCCTCGGCGACGAAGTGAACGAGGCGGTGGCGAAACACGGCCTGTTCCTCCCCGCACTCCCCTCTTCGGGCGCCATCTCGACCATCGGCGGGATGCTCGCCAACGACGCCAGCGGCATGAAGACCGTCAAGTACGGCGAGGTGAGCGACTGGGTGCTCGGCATGGAAGTCGTCCTCCCGACTGGCGAGGTCATCACGACGGGGAGCAAGGCCGTCAAAACGTCGAGCGGGTACGACCTCGGCGACCTGATCGTCGGCAGCGAGGGGACCCTCGGCGTCATCACACGGGTGACGATCCAACTGGCCGGTCGTCCCCAGCAGATTCGCGGCGGGCGCGCCCACTTCGAGACGCTCGACGACGCCGCCGAGGCGGTGTTCGACGCCGTCCGCTCCGGCGTCGACGTGGCGAAAATCGAACTCATCGACCGGCTGAGCGCCGCCATGTCCAACGCCCATCTCGACACCGACCTGCCGGACGTTCCGATGGTCTTCGTCGAATTCCACGCCGATCACGGCATCGAGGACGAAATCGACTTCTGCCGGACGGTGTTCGAGGCTCACGGCGTGACCGAGTTCGAAGTCGCCGAGAACGACCGTGGAATGGACGACCTCTGGGCGGCCCGGCGGGAACTGGCCGAGGCGCTCGAACCCTACGACGAGGACCTCTCGCCGCTCACTCCCGGCGACGTGACCGTCCCGATCAGCGAGTATCCGGGGATCATCCGCTACGCGAAGGACCTCGGAGAACGGGAGGGCTTCCTCATCCCCTGCTTCGGCCACGCCGGCGACGGCAACCTCCACTACGCGGTCATGGTTGATCCCGACGACCCCGCGGACGTCGCCCACGGGAAGGAAGTGTCCAGACGGATCGTCGAGCGCGCCATCGAACTCGGCGGTACGTCGACCGGCGAACACGGCATCGGACTCGGCAAGCAGGACTACCTCGTGCAGGAACACGGCGAGGCCGCGGTGGATGCGATGCGCTCGATCAAAAAAGCGCTCGATCCGGCCGGGATCATGAATCCCGGCAAAGTGTTCGACGGGCCGGACGCCTGATCGGTAGATCGGGACCCGCTCAACCCTCGTTCGTGTACAGGTATCCGGCGACGATGGCGAGGAGTACCTCGGCCGCCTTCGATACGACCGCCAGCGGGTTCAACTGCCCCTGTCTGTAGAAGGCGTCGACGCCGAACCCCTGAAAGACGAACAGAGCGAGTATCGTTGCGAGGGCGTAGAGCGCGGCGACGAGGAACAGTTCCCGACGCCAGAACCGCGTCAGGTAGACCAGGGCGCCGCCCAGGAAGCCGAGTCCGTTGAGTGCGAAGAGGATTGCGAGCGTCTGGCTGAACCCGACGACGCGGGGCGCCAACACCAGGTGGATCACGCCCGTCACGACTGCCAAGAGAATGGCGACGTAACCGACAGGGTTCTGCGGGAGGTCGACCAACGAGTCGCTCGCCGCCGAGTTACTCACGCTCATCTGACACCCTCCGGATCACGGTCGTCGATCGATGGACGATTCTCGTACGACACCGTCGAATCGGTCGGCCGCCGGTCGCTCACCGACCGCGACGGGGACGTGAACTCGCCGGATGCAGATCGTGCCATACACCGGACTGTCAACGCCACGAGACAAAGGTCGATTGGTACGACTCTCGAAACGCCGGGGCGAATCGAGCGCCGATCGGTCGAGAGCCCCGACCGCTCACAGGTCCACGCGATCGAAGTCGTAGAACACAGCCTCGAAGTCCGCCTCGCCCATCTCGGACTCCAGTTCGCCGATCCGGTCGTGCGTCCGCTCGAATTCGGCTTTGAGTTCGGCGTACGTCTCGCTGTCCGCCAGTTCCTCTTTGCTCTTGTGGGATTCGAGTGCGGTCAGTTTCGAGGCGGTGGCGAAAAGCGTCGAGAGCCGGCGGTCGTACTCGTCGCGTTCGAGGAGGCCACGGACGAGTCGACGGACGTCTTCCCGGAAGAGCGGCTTGACGACGTAGTCGTCGAACCCCATCTCGAGGACGTCGAAGTCGGGTTCGACGGCCGTCACCATGGCCACCCGAATCGAGAGCCCACGCTCCCGTATCCGCTCGAGTACCTCGTCCCCGGAGAGACCGGGCATCAGCCGATCCAGCAACACCACGTCCACGTCTTCGTCGGCCCGTTCGAGCGCTTCCTCCCCGCTCGTGGCGACACGCACCGCGTAGTCCTCTGAGAGCCACTCGGCGAACAGGTTGGCCAGTTCGGCTTCGTCCTCGACGACGAGAACGCAGGGTGGTGACGCAGTCATGTGATGGCCGAGTCAACCGGCGACGAACAGTTGCGGCGGCTCCGTGAAAGGTATTTCTCCCACTCGACGGCGACGAGAGTCGGCCCGGGCCGACTCGACATCAGGACTCTGCCGACCGTGAGCGCCGTTCCAGCGTGAGCGTCCCACAGACCGGACAGAGGTAGTGGTCGTCGTCGAAGGTCGACTCACACCTGGAACAGACGTAGGCCGATCCGTCCTCGGGTCCCAGGTCGAGCATCCCGTCGTAGCTGTACGGTGCGGTCACGCGCTCCACACCTCGCTTCGGTGATTGCCGGATACTCCCACGTTCATTTTGGGGTGGTCCGTATCGCTCCGTACCACTCCATAGTACCAAAAGTTACCGGTCGCGAAGGTTTCAGCACGCCGACTTATCGCTCCCGTGAGTCATCACGCCCCCGGTGTCCCGACTACGTTCGAGCAGGGACACGGACAGTTGCGAACGCTACTGTCTCTGCTGGCCGTCGCAGTCCGCCGGAATCGACCACGTCCCTCGCGGGACGTGACCCGTCTCGGTCCGGTACACAGGGCTTACCTGTCTCGGCGCTCTCGGTCGTTGTATGTCAAACCGCGTCGTGCAGGGTCGCATGGTGACCCCCGAGCGTCTGGCCGAACTGATCGAGGGCGAACCGCCGATGGAAGCCGACGCCATCGAGGACGCCGACCACCAGTGCCCGGACTGTGGGGGCGACGTCCTTGCCGTCTCCTACATGCCCTCGGTCACCGAGCTGGTCACCGGATACAAATGCCAGGACTGTGACTGGTCGGACGCCGACCGATAACCGAAATCCCTTTACCGTCCTTCGGGTAACGATGTATCGAGGGGTTGTGGCCAAGCCCGGCATGGCGACTGACTCCAGAGGCCACGCCCGGTGACGACACTCCAGACTGATATACCGAGCGCGCGACTGATCATCGCTGCGCGACGACGACCCTCTGGAGTACCGAGGCGCAACCGGAGATATCAGTCGATCGGGGGTTCAAATCCCTCCAACCCCATACCGATTATAAAGGCGACTCAGACGGTGAGCCACCGATCTGTGTCTACTGTGGCGGCTACATAACTCGGAATCCGTACAAATGTCCTGCGCTCGATAGCGGGTGGGGTCTTCCATGACCCTCCGCTGTGAATGTGGCGCCCACGATATCGAGATCGTCGACGCCATTTACCCCGAGGACGACGAGGGTCGCGCCGTCGGTAGTGCCGTCGAACGTTACGAGTGTCAGGCGTGTGGTCGAACCGGCACCTACGTCTTCGGAGACGGCATCGACCGGACAACCGGATGCGTCACCACGGGGCGCCCAGCATGAGCACCGACCGCGTCGGCGGCTACCCCGACCTCGACCTCCCCGACGGGGTCGGCGACTCGACGAGCTGGCAGCGAGCGAAAGACGAGTCGGTGAACATCGAGCCGATCAACCGCGCCGAGTGGATGGTCCGCGTCGGCGACGGTGACCGGCATCGCGTCGCCTTCGGGACTCGCTCGGGGACTGTCGTCGCCGAGTGTCCCTGCAAGGGCGACACGCACCACGACTGGTGTGCCCACGTCGCCGCCATGATGCTCGCCGACGTGCGCGACGACACGGCCGACACCCGCTCGTGGACCGCTCACCCCGGACGATCCGGCGGTGGGTCACCACAGCCGGCGAACGGCTCTACGCCGACACGGGCGACGACGGGGGGACCTACCTCGGTCCGCACGATCTCCGGCGGACCTGGGGCACCCTGCTCGTCGAGCGCGAGGTCGAGCCCGGGCTCGTCATGGAGTGGGGCGGGTGGGAAGACTGGGACACGCTTCGCGAGCACTACTTCGGTGCGTACAGTCTCGACGCGCAACAGCGCGGGATGAAGAAAGTCGACTGGCTCTAATCAGCCGCGTACAGTTCGACGTTCAGCCCGGACACCCCTGCTTGCTTCTGTATCCGATTCACGAAGTCCCGCGTATCGTCCGTTACGACCGGCTCCTCTAACTCGATTGCCGTCGCCGCGATGATCGCGTCCGCGGACCCGACACCGATGTCGTTCGGATCGGCCGCCTGCGTTTCTCCCTCGATTTCTCCCGCCCGCTTCGCTATCGGTGCCGTGAGTTCGACCTGTGGAAGCCCATCGAGCAGTCGCTCGAACTTCCGCCGGTTGTGTTCCGTTCGCGTTCCCTTCCCGACTGCGACCCACAACTCGAACATCACGATTCGCGGAATTCGGCGTGGCAATCCTTCGCGTTCGATGCGTCGGGCCGTCTCTATTGCCTCCGGCCGGTCGTTGTCCAAGTCTATCAGAAAATTCGCATCGAGGATCATCCCGCGCTACGAACCCTTCTCGTCGAGCTTCGCGGCTGACTGGGCGTCCGCGCGTGCCGTCCGCTTCAGCGCTTCCTTCTGCTCTGCCGCCCGCTCCGCGTCGTACTCCTCGCCCTCGTCGGCGAGATCGAGAAGCGACACGTCTTCGATGAGCCGAGCGACGGCGTCCGAAAACGTCTCATCCTCCCGCTTGTGGGCTTTCACCCGCTCGTACACGTCGTCATCCAGTCGAACGTTCTTGGTTCCCATGTGTATACGTCTGTGAACGAGCGGCTTCAGGCTTTCCCCCACCCGAACCCCGCCCACCAACCGGGCCGCCCCTTATCGGGCGGACGCACGGCCGAGAGCGGCCGCTGTAGCGTGATTATCTCGATGCACGGTATCAGAAATAATAGCTCCTGCTGGGAGAGACTGTACTTTCTCCCTCCGCTCTAAGCGTAGTGTCGAGATGAACTTGAGAGTACTACTGCGACGCGCTTTCGAGGTGTCTTCAGTCATTTCGAGAGGAGTTCTACCGTAATCGAAACACCCTCCCGGTCGCTGGAGTGACCAGATTCATATGAGAGTAACCTGCGGATAGATTGTGTCTCGAACTGGTCAAAATCGATGCTCATCAAGGTGACTCCCAAGGAGATTCCAGCGTCTTCACCACAAACGTGAACGGGAAAGTGAAGATCTGGCCTGCGGGAGCGCCGGTGAACTACGGGTCAGGTTCAGAATCCGTCGACTGGGATACGGCTGAATATACTCAATGAACGGAAATTCCACTCACTTCGGGGTGTTCCCGCTGGGGACGCAGAAGTACAATTCGAGTCCTTCGTTCGAGATGGCGATATTGAACGATTCAAAACGATCGTCGAGGATTTCATTTCTGTCTTTCAAACGTGATCGCTTGGCAAACAGACTGGCCGGGAGTCTATGCCAAGTCGGAGACTGATGTCCGAGAATACTCCTCCGGTCGGTCATTACAGACAAAGCACTTACTCGAGGCGAGAGCCCATCGGATAATGCCCATAATTCAGTCAAACGACATTGTTCCCCTCCTTGGTGCGTTGATTCTTGGATTCATCCTCTTCCTCCTCATCAATTACCTCAGTTTATTTGGGGTGGTGACTGTGGACTCCGATCTGATTACTATCTCGTTAGGTGTCCTCATTGGATTCGTGATTGCTCGCTTCAGCAGCACACGATAACTTCGCAGACGCGCTGCCCGACTGTTGCACACTGTGTTATGTCTGACAACGAGGATTTCAACAGAGCCAGGACAGTCTCCCGGTCATCGGTGCGGTAATCGTTGGAACACGCTCTCTCCAGAACCGGAACCGAAGACGGGGCAGTGTTCGGACTCCTCGGTGACCCAAAACACTCGATTATCTCTCGGGACGCGTCCGCAGTGCGATCCGGAAGCGTAGGAGACGCGGGACGAGCGGAGCCGCGACACCGAACGTCTTCTCTCGGCAGGCAGTGCCTGCGGAGTGACGAGCGTGGCGCTCGACTACCGCAGTCGGCCGGCCGATACCGCCGGGCCGCGTACCGGAGGTGTTTTGTGGCCACGACGGGAGTAGTAGGGTAGACGGCACGGTCGGCCAGCCCCTTTCAGCCACCGTGGTCTCCACGTGTGGTTCCGCTGACTGACCTACCCCGTCTCTCTACAGACCGCGAGCAGCGGCTACTCGCTTTGCCGACCGTACTGACCGTCACCGTCGAATGCACACCGCCACCGAGCGACTGCCGTGTGACCAGGAACTCCCCTCCGAGTCGAAGAGCCACCGGTGCCGTCTCGGTCGGCCTCCGCCGGCATCGCGGTCGGCCGTCCTCCTTGTGTGATCCACGCACTTTTGACTGCGGGCACCGAGACGGAAGTATGTCGCCGCCGTCCGACACGTCCGGCAGGGGCCCGACCGTCGACCCGTCGCCCGAGACGGATGGTTCGGACTCGTTTCTCGACTGGTACCACCACGCCCTCGCGCTCGCTTACAGCGTGAGCGCCGCCGTCTCCGCGGAGTCGATGCCGGTCGGTCGGCTCGGTCTCTACTTCGTCGCCTCGCTGGTCGGCGCCTACGCCGTCGTCGTCACCCTCATCCTCGCCTGGCGCCGCCTGTGGTAGCTTTTGGGAGTCGCAGTCCGGCGAACGGGCGTGCGTACGGCCCCGAACGCCCCGCTGTTTCCAGTGTGATCCGAAACTGGCCTCGTCGTCGGCCGACGTGCGCTCGATGTCTCCTCCCCGATTTGAGTCCCCGGAAGGCTTCGCTGCGCTCGCCTTCCGTGCCCCCGCTCGCTCCGCTCGCGGGGAGGGGGATAGCTCGAGCCACGAACCGGACCGTGTCGAATCCGTATCCCGTGCCGAGCGAGGCGAGGAACTCCCCGACGAAGTACGAAGTGGGTGTATGCCGCCGCCTCGATTTGAACGACCGTCCGTATCCGTGTGTGCGAACGACACGGGGGACGCTCACATGTCGCAATCGTCGAACACGCCTTCGACAATATATTGCCACGAACACCCAGGTTTTTATTCCGTTCGCCCTTCGGTTCGGGTATGAGGAGTCCACCTGAGACGAGCCAACTCGATACGCCGTCACGAATCCTGATGGGTCCCGGCCCGAGCATGATCGCCCCGCGCGTCCTTCGCGCGATGTCGACGCAGGCGCTCGGCTACATGGACCCGTCCTTCCTGGAGATCATGGACGACATTCAGGAACTGCTGCGGTATACCTTCCAGACCGACAACGAGTGGACGCTCGCCACCAGCGGGACGGGCACCGCCGCGATGGAGACGGCCATCGGCAACCTCGTCGAACCGGGAGATACGATGCTGGTCCCGACGAACGGCTACTTCGGCGACCGGATGGGAAAAATTGCCCGTCGTGCCGGCGGCGACGTGGTGACCGTCGACGCCCCGTGGGGCGAACCCCTCCGGCCCGACGATGTGGCCGATGCGTTCGACGAGCACCAACCGGACGTGTTCGGCTTCGTCCACGCCGAGACGAGTACCGGCGTTCGACAGCCCGACGTGCCGGAACTGACGGACATCGCTCACGACCACGACGCCCTCGTCCTCGCGGACTGTGTCACCTCGCTCTCCGGCGTCGAACTCCACGTCGACGACTGGGGCATCGACGCCGCGTACGGCAGCCCTCAGAAGTGTCTCTCCTGTACCCCCGGCGCGACGCCGCTCACCATCGGTGAGCGTGCCCGCGAGAAGATCCAGAACCGCGACGAGGACACCGGCTCTTGGTATCTCGACCTCGAACTCATCATGGAGTACTGGGGCGACGAGCGCAACTACCATCACACCGCTCCCACCACGAACTTCTACGGGCTTCGCGAGGCACTGCGCCTCGTCGCCGAGGAGGGACTGGAGAACCGCTGGGAGCGCCACCGCGAAATCGCGGGCGAACTCCGACAGGGTCTCCAAGACCTCGGTCTCGAACCCGCCGCCGAGATGGAGTACTGGCTCCCCAGCCTCAACACCGTCGAGGTGCCGGACGGCGTCGACGATACCGCCGTCATCGAGTTCCTGATGGACGAGTACGATATCGAAATCGCGAGCGGTCTCGGCGCGCTGGAGGGCGACGTCTGGCGTATCGGCTGCATGGGGTACTCCGCGCGCCGGCAGAACGTCGCCTGCCTCCTGACGGCGATGGAGGAGGCCCTCGAAGCCCAGAACTTCGACGTCGACGAACCCGCGATCGAGGCCTGACGGCGGCTACTCGCTCTCGACGCCGGCGGCCACGTCGTCCAGTTCCACCGCAGTTCCGCGGTGTCGACACTCCTCCAGGGCGTGCTTCGCGGCCATGCCGGCCTCGTGGGCCGTCGCGCCGCGACCGACCCCGACCTTCAGTTCGACGCCGACCGCATCTTCGACGTGGTCGATGGCGTCCCTGTAGGCGTCCGCACCCATCTCCGGCGTGACGGCGATGATGTTGTCGCCGCCGACGAAGAAGGAGAGACCGCCGTGTTCCTCTCGAAGGTAGCGCATCAGCGTCGCGTACCCCTGTTCGATCTGGATGAACGAGTCGAACTCGTTGAGTCGGTCGGTGTACTTCTCGGTCGCGTCGTTCACGTCGAAGTGGGCGATGGACAGGTCGTCGGTGCCGTCGGTGATGGGCGTGCCGGTGAGCACTTCCCGCCGGTCGCCGTCCTGTGCGCTCCCGGCCAGCTGGAGACCCTCGGTCGCCGCCTCTAGGGCGACTGCCGGGTTCGCATCGACGCCGATGCCGAGGCTGATGGTGACTGGGTAGCGGTTGCCCATCGACTCCTGGAGGAGCCGGTGGTCGTCCGTATCCAGCCCGTTGGTCACCGCGACCATGTTGTCGAAGCGGGTGAAGAAGGCGTAGCCGCCCCGATAGCCGACGAACTGGGCGATGTCGGCGAAGAGACGCGACTGGAGCGTCTGGAGGTCCATCTCGCGGCGCGGTTCCGGCGTCACCGTCCACGGCCCGTAGTTGTCGATCTGAACGAGCGTCAACTGCGTGTTCGTCACGGTACCGGGAGGTGGGGCGGCGTACCAATGGCTCTTTGGTTTGGTGACGACAGCGCGAGGCGAGAAAGAACGGTGCGTCTACGCAGAGTCGTAGAGCGACTGGACTTCGCTCGCGGAGAGTGCGCGGGAGTAGATGCGCACGTCGTCGATGTCGCCGACGAACTGGCCGAATCCGTCGCCGCGGACGCCGATTCCGAAGTCCCCCGTCGCCCCGTTGACCGCTCCCGTGCCACTGTCCGTGACTACGAGCGAGCCGTCGATGTAGACTTGCACCTCGTCGGCGGTCGTATTCTGGACGAGCGCGGCGTGGTGCCACTCGCCGAGTGCGAGAGGTCCTGCGCCGGTGGGGTTGACTGCCCAGTCACCGGTACCGTTGTCTACCGCCCACCACACCGAGTTGTCGGACACGCGTTGCCCCGCCGAATCGAAGACGAGTTCGTACCCCTTCCTGATCCCGAACACGACCTGATCCGCCCGGTCGTCCTCGGTCGAGCGGAACCACGCCGTGGCGGTGAAGTCGGTGAGGTCGGTGAGGTCGCCGTCCTGGGACACGGAGATGCCGTCGCCGGCGTCGAACGACGCCGCCTCCCCGACCTGCCCCCCGGTGAACGATACGTCGCCGGCCACCGTGCCGTCGTACTCGTTCCCGCTGCGGTCCCGGACGGTCGGGCTGTTCGACTCGTCCAGCGGGTAGTACGCTCTGAGGTCGCTTCCCATCCCGCTGCCGTCGTTGTGCCGGCACTGCTCGGTGTAGAACCCGAGGTCGAAGGTGACGGAGTCGGACTGGATCTCGTTGCCGTGGTTCACCGGGATTTCCCACGCGAAGCCGAGGTAGTGGACCGTCGGCGAGTCGGTGAAACAGTTCCGGGAGTCGGACGTCGGATCGGCGTCGAGGGGGATGCCGTTCCCGGCGGCGAGTTGTATGAGGACGTCACGGAGCGACCCCTGCGCGACGATCCGATCCGACCCCGAAACGCTGACCGCCGAGGAGCTGGGGTTCGGCTCGAACTCCCGGTCGGTGACGACGGTCTCCGGATCTTCGAGGACGTTGTCGCCGTCGTCGTACCAGACGGTGACCCGAATCTCGTCGGCGAGTTCGACGCCCTCACCCTCGTCGGCGTCGTCGGCCTCGGGTTCGGTCAGGCCGTTCTCGGCCTCGGAGACGAGACTCCCGTTCAACCAGACGTACCCGGGGTTGTCACAGAGCGCGAAGTCGAAGGTGACCTCGCCGAAGTCACCCGGCTTGAGGTCCCCGAGTTCGATCACCGGCTTCTCCAGGTCGTCGGGGACGTCCGCGAGTACGTCGCAGGGGTCCGTCTCGCCGCTGTCGATTGCCGTTCGCGTCTCCTCATCGGGATACCCCTCCTGAAACGTCGCGTTCTCGAACCCGTCACGGTCCTCGACGACGAGGTCCCCGTCCTCCATGTGGGCGTACTCGGTCTCGTCCTCGCTCCAGTCGCTGTAGTGCTCCTCCCAGCTCACCTTCATGTCCAGTGTCCCGGCGGTCAACTGGTTGTTCTCGAAGGTCTCCTGATCGCTGAAGTACGCGCTGGTCCCGAGGCCGGCACCCGCCGACGCGACGCCGATGCTCCCGATGGCCGCGAGGGCCTTCCGTCTCGTGAGGTCGATCCTCGTACTCTCGTCCATAGTTGCTCCTTCGTGCCCCGGACGTGACCGACGGGGGGACCCGGTCGCTCCGGTGCGTACCGTACCCAGGCTCCCTCCCCGGTTAGCTAATGACACCTTGTGAGCGATAACCCCGGCCTAACCGGCGATAACGGACGATTAAGCTGGCGTCGGACCGATCCGACGGCGAGCGCGGGGTTCAACTGCGTGCCACCCCTACGGCCGGCGATGACCTATCGCGGAGTCGTCCTCGACGTGGACGGGACGGTGGTGCGTGGCGACGACCCGATTCCCGGCGCAGCCGAGGGACTCGACCGACTGGAGTCCGCGGGCTGTCGACGGCTGTTCGTCTCGAACAATCCAACCAAACGGCCGCCGGCCTACGCCGACCGGCTCGGACGGGCCGGATTCGACGTCGACGCCGAGGAAATCGTCACCGCCGGGACGGTCACCACCACCTACCTCGCCGACCGTCACCCCGACGACGCGTTCTTCGTCGTCGGCGAACCCGCGCTCGTCGAACAGTTGGTCGACGCCGGGTTGACCGTCGTCACGGACGAACGCCGTGCGGACACCGTCGTCCTCTCTATCGACCGCTCCTTCGACTACGACCGCCTCTGTGCGGCGCTCCGGGCGTGCGATCACCGCGACGTGACGCTCGTCGGCACCGATCCCGACATGGTGATCCCCGCTGCCGAGGGCGACGTCCCCGGCTCGGGAGCGATCATCAACGCCGTCGCCGGCGTCGTCGGCCGCGACCCGGACGTGGTCCTCGGGAAACCATCCGACCCCGCGCTCCGCATCGTCCGTGACCGCCTCGACGTACCGCCGGCGGCCTGTCTGGTGGTCGGCGACCGGCTCGACACCGACATCGCCCTCGGCGAGCGTGCCGGGATGACGACGGCGCTCGTCCGCACCGGCGTCACCGACGACGACGACCTAGCCCGGAGCGACGTCACACCTGACTACGTCCTTGACTCGCTGGCCGACGTCGACCGGATCCTCTAGCCGCGGAGGAGATTCATCACCTCGTCGGCTACGTCGGGTTCGACCGCGATGACGTAGCGCTTGCCGGGCGTGAGCGTCGTGTCCGGCCGGGCGACCCGCTCCCCGTCGTCGTCCGAGATGACGAGCGTCCCGGCCGGGAACCGGACTTCGCGGAGTTCCTTGTTCGCGGCCGGCGCATTCTCCTCGACCCGGATCTCCATGATGTCGAGGCTGCCGGTCACGTCGGCGAGCGAGCGCACGTCGCTGCCCTCGATTTCGTTGACGGCGACCCGTGCCCCCGCGGCCTCCGGAAACACCGTCTCGTCGACGAATCGGCGGTAGCCCGCCCGCTCTCGGTTGTCGATGCGGGCGACGGTCCGAATCCCAGGGGCCATCTCCACCGCCTCCATACAGACCGCCAGATTCAGCCCCGGTTCGCCGGTCAGGCCGGCGACGACGTCGGCCGACTCGACGCCCGCCTGCTGGAGGATGTCGGGGTTCGAGGCGTCGCCGCAGATGACCGTCGCGACGTACTCGTCGGCGATGGCGTCGCACCGGTCCCGCCGGGGTTCGACCACCGTGAGGTCGTGCCCCCGGTCGTCGAGCATGGCCGCTGTTTGAAAGCCGACACGTCCGCCGCCCGCGATGATGACGTTGAGGTGACTTGCCATATCAATCGTCGCTCCCTGGTGCCGTGCGTTCGTCAGTCGGTTCCTCCCCGCTCGACCGCAGTCGAACGTGAACGGCGTAGGCGACGCCGCCAACTGTGATCCAGCCGACGCTGAGGAGGAGCGCGAGCGTGTCCGTCCGGAGCAGATACCGGACCAGCACGCCCGTCAGCAGGAGGTTGAGCAGAATCCCGAGAATCGGTGGAACCGGGTAGTACGGCAGTTCGTACGGCCGGTTCATGTCCGGGCGCTCCCGCCGCAGCTTGATCACCGACGCGTTGACCACGATAAAGGAGAGCAGGAAGAAGAGACTCGACATGTTGCCCGCGCTCCGGGTTGGCAACACGACGGATCCGAGCATCACGACACCGCTGGCGAGGATGGCGACGAAAGGCGTCCCGTACCGGTGGTGAAGCTGGCCGAACGAGGGGAGGAGCTGTTCTTCCCGCCCCATCGAGAACGCCACGCGAGAGGAGGCGATCACGACGGCGTTCAGCGCCGTCAGCGTCGAGAAGACGGCACCGAAGACGATGATCGCCCCGCCGTTTTGGATCACCGGCAGACCCGTCGGCATGAACGTCGTCGCCGCCTGGGCGATGCCCGCCTCGCCGGCTTCCGCCAGCCCGCCCGCTCCGAGCGTGCCGATGGCGACGCCGACCACCGCGAGATACACCAGCACCGTCACTCCCAGACTCACGAAGATGGCCTTGGGGATGTTCTCACGGGGGTTTTTCACCTCCTCGGTCACCGTCGTGATGAGGTCGTACCCCTCGAAGGCGATGAACGTCAGTCCCATCGCGGGGAGGATACTGAGGGGACCGGCGTCGCCCGGAAACAGGGGCTGAAACTCCGCCGACGAGAACATCGGTGAGGTGAGGCCGAAGCCGACGAAGACGACGAGGATGCCCACCTTGATCAGCGTGAAGATGGTCTCGACGCTCCCGCTGGCGGCCGTCGAGAGGGCGTTCAACCCGACGAGGAGAAAGACCGCGAGCGACGCCAACAGGACCCCCACCGGGACCCCAACGTCGACGACGGGCAGAGCGATGGCGCCCACCGCACCCGGCGCCGGCGCTACCTCGTAGACGTGCAGGAGTTCGAGGAAGTTCGGTGCGAATCCGAGGGCGTACAGACCGCCGGCGATCATGTACGCGAACCAGAGCATCCACCCCATCAGGAAGGAGGGCAGGTCGTCGAACACCTCCCTCACGAAGGCGTACCCCCCGCCGCTCTTGGGGATCGAGGAGGCCAATTCGGCGTAAGAGAGCCCGGTGAAAGCAGTCACGACGCCGTTGAGGACGAACACCAGAATCGCCGCGGGACCGGCGATTTCGGCCGCCAACCCCGTCAGGACGAAGATGCCCGCACCGATCATCGCTCCCATGCCGATCATCGTAGCGTCGAGGAGACCGAGGTCCGCCTCCGGCGAACGCTCGCCGTGACTGCTCACGGCAGCCACGCTCCTCGATCACAGTGCGTCTCCAGTCGCTCCCCAACCGTTTGTGTGTCGTCCATCGCGTGACTGTCTACAGCCACGCGGAGCGACCACTAAAAAGTGGGATACTCCTCCCAGCCGGGAGGAACTCCGCCGGGGAACGCGACCGCTGGCCTCGACCGAATCTCGGTTCTCAGACCCGGATGCACACGGTCCGACCGCCGAGCGAGGCGTCTGACGCAACTTTATGTACGTGTGGACTCTTACCACGGTGTATGGCACCGAATGACAGCCCATACGTCTTCCGCGGCGAGGCTGCGGACGACGTGGACGGCACGGAAGACCGGCCGACGACCGACGGACAGGAGGTCGTAATCGTCGACGGTCACGCGATGAGTTACCGCTGGTACCGCCGCTGAGGGTTCTCGTCCCCGTCACACCGACGCGGAGCGACGGCGCCGTCGCCTCACACTGTCGGGTGTAATGTATCGACGTCCAGCGGGCGTATCAGAACGCGTCGCCGTACACGTCGATGTCGGCTTCGAGTTCCTCCCGGAGCGCCGCGTGGACGTGACAGATATCCTCGGCGCGTGCGGTGATCTCGTCGAACTCGTCGTCGTCCAGGTCGGCCGCGACGTGGACCGCGAAGCTGATCGATTCGAGGTCGTCGTCGTCGTCCATGTCAGCGTCGGCGTCGATCTGAATCTTCCCCAGGTCGTCGTGACCGCGCTGTTGGCCGCCGACGCGGAACGCGGGCAGGAAGCAGGATGCGTAGGTCGCTACCAGTGCCGCGTTCGGGTTCGGTCCCGACTCGTCGGTGGCGTCGACCGTGAACTCGAAGTCGCCGACCTGGTTGACGCAGGCGAAGCCGTCCTCACTGATCGTGATCGTCTCGATGTCGCTCATTCCACCGCACGGGAGGCGCCGCGACGTCTAAATACTGTCCATCCGGCCCCCGCCGACGTCACTCGCTGGCGTACGGTCGCTCGAAGGTGTAGCTCTCGTCGCCGTCGAGGAGGTGGACCTCGGCGTCGGCGCCGGTGGCCGCAACCTCGCGCTCGACCTGACTCACGTCGATTTCGATGGGCGGGAACGTATCGTAGTGCATCGGGAAGACGTGGTCCACGTCCAGCCAGTCCGCGGCGATGGCGGCCTGTGCCGGTCCCATCGTGAAGTGGTCGCCGACGGGGAGCGCCGCGGCGTCGGGTTCGAGGAACGGCCCGATCACGTCGCGCATCTCGGTCATCAGCCCGGTGTCGCCCGCGTGGTAGAACGCGAAGGCGTCCTCGTCCGCCTCCTGAGTCGGTTTCGTGTCGCTGACGATGTAGCCGGCCGGCATCCCGGCGCTGTACTCGTAGTCCGTACCGATCCCGTTGCTGTGGTCCGCACGGTGCATCGTCACGTAGACGTCACCACACTCGACGGTGCCGCCGAGGTTCATCCCGAACGTGTCCTCGGCGCCGTGTTCGTCGGCGACCCAGCCGGCCAACTCCGGCGTACCCACAACCGTCGCGTCGGTGAACGCGCCCACGTCCGCGACGTGGTCGGCGTGCCCGTGGGTCAACAGGACGTAGTCCGGTGTCGGCACGTCGGCCGGCCCGAGCGACGTGTGTGGGTTGTCGAAGAACGGGTCGATCAACAGGGACGTGTCGTCGACGACGACGTGCCACATGGAGTGGCCGTGCCAAGTGAGTTCCATTGCCTCTCGAAGTTGGCGGGACCGAAACGTCAATCTTGCCCCCCACAAGTCGGTAGTGTTCAGATAAGCTGATTCCATGCGAAGGCGAACGATCTGAGCCACTCGTTTGCAGTTTCTGCTTCGGCGTTGCTAAAACAGTTTGAGAAACTGGTAGTTCTTCGCTTTATCTCACGAAAGACACGTTCGACGCTGTTCCGATTTCCATGACGTTCGTATCTGAAATCGAGGCCGTGGCGACGGCAAGCGTCATTTAGTGGTGTCGCGCCATCGACGAGAAACACGGCGTCGTCAACGTCGTGTTTCTCGCGTAATTCACTGAAGAACGCGTAAGCGATAACGTTTGTTCTTGTCGGTTCAAGCTTTGTATGTAGTAATTTGTTCGTCTCTGGATCGACCGCAGCGTACAGCCAATACTGCTCGTCGTTGAGTCGGATCACCGTTTCATCAACCGCTACGTGATCCGGGCTTCGACCTTCTTCGGGCTGTAGATCGGCCTTGTGAACCCAGTTGTGAACGGTGGATCGTGCGCGTTCAACACCGAATATCTCAAGAATAGAAACAGTATTCGAAAGTGATAGTCCAGCAAGATGGAGCTGAATACTGAGCTTCATCAACAGCCGCGGTGTTGCCTCTCGTTCCACAAAACCTAACTCGATTCGGTCGATACAACCGCCGAGGCTAGCGTTTTCGGGCATGAATCACTCAGAAAACGCTACGCCTCACCTTTCAATCCTTATCTGAACACCGCCCACAAGTCTGCGCGGAGCGTCCGCCACGGCCGAACGGGGAAGGCTTATTTCGGCCCATGATAACTCGGCTCTATGCGACAGGTTAGATTCCGCGACCCCGCAGGGATGGTACGGACCGGCGAGTGGCACGGCGACGCCGTCAGTTTCGCCGACGAGACCTACGACCTCGACGAGGTGGACGTCCTTCCGCCCTGTGAGCCGTCGAAAGTCGTCTGTATCGGCCTCAACTACGCAGACCACGCCGAGGAGACGGGCATGGACATCCCCGACCGTCCGATGCTCTTCTTGAAGCCGCCGAACACCGTGGCTGCCCACGGCGACACCGTCACCCTGCCCGCGGGCAAAGAGCAGGTCGACTGGGAGGCCGAACTCGGCGTCGTCATCGGCGAGCAGTGCCGCAACGTCGACGCCGCCGACGCCGAGTCGGTCGTCGCCGGCTACACCGTCCTCTGTGACATCTCCAACCGCGACGACCAGCGCCAGGAACAGAACTGGGTTCGCGGCAAGGCCTTCGACGGCGGCGCCCCACTCGGTCCGGTCGTCGCCGACCCCGACCACCTCCCCGAGGACGCCGAGATCAGCCTCCGCGTCAACGGTGAGACGAAACAGTCCTCCGACATCACACAGCTCATCTTCACCGTCCCGGAGCTGATCGAGGAGATTTCGACGTACATGACCCTCGAACCCGGTGACGTCATCTCGACGGGCACCCCCTCGGGCGTCGGTGGCCTCGAAGACGGCGACGAGGTCGAAGTCGAAGTCGAGGGCGTCGAGACCCTCCAGTTCTCCGTCCGACAGGACTGATCCACCCTCCCCGTTTTCGGCGCGCCCGGAGGACAAGCCATAAATTTAGGCACGCCTAATCCTGTCCCGATGGACCTGACCAGACGGGACGCCCTGGCAGCCCTGGCGGCCACCGGCGGGGCGGCGGCCGTCGGCGGCACCCTCCTCGACGACGCGTCCGCCCCCGAGGCGACGACCGCGGCCGTCCCCGCTGACGCCCTCGCGACGCTCACCGCCGTCGCCGAGGTGGTCTACCCCGACGCTGCGACGGGCGTCGACGACTTCGTCGAGGCCTACGTCGCGGGGCGGATCGCCGACGACGCCGACCACCGGTCGGGCGTCGTCGACGCGGTGGCCGAACTCGACGCGACGGCCCGCGACTGGTTCGACGCCCCCCTGACCGACCTCGATCCCCCGACCCGCGACCAGTTGCTCCGCGATCTCGGCGTCGACGTGGCCGACCCGGACCCGGACGGAAACCTCTCCACTCGCGTCCGCTTCTACGTGGTCAACGAACTGCTCTATGCCTTCTACGCCTCGCCGACGGGCGGCCGTCTGGTTGGCGTCGAGAATCCGGTCGGCTACCCGGGCGGCACCGAGAGCTACCGCCGCGCCCGGATGGAGGACGATGGCTGAGTCACCGGATCGCACCCCGTCACCGCGCGCTGACGTCTGCGTCGTCGGCGCCGGCCCCGCGGGCGCCATCGTCGCCGCGCGCCTCGCCGAGGCGGGCCACGACGTGGTCGTTCTCGACGCCGGTCCGCGATTCGACCTGTCCGACCGCTCCGCGCAACTCGACGCGCACCTCCGCCCCGGCATCGACGGTCTCTGGGGCATGGGCGGGGAGCGCGACGCCTACACCACGTCCGGGGAGCGCGAGTACCCCCTGAACGCCGCCCGCGTGAAGGGAATCGGGGGGTCGACCCTCCACTGGCAGGGCATGGTGATGCGCCTCCACGAGCGCGACTTCGAGATGGAGTCCCGTCACGGTGTCGGCGCCGACTGGCCCATCGACTACGCGGACCTCCGCCCTCACTACGCCCAGGCGGAACGGGAACTCGGCGTCGCCGGTGCCGACGACAACCCCTTCGCCCCGCCCCGCGCGGACCCCTTCCCGCTCCCGGCCTTCCCGCCCTCCCACAGCGACGCCATCTTCGCCGAGGCCTGCGAGTCGCTCGGCCTCCCCACCCACTCCGTGCCGAACGCCCGCAACTCAGAACCCCACGACGGCGCTTCGGCCTGCGTCGGGTACGGCACCTGCAAACCCGTCTGTCCCTCCGGCGCGAAGTACACCGCCGAACGCCACGTCGTCCGCGCCGAGGACGCCGGCGCCCGGGTTATTGACCGCGCGCCGGTCCAGCGACTCGCGCACACGGACGACCGGGTCGAGGCAGCCGTCTACGCCACGCCCGACGGCACCGAACACCGGCAGACGGCCCGATCGGTCGTCCTCGCCTGCGGCGGCGTCGAGAACGTCCGCCTCCTCCTCCTGTCGACCTCCGACGCCTACCCCGACGGCCTCGCCAACTCCTCGGGGCTCGTCGGACGGTACTTCATGGACCACTGCTTTGCCGGTGCGGGCGGGCGAATCGACCGCCCCACCCGCCAGAACCACGTCGGGTTCAACACCACGGAGAGTCACGCCCTCTACGACGGGACCGACCCACTCCCGGGCGTCAAACTCGAGTTCCTCAACTACGCCGGCCCGTCGCCGGTCGTCGAGGCGGTCCACGCCGACACCTGGGGCGACGACCTGCTGGACTCGCTCCGAGCGTCTTACGGCACTCACCTCGCGGTCGGCGGTCTCGTCGAGCAGTTTCCCGACGTCAACAACCGGATCACGCTCGACCGCTCCACGACCGACGACCACGGCAACCCCGTCCCCGACGTTCGCTGGTCGGTCGGGTCGCGGACCCGCGACGCCATCGAACGCGCGAACGAGGTGCAAGTGGCGATCCTGGAGGAACTCGGCGCGACCGTCGACTGGGTGGTCGGACCGGACGCCACCGGGCCGGCGTACCACCACATGGGGACGACGCGGATGGGCGAGGACCCCGCAACGAGCGTCGTCGCCCCCGACTGCCGCGCACACGACCTCGACAACCTGTGGGTCGCCGGCAGTAGCGTCTTTCCCACGGGTGGGGCGATGAACCCGACGCTCACTATCGCGGCGCTCTCCTGTCGACTCGCCGACCGCCTCGACGGGTGGCTCCGGGAGCGATAGTCGGCGACGCTAGCCGTCCATCGTCGCGTCCGAGACATCGAGACAGACGGTGACGGCGTCAGCGTCGGTGTGTCCGTGACGGAGCGCAGTCCCCTTGAAGTGCTCCGCTGTGTCAGCGGTGACGGTGATCCCCCCGAGCGGCTGGTACGCGCCCGTCAGCCCCTTCGACAGGGTATGATCTCGGGGATCACGTCCAAACGTCACAGCCGACCCACTCGCTGGCGTCGCTCCCCGAACACCGCCCGAACTATCGTTGCGATTGGAACTGTTCGCACGTCCGATCACCAGACGGCGTGCGATCGGGTGTGCAATGAGTTCCAATGGCTACGAGAGCCCACCCCGTCGCTGGGACGCCGACCGGCCGTCTTCCGGGTCCGGGGATCACGGCAGGGGCCGAACGGATCGGGGCCACACCGGTGATCCGGCCGTGGGGATCGACCGTACGTCACGAACGTGTGACGGGACGGTGCTATTCAGGTACAATTTCCAGCCCCCTCGACTTTTTATAGAATTGTGTTTAATACGGCCCATGACCGGAGCTGCGATCGACGCGGACGAGTTCGACGAGACGGACCTCGAACTTCTGGGGTGTATCGAAGACGACTTCGACGTGAGTCTCGATACGCTCGCGAACGAACTGGATCTCTCGAAATCCGCCGTTCACTATCGGCTGAACAAGCTCAAGGAAAACGACGTGATTCAGGGGATCACCGCCGACCTCAACCCCGTCTCGTTCGGGCTGACGATGGTCGCCATCACCGAGGTGGCCGTGACACACGAACACGGTTACTCCGAGAACGTCGGCACCGAACTCGCCGAATTAAACGGCGTCGAACAGGTCTACTACACGATGGGCGACGTCGACTTCGTCGTCATCTCCCGTGTTCAGGACCGTACCCAGATGAACGAGATCATCGAGGATATGGTCGCCATCGATAGCGTCAACGAGACCTCCTCGCGATTCGTGATGGACGAAATCGCGACGAATCCGAAGTTCATGGCTAACCTCTCCGACGAGATGAGATCCAATCTCGCCGACGGTGCCTGAGGCGTCCGTCCGCCGTCAGAACCGATCCAGCACTCCAGATAGCGACCCGTCCGGAACCCTCCAGCGCCGCGAGCGTCTCACGGGCCTCGTCGGTGTCCGCGACGAGTGGGACGAATCGCTCCGCCATCTCGCGGGCGCGGTCCACCTCGATGCCGTAGTGGGCGACCCGATCGGGGTCTCACTCGACGTTGGTTCGGATTTCCGCGGCGAAGGCCTCGCCGTGGATCGTCCCGCGTTCGGTCGGCGTCCCCCCAGCGCGAGGCGTTCCAGCGTCATCGCTCCGCTTCGAACACCTCGACGAGGGCGTCCTCGAGGACGTCCAGCGCGACCCGAACCTCGTCGAGGTCGATGTGCTCGTCGAACGTGTGGGCCTGATCGAGATTACCCGGTCCCCAGGTGATGGCCTCCACGTCGGCGTCGTTCACGAGGTTGCGAACGTCCGTCGAGGCGGGGATTCCCCACGGTGCGTCGTCGACGTCACCGAGCGCCGCGGAGTGTTCGCGGAACACCCTCGCCAGGGGGCTGTCGACGGGGATGGACGCCGACTCGTAGGTTCGCGTCCGCCGACAGTCGATGTCGAGGCCGTGTTCCTCGGCGACGTCGTCGAGGAGGCCGTCGAGTTCCGCGTCGATCTCCTCGATGGACTCCGCGGGGAGGAACCGCCGGTCGACCGTGAGCACCGCCGTCTCCGGGACGACGTTCTCCTTGGTGCCGGCGTCGAACTGGGTGACCGTCGCGTAGGCGCGGCCGACCAGGTCGTCCGTACGCTCTCGGACGCGCGCGTCGTACTCGGCGAGGGCATCGAGTACCGGCCGGGCGTTCGTGATGGCGTTGTCGCCGAGGTCCGGTCGACTGGCGTGTGAGGGGTCGCCCTCGACGGTGACCTCGTACCACGCCAGCCCCTTCTCGCTCGTCGCCGTCCGCATCCCCGTCGGCTCCAAGACGACCCCGTAGTCGCCATCGTACCCCGCTTCGAGGAGCTTCTTCGTGCCCGGTTCGGCCGTCTCCTCGCCCATCGCCGCGTGGAAGACGAGCGACCCGTCGAGGTCGCCGCGCTCGAACCGTTCCTTGAACGCGACGGTCGCGAGCATCGCGATGGCGACACCCGACTTCATGTCGGCGCTCCCGCGCCCGTACAGCGCCCCGTCCTCGACGACGCCCTCGTAGGGTGGGCGACTCCACTGGTCCCGGTCACCCGCCGGGACGACGTCGATGTGACCGTTCAACACGACGGTCGGGTCGCCCTCGCCGACGCGGGCGGCGACCTGTGGACGGTCCGGGTCCGGTTCGTGGATCAACGACGCGTCGACCCCGTGGTCCCGTAACCAGTCGCGAACGAACGTCGCGACCGTCGATTCGTTTCCGGGTGGGTTCTCCGATTCCCGTGAGACGAGCGCTGCAACGAGTTGCTGTATCTGATCCGTCGTGTCCTGGGTCATGAGTCGGTGGTCTCGGTCTGGTCGCGGTGGACTGTGCCTTGGTACCAACCATTGTAGAATGGTTTGAATAGCTAACGGCTCGTTACTAGAAAATCGTCCGAAAATCAGGGCGGGACGAGGATATCGTTGAATCGGGTCGTCAGCCGCCGAGGTAGCGTTCGCGAACTTCGTCGGTCGTGAGCCGTCTCGGGGGACGCCGAGTCGGTCATCGTTCCGCCGCCACGCCCGCGAGATCCAGGGCGGCGTTCGCGAGCGTGTCCGCCGCGGCGTAGCAGTCGTCCCAGCTCGTGTACTCCTTCGGCGAGTGGCTCTTGCCGCCCTCGCTCACCGAGAAGACCATCGCCGCGTCACAGACGCTCGCGACGTGGGTCGCGTCGTGGCCCGCGCCGCTGACCAGTCGCTGGGAGGCGTACCCCCGGTCGTCGGCCGCCGACTGGACGGCGTCGATACACCGCTCGGCGAAGTCGACGCTCTCGACGGCCATCCGCTGCTCGTAGCTCCACTCCAGCCCCTCGCGCTCCGCCGCGGCCGCCGCCTCGCGTTTCACCCGGTCGACCGCTTCCACCACCGTGTCGTCGTCGGGGTCCCGGAAGCCGACCGTGAAGCGGACCTCGCCGGGGACGATGTTGATCGATCCCGGTTCCGCTTCGATGACGCCGGTCGTGCCGACGGTTCGCTCGCCGAGCGTCCCCGGGATGCGCCGCACCTGCGTGATGACGTCAGCGGCGCCGACTAGCGCGTCGCGGCGGTGGTCCATCGGCGTCGTGCCGGAGTGATTCGCCTGCCCCTCGAACGTGATTTCGCCCCACTGGAACCCCACGATGCCCGTGACGACGCCCACGTCGTCGCCCGCCTCCTCGAGGCGCGGTCCCTGTTCGATGTGGAGTTCGAGGTACGAATCGTAGTCGTACTGCGGTTCCGCCGGCACGTCGCCCCGGTAGCCGATCCGCTCCAGTTCGTCGACGAAGCGAATCCCGTCCCGGTCGGTCGTCTCGTAGGCCTCCGCCAGCGAGAGGGTCCCCGCCCAGACGCCGCTCGACATCATCGCCGGCTGGAAGCGCGACCCCTCCTCGTTCGTCCAGTTGACGATTTCGACCGGCCGCTCGGTCGTGATCCCCTCGTCTTCGAGCGTCTCGACGAACTCCAGGGCGGCGAGGACGCCCAGCGGGCCGTCGTAGATCCCTCCCCGGGGCTGGCTGTCGAGGTGTGAACCGAGTAGCACCGTCCCCGCCTCGGGGTCCGCACCGGCCCGTCGGCCGAACATGTTTCCCATCTCGTCGACGCGGACGTCGAGGCCCGCATCCCTCATCCGGTCCCGGAACCAGTCACGGGCCTCCCGGTCGGCGTCCGAAAGCGTCAGGCGGTCAAGGCCGCGTTCACCGTCCAGCCCACCGATCTCCGCCTGTTCCTGCATCCGGTCGACGAACCGTTGCCGGTCGATAGCGAGTCGCATACCCGTCGCAACACGACCACTACTTAAAAAATGTCCACCGCCCTGCGCTCGCGTGAAACGGTGTCCTCCCACCGTGCCGATCATCGAGAGGCTATCTCCCTGCCTGATGGTGCCAGCGGTGGTGACGATGGTGTGATATCGTGCCGTCCTACGGAGGGCTGGACCGTCGGACGCGACCACGCCGACGAGTTGTCCCGGATCGAACTCGATCCGCGTGGGACCGATTCGACCGCCGGACGTTCGCAGCGGAATCGGCTCCCGATCCGGTCGATAGACGTCGTGGACGTCGCGGTTCGAGCGGTTGGGCGTGGTTGACCTCGATGATGCGCGTGTCCGCCGCCTCGACGACTCGGCGGAAAGCTTCAAGAGCGCCCGACGAGTTCCCCCGAATCGTATGGAAATAGTTACCACACCACTCGACTCGACGGCCGAGTTTCCGGAGCGGGACGATGCCTGACCGGCACGGTCCGTTCCGTGTGGCTCGCTTCCTCCTCGAAATCGACGGCATCGCCAAGGCGGGCTTCAGTCACTGCCGGTTGCCGTCCTCGTCGACGTCCGTCGTCGAGTACCGCGAGGGCAACGAGGCGCCGACCCCCCGGAAACTGGCCGGGTTGAACGGCTACGGGCCGCTCGTACTTCGGAGCGGTGTCACGGACGACGGCGTCGAACTCGCCGAGTGGCGCCACCTCGTCGAGGTCGGGGCGGTCGACGAGGCGCGCCGGGCCATCGCGGTCGTCCTGCTGGACGAGGAGGCCGCTACGGCCGCCCGGTGGGAGTTCCGCAACGCCTGGCCCGCCCGCTACGAGGGACCGCGACTCGACGCGAACCGCTCGGCAGTCGCCATCGAGACGCTCGAAATCGTCTCCGAAGGGTTCGAACGTGTCGACGTCGGCGGTGAGACGGACGGCGGACTCCGAAACGACGAGGCGTCACCCCCGACGAAGGCGGACCTGACGGTCCCGCCCGAGAAGCCACAGTTCGAGTCGCGCACGGAGCACGACCCGACCCCTCGAACGGAGCGATGAGCGACCGGCCAGTCGACCCCTACGCTCGCCACCGGTTCGCGGTCGACCTGGGGGACGACCGGCCGCCCCTCGGCTTCGCCGAGGTCACCGGGTTGTCGGTTCGCGTTCAGGCGCAGTCGGCCGACGACGACCCGACCCCGGAGTGGCTGGACTGGCGGGACCACTCCCGTCGCTTCCGCGGTGCGGCGCCCGCACCTACCCGGCGGCGCACCACCTCGCCACCCCTCCGGCTTCGGCGCGGCGTGACCGACGACCGTCGTCTCTGGGACTGGCTTCGCGACTGGGTCGACGGCGTGGTGAAGCCACGGCCCGTCCGGGTGTTCCTGCTGGACGAGGCCGGCGACCGGGCGCGTGGTTGGCGGTGTCGGGCGGTCACGCCCGTTCGGTGGGAGGGACCGGCGTTGGCCGCCGACCGCCCCGGCGTCGCCACCGAGACGCTCGAACTGGCACACGAGGGGATCGACGCCATCGACGGCGACGACGCCTGACCCGGGGACCATTGGCCACGCTTAAGCGTCGGCGTCCGCATCCTCCGACCATGCAACCACGGGATCTCTCGGCGCTCTCGCCGTACGTCCCCGGCCGCGGGGCGGAGGAGGTGGCCCGCGACCTGGGGATGGACCCCGACGACCTCACGAAACTCTCGTCGAACGAGAACCCACACGGACCGAGTCCGGCCGCCGTCGAGGCCATCCGCGAGACGGCGCCCACCGTCGGCGTCTACCCGAAGGCGTCGCATACGGACCTCGGCGAGAAACTGGCCGCCCACTGGGACGTCGCGCCCGAACAGATCTGGGTGACGCCGGGTGCCGACGGCGCCCTCGATTACCTCTCGCGGGCCTTCCTCGAGCCCGGCGACCGGGTGCTCGCGCCCGACCCCGGGTTCTCCTACTACCGGATGAGCGCCCGCTACCACCACGGCGAGGTGGCGACCTACGACCTGTCGAAGGCCGACGACTTCGCCCAGACCCCCGCCACCGTCCTCGACGCCTACGACGGCGAGCGCATCGTCTACCTCACCACGCCACACAACCCGACCGGTGCCGAGTTCTCGCGGGCGGCCATCCTCGACCTCGCGGAGTCGGTCGCCGACCACACCCTCCTCGTCGTCGACGAGGCCTACGGCGAGTACACCGAGTCGCCGTCGGCGGTCGACCTCCTCGACGACTACGACAACCTCGCCGTCACGCGGACGTTCTCGAAGGCGTACGGCCTCGCCGGCCTGCGCGTGGGCTACGGCGTCGTCCCCGAGTCGTGGGCCGAGGCCTACGCCCGTGTCAACACGCCCTTCGCCGCCAGCGAGGTGGGTTGTCGGGCTGCCCTCGCCGCCCTCGACGACGACGACCACCTCCGGACGACCGTCGAGACGGCCCGCTGGGCCCGCGCGTACCTCCGCGACGAACTCGACGCGCCGACGTGGGAGAGCGGCGGCAACTTCGTCCTCGCGGAGGTGGGCGACGCCGCCGCCGTCGCCGACGCCACCCAGCGACGCGGGGTCATCGTCCGCGACTGCTCCAGTTTCGGCCTTCCCGGCTGTATCCGCGTCTCCTGTGGCACCCGCGAGACCACGCCCCGGGCCGCCGAGACGATCAACGACGTGGTCGCGGAGGTGCGGGCGTGAGCGACGACGTGCGAGTCGCCGTCACCGGCACGCCCGGCACCGGCAAGACGACGGCCACGTCCCTCCTCGACGTCCCAGTGCTCCACCTCAACGATCTGATCCGCGAGGCGGGCCTCTGGACCGAACGCGACGCGGACCGCGACTCGCTGGTGGCCGATCTGGAGGCCGTCCGCGAGGCGGTCGGCGACTGGTCCGGCGTCGCTGAGTCCCACCTGGCTCACCACCTCGACGCCGACCGGGTGGTCGTCCTCCGGTGTCGGCCCGACGTGCTCGAAGACCGACTCCGTGACCGGGGTGCCAGCGAGGCGAAGGCGACCGAGAACGCCGAGAGCGAGGCGCTCGACGTGATCCTCTCCGAGGCGGTGGACCGCCACGGCCCCGCCGACGTCTACGAAATCGACACGACCGAGCGGACGCCCGCCGAGGTGGCCGCCGACATCGAGGCGGTGATCGCCGGCGACCGGGAGCCGAGCGCCGGCGACGTGGACTTCCTCGACTACCTATGACCCTCGACCGCCTGCGTCCGGTGGCCGAACTCGTCCTCGACCCGATGGTCGCCGCTGCCGACCGGATCGGTCTCACACCCGACGGCGTCAGCGTCGTCGCCTTCGGATTCGCGCTCGCGGCGGCCGCCGGCTTCTACCTCGCTACGCCGCTTGGCTACCTCCTCGGGGCGCTCTGTGTCCTCGCGAACGGTTGGCTGGACCTGCTGGACGGCGCCCTCGCGCGCACGCAGAACGTCGAATCGCGGGCGGGCGACCTGCTGGATCACGTCCTCGACCGCTACGCCGACATCGTCCTCGTGGTGGGACTGGCCGCCGGCGTCGAACGGTACGACCTCGGTCTCCTCGCCGTCACCGGCGTCCTGATGACCTCCTACCTCGGCACGCAGATTCAGGCGGTGGGGCTGGGCCGGGAGTACGGTGGCCTCGTGGGCCGTGCGGACCGTCTGGCACTCGTGGGACTCACGGCCGTGGTCGCCGCCATCGTCGCCCGCCCCCTCGGCCCGTTGAACGTCGTCGGCTGGCTGCTCGTCTTCTTCGCCGTCGTCGGCCACCTCACCGCGCTCCAGCGGTTCTGGGGTGCCTGGAACGACCTCCCCTGAACACGTCGGGGGCGCACCTTTTATCCCCCATCGCCCGCTACGGAGGAGTATGCCCCAGTGTGAAATGTGTGGAGCCGAGAGTTCGTCGCTCACCACGACGAAAGTCGAAGGGGCCGAACTGGAACTCTGCGACGAGTGTTCGGACTTCGGGACCGAGGTCCGCACCGAGTCGAGCAGTTCGTCCTCGACGAAGTACTCTACCTCGTCGTCATCGTCCTCCACGTCCTCGTCCGCGTCGGGCGGCTCTAGTTCGTCTTCCGGCGGCTCCGCCCGCCGGCGCGATATGTTCGACGACATGGACGAGGTCGCCACCGACTACGACGACCGGATCCGGACGGCCCGCGAGGACCGCGGCCTGAGTCAGGAGGAACTGGCGAACGAACTCAACGAGAAGGCGAGCCTCATCCGCAAACTCGAACGCGGCGACATGCTTCCGAGCGACGAGGTGCAGCGCAAACTCGAACACGAACTCGACATCTCGCTGTCCGAGGGGGGCGGCGACGAGGACGCGGAGTGGTCCGGTGGCTCCTCGACGACGACCACCCTCGGCGACGTGGTCAAGCGCAAGGACTAGTACGAGCCGTTTCCGCGGGCGGACGATTATATCGGTCGGGGACGATACCCCGCCCATGGCACGTGACCTAGCCGAGTCGTTCACGCTCGGTGCCGCACAGATCGAACCGGAGTATCACGACGCCGACGGCACCCTCGCGAAGACCTGCCGCTGGATCGAACGTGCCGGTGATCGTGGGGTCGACGTTCTCGTTTTCCCGGAGACGTACTTCCCCGGCTACCCCTACTGGCGACGGAGCACCTCCATCGCCCGGTGGACCGATCTGATGGTCGATCTGAGCGCCAACAGCCTCCACGTCGACGACGACGCCGTCACCACCATCGGCGAGGCCGTCGCCGACGCGAACCTCCACCTCGTCCTCGGGACGAACGAGGTGGACGACCGTCGGGGGAGCGAGACGCTCTACAACTCGCTCTTTTTCTTCGACCGGTCGGGTGAACTCGTCCGCCGCCACCGGAAACTCATGCCCACCCACGACGAGCGCACCATCTGGGGTCGAGGTGACCCCGAACACCTCACCACCCACGACACCGACGTGGGTCGTCTCGGCGGCCTCGTCTGCTACGAGAACCACATGACGCTCTCGAAGGCGGCGCTGTGTGCCGACGGCGAGGAGATTCACGCCGCCGTCTGGCCCGGCTTCTGGGAGCAGCACGGCCATCCCGGCGACAAGACGCGAGCCGAGTCCGCCGCGGCGCGGGACACCTGCGACATCTACCCCGCCGTCCGGGAGTACGCCTTCGAGACGCAGTCGTTCGTTGCCTCCTGTTCCGCCTACATGAGCGACGACGTCCCCGAGGGGTTCGAGGAGGGGGAGATCGGATTCGGCGTGGGCAACGGCGGGAGCATGCTCGTCAACCCCGCCGGGATCGTGAAGGCAGGGCCGGCCGTGGGTGAAGAGACGCTCCTGACCGCGGAGTTCGACCGCGACGAGCGCCGCGCCACCAAGGCCTACTTCGACGCGATGGGTCACTACGCCCGCTGGGACGCGGTGAATCTGGAGGTGCGCGACGGGCGACCCGACCCGGTTCACGACCACCACGGCGACCGGCCCGCCCTCTCGGCCGCCCGCGCCCAGTCGCTCGCCGAGGAGTACGAGGTGCCTATCGACGCGGTGGAGGCCGTCGCCGAGGCGCTTGCGGACGACGGATAGTCACGTTTTTTGTCCGCACGCCTCCCCATCCCGGGTATGTTCGTTCTCGTCAACCTGAAGGCGTACCCCTGTGATCCCGTCGCCGTCGCCGAGGCGGCCCACGCGGTGGCCGAGGAACACGGCGTCCGCATCGCCGTCGCCCCACAGACCGCTCACCTCGACCGCGTCGCCGCCACCGGCGTCGAGACGTGGGCCCAACACGTCGCCCCTCTCGACCACGGGAGTCACACCGGCCACACGCTGGCCGAGGCCCTGACCGACGCCGGCGCCGTCGGGACGCTCTGCAATCACTCCGAACGCCGCCTGAAACTCGCCGACATCGACAGTGCCCTCGACGCCGCCGACCGCGCCGGCCTGGAGACGGTCGTCTGTGCCAACAACCCCGAGCAAGTGGCCGCGGCGGCCGCCCTCGGACCCGACGCCGTGGCGGTCGAACCCCCGGCGCTCATCGGTGGCGACGTCTCCGTGGCCACGGCCGACCCCGGCATCGTCGAGGAGGCCGTCGCCGCCGCCGCCGCCGTCGACCCCGACGTGGCCGTCTACTGCGGGGCCGGCGTCTCCACCGGCGACGACCTAACCGCGGCCGCCGACCTCGGCGCGGAGGGCGTCCTCCTGGCCAGCGGCGTCGCCAAGGCCGACGATCCGCGCGCGGCCCTCGAAAACCTGGTCTCGGGCGTCTAGAGGATCTCCACGCCGCCCGTATCGCTCTCGGCTGGGGTCGTCTCACCGTCGTCGTCGTCCGCGGTCGTGACGCGCTCGTCGTCCCGGTCCGTTCGCTCCCCCGAGTCGGCGGCCGTCGACGGACTCTCCTCGGACTCGTCGTCGATGATCGCCGCGTCCTCGGCGACGAACCCGTCGTCCGGCTTGACGCTGTCGTCGTCCGGGACGACTTCGACGTCCGTTCGCTCCTCGACCGGAATGCTCCGACCGCCGTCGGTCCCGCCATCGTGGACCGTCTCGCCGGCCAGCGTCGCCTCGTCGACGAACGACCGCTCGACGGCCCGCGTCACCGCCGCGAGGTCGGCGTCGTCGAGGTGGTCGTCGAACCGTTCGGCGACCCGATCCGGGAGGGAGTACCGGTACGTGTCCCGGCCGACGTGTTCGATCAGCCCTGCCCGGCGGAGCGGTCGGTTCCGCCCGTAGGCGAGCGTCTGCTTCGGCGTCCCGCCCGCCGCGACGTGGGCGTCGACCGGGTCGGCCGTCCCCGCCTCGCGATAGTGGGCCAGCATCTCCTGCGAGAGGTCCGGGAAGTCCTCGATCCGACCCCGTAGTCTGGCGACGACCGCCTCCCGGGTTCCGGGTTCCGCGTCCGACTCGCCGGCCGCGTCCGTGGCCGTCGCGTCGTTACGGTTCGGTTCGGCACCGGGGGGTGCCTCCCCAGCGCCGAAGGTCACGTCCGCCTGTCCGTCCGCCGAGTCGTCGGCCGCCGACTGCGTCTCGTCCGCTTCGGTTCCGTCGTCGGCCGTGTCGCCTCCGACGGCCATCGTTCCGGGCGTCGGCCAGTCGTTCGGCTCGATTTCCGGGAAATCGTCGCCCTTCGTGTCGTCCTCGCCCTTCGCGTCGTCCTCGCCCTTCGCGTCCGTCGCTTCGGCGCTGGCCGGTGTGTCGGAACCGGCGTCCGACCCGACTTCGTCCGCCGTCTCGTCCTCGGTGTTCGGTTCGTACTCCCGCAGTTCCGCCTGATCCGACGGTACCGGTCGGGCGAGGTTCCGCCCCTCGCCCCCGCGGTACGGCGCCTCGGCCTTCTGGAGCATCGCCTGCGCGAACTTGTCGGCCATCCGGGAGAGGTCCCGGGCGTCCTCCAGTTCCGACTCGAGTTCGCGGATGCGCCGCTCTTTCTCGTCGAGTTCCTGACGCAGGTCGGCGAGTTCGCTCTCGCGGCGTTCCTGTTCGTCGCTGATCTCGCGGAGGTCCGAGACCAGATCGTCGCTGATCGACTTGAGTTCCGGGCGCTCGAAGTCGTCGAGGCCGGGCGTCGCCCCCGCGTCGAAGGTGCGTTTGCGGTGGAACTGCACCCGCCGTACCGACTCGCTCCAGTCCGTCATCAGGAAGGCCTCGCCGTCGCCTAGGTCCTCGACGGCGCTGGCGTGTTCGGCGTCGATGATCCGGCTCACCACGTTCGTGTCGTTGTTCCACGTGAGCCGGTGCCACACCAGCCAGTCACACTGGGTGATGAAGTCCTTCTTTACGTCGGCCGGCCGCTGGCTGATGCCGACGATGCCGAGGCCGTGTTTCCGGCCGCGCTTCCCGATTTTGATGAGCATCTTCCCCGTCTCGTCGAGGCCGCCGCCCTCCGGGATGTACTCGTGGACCTCCTCGACCAGCATCAGGAAGGGCTTTTTCAGTTTCTTCTCCTTCGCGAAGAGGTGGCGCGCGACCGAGAGCAGGAGTTCCTTCGCCTCGTCGTCGTCGAGGTAGCCCGATACGTCGAGGATGATGGGCACGTTGCCCTCCAGCGCCAGCGACGCGATTTTCTCCGCGTGTTCCGGGCTGACCTGGATGTCACACTCGTCGTCGGCGCCCGCGTGCAGGAGTTCGAACTCCTCTTTCAGGCCGTAGTACTCGCCGTCCGTATCGACCACGAGGACCGGAAAGTTGTTCGAAAGCAGGTTCTCTACCAGCACCGACGCGGTGTTGGACTTCCCGGATCCCGACTTCCCGGTGACGAACCCCCGGCCGGTGAGCAGTTCCACCACCGGGAGCGAGACCGGCGCTCCCGGCTCGGCGTCGGCGTCGCCACCGGGACCCTCGCTCACGTCCGCAACCGTGATGGTTTCCGTCTCCGTCATCGGTACGTGAGAGTGTCCCGTCCCCCATAGTTCCGCGTCAGACGGACGTCCTATACTAGCCTTTGTAAGTCAGTGCACGCCCGATCGCCAGACGGCGTGCGAGCGGGCGTGCAAACAGTTCCAAACGCTACGGTACCTCACGCGTCGAAGTCCCCGAGCGAGGACTGCCCCCGCGACGACGCGCCGTCGCCGCCGGTGGTCGCCCCGTCCGCGCCGCCGTCCCAGCCGTCGAGTCGCGACTGCTCCGCCGCCGCGAACTGCAGGTTCGACACCCGCACCCCGAGTTTGCGAACCGGATCACCCGCGAACTCCGTCAGGAGGTCGAGCGCCACCTCCCGAACCAGATCCGGATCGGCGACCGGACCCGGCAGCGACCGCTCCCGCGTGTTCACGTCGTACGGCGGCGTCACGGCCTTGATGCCGATGGTTCGGTAGAGCGCGCCCTTCCCTTCGGCCCGGTCGGCCACGTCCGCCGCCAGGCCGCCGATCGTCTCACGCTGTCTGTCGGCGTCGTCGGTCGCCTCGGTGAACGCCGACTCCCGCGAGAGGCTCTTGGGCCGGCCCTTCGGCGTCACCTCCCGGTCGTCGTGGCCGCGCGCCCGGTCGTGGAGCGTTCGCCCGCGTTCGCCGAACCGCTCCTGCAGTGGGCCGGGGGCCGCGGCCGCCAGATCGCCCGCAGTCTCGATGTCCATCTCCCGAAGTTCCCGCGCCGTCACCGGGCCGACGCCGTGGACCGCGTCGACGGGCAACGGCGCGAAGAAGTCCTGCACTTCGCCGGGTTCGACCACCACTAGCCCGTCGGGTTTGTCGTGGTCGCTCGCCACCTTCGCGGCGCTCATGTTGGGTGCGACGCCGACGCTCGCGGGCACGCCCACCTCGCGAGCGATCCGTTCCTTGACGTGCCGGGCGTACCCCTCCGCGAGCGTCCGGCCGTCGACGACGGTCCACGCCGTCCGCTCGGTCACGTCGAGGTACGCTTCGTCGACGCTTACCTCACGGATCCGGTCCGCACACTCCCGGAGGATGGCTTTGATCCGGTCGGCTACCTCGCGGTAGTACTCCAGATCGACCGGTCGGTAGTACCCCGCCTCGGCCGGGTCGAGAGCCGGGTCCTCGCGTGCCGCTTCCATCCGCGGCAGTCGGTCGAGCGCCTGCGAGATTGCCTGAGCGCTCTCGACGCCGAACTCGCGGGCCTCGTAACTGGCCGTGGCGACGGCACCGTGGGGTTCGCCCGATTCGTACCCCATGCCCACGACGACGGGTTCGCCGTGCAGGTCGGGGTCACGCAACCGCTCGCAGGAGGCGTAGAAACAGTCGATGTCGACGTGACAGACGATGCGCGTCTCCGCGTCCGTGTCGTCCGCCCCGGGAAGTGTTCCACCCTCGCGACCGGCCATGCTCGATGTCGGACGCCGACGCCCCTCAAGATTCCGCTCGTCGGATTCCGACGGTGACGTTATTTCAGCCGCTCCTGCAGGAAGGAGGGGTGTGTCGCCGTCACACCCTCCACGTCGAGGATGTCGTCGTTGATCACGTCGCCCAGGGCGTCGCCGTCGGGCGCCCTGATCTCCGCCATCAACATGTGGTCCCCGGAGGAGGTGTAGAGGGCTTCGACCGCGTCCATCGCCTTCAGCGCGCGCGTCACCTCGACGTACCGTTCGCTCTCGACTTCGATACCGACCATGGCGATGGACTGCCCCGAGAGTTTCTTGGGGTCGACTTCGGCCGAGTAGCCGACGATAACCCCCTCCTCTTCCATCTGCTGGATGTACTTTCGGACCGTCGGCTTCGAGACGCCGGCACGATCCGCAATCTCCCCGTAGGACGCCTGTGCGTCCTCTTCGAGAACGGAGAGGATGCGACGTTCCGTAGCGGTCGTTCCCATATCGGTACCTTTCGGTCCACGTAAAAAATATGTTGCGAAGACGAAAAACGGTTCTTCCTCCCGATCCGAAGGCGCCCCGACAGGCTACTTGTGTCGGTCGAGGAACATGTCGTGGGTGCGCTCCCACTCGTAGTCGTCGTCGAAGTACCGCTCCGCGAGGGGTTCTTCGGGCATCTCGCCGATAGCCTGTTTCTCCTCCTGGTAGGAGGGGCGTTCCGAGTCGACGTAGAACCGACCGGTGAGCACTTCGCCCTCGTAGAGGGTCTTCTCGGCTTCGCTGGCCATCGCCGCGGCCTCGTCCCGGTTCGTCGGGTCGAAGTCGTACTCGTCCGAGTCGTTGACGTCCGTGTAGGGGACGTACTGGCGGGCGTCCTTGTTCCAGGTCGGGCACTGGGTCAGGAAGTCCACGTGGGCGAAGCCGTCGTGTTGCATCGCCTCGACGAGAATCTCCTTGGCCTGGTTCGGGTTGACCGCTGCCGTCCGGGCGACGTAGGAGGCACCGGAGGTGAGCGCCAGCGACAGGGGTCGGATGGGATCTTTGGCGCTTCCGTGGGGCTGGGTCTTCGACTTGTGTCCTTTCGGTGACGTGGGCGACGTCTGCCCCTTCGTCAGGCCGAAGATCTCGTTGTCGAAGACGATGTAGGTCATGTCGTGGTTCTCGCGGGCGGTGTGCATGAAGTGGTTGCCACCGATCCCGTAGCCGTCACCGTCGCCGCCGGCCGCGATCACTTCGAGTTCGGGATTGGCGAGTTTCGCCGCCCGGGCGATGGGCAGCGAGCGGCCGTGAATCGAGTGGTAGCCGTAGCTCTCGAAGTAGCTGTTCAGCTTGCCCGAACAGCCGATGCCGGTGACGAGCAACACCTCGTCGGGGTTGCGGCCGATCTCGGGCATGGCCTGTTTCAACGCCTTCAGGACGCCGAAGTCGCCACACCCCGGACACCACGTCGCCTGGGGTTCGAGGGTGGGCGTGAACTCTTCGCGGTCGATTTCGCGGTCTTCGCCGATTGCTGAGAATGCACTCATGGTTAGTCACCTGCCGCCGGGACGTAGGTGGTCTGCTGGTCGGGGACGTCCTGCCCCTCGATGCTCGCTTCGAAGCCCGCGACGATCTCCGCGGGTTCGAACGGTTCGCCGTTGTACTTCAGGAGGCTGGAGAGTTTGTCGCCGAACCGGCCGAGTTCCTTCTGCGTGAGGCCGCGGAACTGCCCGGAGGCGTTCATCTCGACGACCAGCGCCTCGTCCACGCTCTCTAAGAACGCCGTCATCTCCTCCTCCGGGTAGGGCATCATGTCGCTGACGCCGATGCCTTTCACCGAGTGCCCGGCTTCGTTGAGGCGGGCGACCGCCTCCTCGACGGTCCCCTGCTGGCTGCCGAAGGTGATCAGACCGTAGTCGGCCTCCTCCGGACCCATGTACGTCTGCGTGTTCTTGTCGTCGAGGAACTCGCGTACGCCGTCGAGTTTCGACATCCGGCGTTCCATCTGCGTGACGCGGTTGGTCGGGTCCTCCTCGATGTGGCCGGCCTGGTTGTGTTCGTTCCCGGTCACGAGGAAGTGCCCGCCCTTCTGGCCGGGGATGGACCGCGGACTGACGCCGTCCTCGGCGTCGTAGCGGTAGCGGTAGAACTTCCCGCCGGGACCGTGGGGTGCGTCCGCCAGTTCCTCCTCGGTCGTCACGGCGCCCAGGTCGGGGTTGGGTTCGCGGTCGAAGTGGCTCGCGGGCACGTTCATCAGCTCGCCCCCGAGTTTCTGGTCGTAGAGCAGGACGACCGGCATGTTGTAGCCGTACGCGAGCTGGAAGGCGAGGCGGGACTGCTCGTAGGCCTCGGCGACCGTTCCCGGCGCCAGGACGACGCGGTTCGAGTCTCCCTGGCTCGTGTAGAGGACGTGTTCCAGGTCGGCCTGTTCGGGTTTCGTCGGCAGGCCCGTCGAGGGGCCGGCGCGCATCGCCTCGACCAGCACCACGGGCGTCTCGGACATCTCCGCCAGTCCGAGCGGCTCGGACATGAGCGCGAAGCCGCCGCCGGACGACCCGGACATCGACTTGACGCCGGCGTGGGAGGCGCCGAGCGCGAGCGCCGCCGCCGCGATTTCGTCCTCGACCTGTTCGGAGACGCCGCCGAGGTCCGGCAGCGCCTGGGACATGATCGTGAACACCTCGGTCCACGGCGTCATCGGGTAGCCCGCGATGAACCGACAGCCCTCGTCGATGGCGCCGTAGGCGATGGTGTCGCTCCCGGAGAGCAGTACCTGTTCCTCGTCGTGGTCGCCCTCGGGAACCTGGAGGTCGTGGGTGAACTCGAACTCCTCTTTCACCATATCGTGGGTGTAATGCAGGATCTCCCTGTTTGGTTCGAGGATGTCCTCGGGCATCGACTCGGCCATCAGTTCCTCGAAGTACTGGAGGTCGATGCCGAGGAGGGCGGCCGTCGCCCCGACGCCGGCGGTGTTCCGCATGACCTCTCGTCCGTGGTCGCGGGCGATTTCGCGGAGGTTGAGCGGATAGACGTGCCAGTCGTTCTCTTCGACTCGTTCCTCGAAGTTCGGGATGTCCTCGCTGTCCAGTAGCCCGGTGTCGTAGACGATGACGCCGCCCTCGTTGAGTTCGTCGAGGTTCTCCGCCAGCGGCTTCACCTCCTCGTCACCGTAGTACGCGTCCTCCTTGGGGTTGCGGGCGAAGGAGTCTCCCAGCGCGAGTAGGCAGTTGAACCCGTCACCCCGGGACTGGACCGGTTCGGACTTGGCCCGTACCTCGGTGTACGTGTGGCCGCCGCGAATCCGCGACGGATAATGTCGATGCGTAAAGACGTGGAGCCCTGCCCGCATCAGGGCCTTGGCGAAGTTCTGACTTGTCGATGCGATACCGTCGCCCGACCCGCCAGCGATCCGCCACATGAGTTCGTGGTCAGTCATATTCACATCACGGCCCGAAGGGGGCCACTACCGAGGAGGTTGTCCATGGTTCGACTAAAGCCTTTGCTATACGTTACCAAGCAAAAATGATGTAAGACCGGCGATTTCGGGGCTCCTACTCGCTATCGGGACGACGGGAAAATCGGCGGGCCGGCGTCGGTTGGCTGGACGCCAAGTGCCGCGAAGGTGCCCGAGCGTCGATCGTATCAGTCCCCGGACTCGTTTGCGGGCCACGTCGTCTCCGCGCGCACCCACCGCGTCGCGTGCGTCGCTCAGACCGACCGTTCGAGATAGCCGTCGATGCGTTCGACGTGTTTCGTCTCGTAGGTCCAGAACCCCCGCCAGCGGTTCGGTTCCTACTGGTGGGCGACAAGTGCTGTCGCTTCCGCCCCGTCCGCCTCACCGACGCCCCCTCCGACGGTCGGTACCACACACTACGAGTTGCGGTACTCCTCGCCAGCGCCACCGTGGACGGTAGCGTCTCGCAACGTCGGCGACTCGTCCGGCACGCCGTAGACGTGGACGTCGGGCGTCCGCCCCGAGAGGCGTTCGTACACCTGCCGAGTGCCGAACTCGTCTTCGAGTCGGGACAGCCGCTGGAACGCCGAGCGAACTGTCCCCACCCCCGCCTCGTGGGCCAGTCGCTCGATGTGTCGGGAGATGAGTACCAGGAGGAGGGTCTCCTTGTTCGACGCCGGATGCCCACGGAGGTCGAACAGCGTTCCGTCCATCCCCGTCAGCACCGACGGAACGGCGTCGTCGAACCCCCACGCACTCGTCTTGAAGCGGTCGGCGTTCACGAGCAAGAACGACTGAATCACCCGGTCGAGCGACGGGATGGCGGTGACTTCGCCGCCCTCGAGGGGTGCGACCAGGTCCTCGTCGGTCGGCAGCGCCCGTTCGGACAGAGTCACCGACTGCGTGGCGAACGCGTTCGCGAGTAGGTCCCGTATCGGTTTCGGGTGAGTCCGGTTGACGGTGACGAGCGACACGTCACCGTCGGGGACGTCGGTGAAGAAGTCGCGAAGGCTGGACGGGGGCGCGTCGACGACCATCTCCGTGGGAGGGAAGGACATACACGTCAGCTACCCTGTGCCCGCGTTATCACCCCTGAAATCCGTGGGGCAGTGCGGAGACGGCCGGACGGCCTACGAGTCGACGTCGTCCGGACTCCGCGGGTGGTAGTCGGTGTCGTACTCGCCCGGTTGGCCGTCCAGCCGGTCGGGCGTAATCCGCCCCGCCAGCAACATGAAGTCGACGACGGTCAGCGCGAGCATCGACTCGACGACCGGCACGCCCCGCGGCGGGAGCACCGGGTCGTGCCGGCCGACGACCTGAATCTCCTTCTCCTCGCCCGTCTCCCAGTCGACCGTCGTCTGAGTCTTCGGGATGGACGTCGGCGCGTGCAGCGTCACCTCCCCGTAGATCGGTTCACCGGTCGTGATGCCGCCCTGGATACCGCCGTGGTCGTTGCCGACGGGCCGGGGGTCACCCTCCTCGTCGAACTCCCAGTCCTCGTTGCGCTCGGACCCCGTGTATCGTCGCGCCTCGCGACCCAGTCCGAACTCGAAGGCCGTCGCCGCCGGCACCGACATCAGTGCCTGCCCGAGGCGCGCCGAAAAGGAGTCGAACCGCGGCGCGCCGAGACCCCGGGGAACGCCGCGAACTTCGAACTCGATGGACCCTCCGATGGAGTCGCCTTCCTGCTGGTACTCGTCGATGGCCTCGCGCATCCGCTCGGCCGTCTCGGGGTGGCCACACCGCACCTCGTTGTCCTCGCTGTGTTCGACCATCTCCTCGAAGCTCACCTCGGGCGCCTCGATGTCGCCGATCTGATTGACGTGCGCCTTGAGCTCGACGTCCCGCTGGGCGAGAATCTTCTTGGCCACTGCGCCCGCGGCAACCCAGTTCACCGTCTCCCGCGCCGAGGAGCGGCCGCCGCCCCCCCAGTTGCGCGTGCCGAACTTCGCCGAGTACGTGAAGTCGCCGTGCGAGGGGCGCGGCGCCGTCACGAACGGCTCGTACTTGCCCGACCGGGCGTCCTTGTTCTGGATGACCATCCCCAGCGGCGTCCCCGTGGTGTAGCCGTCTTGCAGGCCGCTGTGGATCCGCACCTCGTCGGGCTCGCCCCGGCTGGTGGTGATCATCGACTGACCCGGCTTGCGGCGGTCCAGGTCGCCTTGGATGTCCTCCTCGCTGAGTTCGAGGCCTGCGGGACAGCCGGAGACGACGACGCCCATCGCGTCCCCGTGGCTCTCCCCGTAGGTCGTCACCTGAAACAGACGACCGAATCGGTTACCGTTCATGTTCGATCAGTTCGGCTCCGAGATGATAAAGTACGTCGAAGAAGCCCGGGAAGGAGACGTCGACGTGGTCGGCGCCCTCGACGGTGGTCGTCCCCTCGGCGACCAGCCCCGCCACCGCCAGCGACATCACGATCCGATGGTCGTCGTGGCCCGCGACGGTCGCGCCCCGAAGCCGCGACTCACCGCCGTGGACCGTCAGGACGTCCCGCTCCTCGGTCACGTCGGCGCCCAGACGCTCCAGTTCCGTCGCCATCGCGCTCACGCGGTCGGTCTCCTTGTACCGGACGTGTTCGCAGTTGACGATCCGAGTCTCGCCCTCCGCGACGGCACCGAGGACCGCGACGGTCGGCAGGAGATCCGGCGTGTCACCCACGTCCACCTCGATACCCGTCAGGTCGCTCCGTCGGACCGTGATCTCCCCCACCTCGCGGTCCCAACTCACGTCCGCGCCCATCCGCTCCAGCACGTCGACGATGGCGCTGTCGCCCTGCGCGCTGGGTCGGGCGCCCTCGACGACGACGCCCTCCTCGCCGCCCGCCACTGCCCCCGCGGCCAGCAGGTACGACATCGACGAGAAGTCGCCCGGGACCGCGTAGGTGTCGTCCCGGCCGTACGACTGCTCGCCCGGCACGCGGTAGCCCGCCTCCGTCGCCGCGGCCTCGACGCCGAAGTCCGCCAGCACTTCGAGCGTGATGTCGACGTAGGGCGCCGACTTCAGCTCCGTCTCCAGCTCGATTTCGATTCCCGTCTCGGTCACCGCACCCGCCATCAGCAAGGCGGTGATGTACTGTGAAGAGACGTCTCCGGGGATGGACACCGCGCCGCCGCCGACGTCGCCGCCGACGACGAGCGGTGCCTGTCCGTTGCCGCGCGTACTCTCGGCCCGGCCGTCGAGTTGTTCGACCGCGTCGAGGAGCGGCCCCTGCGGCCGCGACCGGAGCGATTCGTCGCCCGTCAGCACCGTCAACCCGTCCGCGAGCGCCGCGCAGGCGGTCACGATGCGCATCGTCGTCCCGCTGTTCGCACAGTCGATCACGTCGTCCGGGACGGTCGGTCGGCCGTCGAAGCCCGCGACGTCGAGTTGCCGGTCGTCGGTCACCCGGTCGACGCGGCCCCCGAACGCTTCGACCGCCCGCATCGTCGCCCGCGTGTCGGCGCTCACCAGCGGATCGCCGACGACGGCGCCATCGCTGTACCCCGCCGCGAGGATCGCCCGGTGTGTGTAGCTCTTCGACGGCGGCGCCCGCGCCCGTCCGTCGACCCGCGACCGCGTGAGTTCCACGTCCATGGGCCACCGGTCGGGCGGCCGCCGTATCAGCGTACCGACCGCGACACCCGTCGGTCGCCGACCGGCCCGGTGGTCACCTCCCGGCACCAACTGTTAGGTGGCTGTGCGTGGTATCGTGCGCCATGGTCGTCGAGGCGGAAGGTCACATCGTTCTCGTCGGCGGGAGCGACCGTCTCGACGTCCTCCTCACCGACGCGGGGTTCGACGTGACGACCGTCGACGCGGCCTCCCGGTGTCTCGACGTCGTCGAAGGGGGCGACGTCGACGGGGTCGTCAGCGCCTACAACCTCCCCGACCTCGACGGGGTGTGTCTCCTCCGCTCGATTCGAGTCTCCCGACCGTCGCTTCCGTTCGTCCTGGTTACGGCCGAGGGGTCCCCGGAGATTGCGGCCAACGCCGTCGCGGCCGACGTGACCGGGTACGTCCCGCGGGACGATCCGGAGCGGGTCGTCTCGCGACTCCGGGAGGCAATCCACCAGGAGGAGCCGTGGGCGGACGAGGAGAGCCGGACGCGGTATCGTCATCTCGTCGAAATTTCACCCGTCGCGATCAACCTGTTCGACGCCAGCGGCGAGTCCATCTGGTGTAACGAGGCGGCCCTCGACCTCCTCGGACTGTCGCGGCGCGACGAACTCATCGGCCACTCGATTTTCGAGTTCGTCCACCCCGACGACGCCGACATCGTCGAGCAGGAACTGTCGACCGTCGTCGAACGCGGGGTGTCGGTCGGGCCGACCTACATGCGACTCCGTCGTCCCGACGGCGAGGTGCGACACGTTCAGGTGGCGACGGCAGTCGGCCGCTTCTTCGGCGAGAACATCGGACAGGCCGTCGTCGTCGACGTCACGGACCTCCAGCGGACGCGAAGCGCCCTCCGCGCGGAGCGACGCTTCGTCGAACGTGCCCTCGACACCCTCGAGGACGTGTTCTACGTCGTCGACGACGACGGCAACCTCCTGCGGTGGAACGAGGCCGCCACGGCAGTGACCGGCTACGACGACGTGGAACTGGCGTCGATGACGGTCCGTGATCTGTTCATCGACGCCGACACCCCCCGGATCGAGGAGTCGATCGAACGGGCCTTCGAGACGGGAAGCGACACTGTCGAGGTCACACTCGTCACCCGTCAGGGTCGCCACATCCCCTACGAATTTCGGAGCCGGCGACTGAACGATGATCCCGACGAGACGCCATCCCGGGTCGTCGGCATCGGCCGTGACGTCGCCGCGCGAAAGGAGCGAAAGCGACAGATGCAGGTGCTCGAACAGTGGCTCCGTCACAACATCCGCAACGACATGAACGTGATTCGAGGCACCGCCGAGGAGATCCGCCGCGGCCGGGTCGACGACGAGGAGGCGGCCCTCCGCCGCATCGAGGCGTACGGCGAGCACATCGTCGAACAGGCCGACCGGGAACGCCGGATCGTCGAGGTGCTCACGAACCCACCCGACTCGGTTCCGATCGACGTGTCGAAGCTAGTCGACCGGCAGGTCCGGCGGGCACGCGCGCACTACCCGCACGCCGACATCGAAGTCGGCGGAGAGACCGATCTGGTGGCGGCGGTGATTCCCGACCTGTCCACAGCCGTCTCCGAACTCGTCGAGAACGCCGTCGAGTACAGCGACGCCGACGCGCCGACGATCCGAATCGACGTCGACCGGCGTGACGACGGCCGGGTCGTCGTTCGGATCGCGGACGACGGGCCGGGCATCCCCGACATCGAGCGCCGGAGCCTCCACCTCGACGAGGACATCGATCAACTCCACCACAGTTCCGGGCTGGGCCTCCTGTTCGCCTCCTGGGTGGTGCGCCTCTCGGACGGTACCCTTGGAATCGAGGCGAGGGAACCCCGCGGAAGCGTGATCACGCTGACGTTGCCGGCAGCCGAGTCCGCGTGACGGGCAGTGCCCGGTCGTCTGCGCGAACCTCACCCATTAACTGCGTCGGTAAAATAGGGTGCCTATGTTCGAGAAGTCGACGTGGATCAAACTCCCGCGGAACGTCGTCATGGGCCACGGCGTCCTCGACGACCTGGGGGCCGTAGTCGACGACCTCTCGGTGGTCGGTCGGTCGCTGGTCGTCACGAGTCCGACGCCGAACCGCCTCGTCGGCGACCGAGTTCGCGACCAACTGGGGAACGACCCCGCCACGGTCACCGTCGAGCGAGCGGGCTTCGATGCGGTCGACCGGGTCGCCGAGATGGCCGAGGCCGAAGAGGCTACCTACCTCGTCGGCCTCGGCGGCGGCAAACCCATCGACACGGCGAAGATGGTCGCGGACCGTCTCGGCTTCGGCTTCGTCTCCGTCCCCACCGCGGCCAGCCACGACGGTATCGTCAGCGGCCGGTCGTCGATTCCCGAGGGGGACACCCGCCACAGCGTCGCCGCCGACCCGCCACTCGCAGTCGTCGCCGACACCGAGGTCATCGCGGCGGCGCCGTGGGACCTCACCACAGCCGGCTGTGCCGACATCGTCTCCAACTACACCGCCGTCGAGGACTGGCAACTCGCCCACCGCCTGCAGAACGTGGAGTACTCCGAGTACGCGGGCGCACTCTCGCGGATGACTGCCGAGATGCTCGTCGAGAACGCCGCCTCGGTCAAGGAGGGGCTGGAGGAGTCCGCGTGGGTGGTCGTGAAGGCGCTCGTCTCCTCCGGAGTCGCCATGTCCATCGCCGGTTCGTCCCGTCCCGCGAGCGGCGCCGAACACCTCTTCTCTCACCGGCTCGACCGCATCGCCCCCGGCCGTGCGCTCCACGGCCACCAGGTCGGCGTCGGCTCCATCCTCGTCGCCTACCTCCACGAGGGCGAGAAGGGGATGTGGCGGGACATCCGCGACGCGCTCTCGGTCATCGGTGCGCCGACCACCGCCGACGAACTCGGCTTCGACGACGAGACGATCATCGAGGCGCTGACCACGGCCCACCGCATTCGCGACCGGTACACCATCCTCGGAGACGGCATCAGCGAGGCGGCCGCCCGCGAGGCCGCCACCCGGACGGGCGTCATCTGACCCCACGACCCGACCGCGCCGACGGAGCGGAAAAGGGAAGCCGATCCGGACCCGACCGCCGGTATGGCTACGGCCAGTGCAAGCGGTCCGGTCAAGGATCACCCCGCCGCCGTCACCGCGGTGCTCTCCGTCGTGGGCTACACCCTCGTCGTGGGCACCTTCGTGGGCGTGGTTCCCGCATCGCTCTTCCCAGATCTCTCGCTCGGTCAGGTGAACCTGCTCTCGGACGCCATCGCCGTCGTCAACACCACGGCGACGCTCTGTCTGGTCGCCGGATGGCGCTGGATCCGCCGCGACGAGGTGAAAAAGCACGCGGCCGCCATGTCGACCGCCTTCGGGCTCATCCTCTTCTTTCTCGTCCTCTACCTGACGAAGATCGGTGGCGGCGGCACCAAGGAGTTCGTCGGCCCGCAGATCCCCTACCTCGCCTACCTCGCGATGTTGGCGATCCACATCATCCTCTCTATCGTCTCCGTGCCCGTCGTCCTCTACGCCATCGTCCTCGGGTTGACGCACACGCCGTCGGAACTCCGTGAGACCGCCCACGCCCGTGTCGGTCGGATCGCCGCCGGCGCGTGGATCCTCTCGCTCTCGCTCGGCGTCCTCGCTTACCTCCTCCTCAACCACGTCTACAGTTGGCGGTTCATCGAGGCGGCCATCGTCTTCGTCCCGGGCGTCGTCGGGTGATCACTCTCCACCCACGACGAGTACCGGGACCGACGACCGGCGGACGACCCGTTCGGTGACGCTCCCGACCAGATACCGCTCGATGCCGTGTCGGCCGTGTGTCCCCATCACCAGCAGGTCGATCCCGTGTTCGTCGGCGTACTCCAGGATCACGTTCTCGGGGACGCCCTCCACGATGGCGTCCGTGAGTTCGATACCGCGGTCGGTCGCCCGCGCGGTCAGGTCGTCGAGTATCGCCTCGCCCTCGGTCCGGAGCGTCTCCCGAAGGTCCTCGATGGCCAGTTCCGGCGCCTCGTGGGCGAGGCTGTCCGTCTCGACGACGTAGAGGGCGTGAATCGTCGCGTCGTAGCGCTCGGCCATGGAACAGGCGTGTTCGAAGGCCGCTGCCGCCGGTTCACTCCCGTCGGTCGGGATCAGGATGTCGTCGTACATACCCCCCGGTTCGACCCCCCGGGCCGTCAATCTGCGTACCGGTTCCCGAGTGACGGGAACCCGGTAGATGATCGGCCGACCGGCGGCCGACGGTGGGGATTTTTGGGCACCCACCTCGTGGCCCGACGTGTGCGCCTCGCGTTCGTGACGATGACGACGCCCCATCACGGGGGGGGCTGGTACGCCCGTCGGTCGCGGGCAGTCGCCGAGCGACTGGCAGCCCGTGGCCACGACGTGACTCTCGTCTGTCAGCAGTGGTGGGGTGGCGACCACGCGTCCTTCGACTTCGACGGCGTCACCTACCGCCGCGTGACGGCCGACCGCTCCCCGCTGGCGTTCGTCGCGAAACTGCCCTTCGTCCTCAACAGCGTCCGCCCGGACGTAATCCACGTCGCCTCGGAACCCACGCTCGCGGTACCGGCCGCGAAGGCTGCCGCCCGCCTCCGTCGCACGCCCGTGGTCGCCGAGTGGTGGACTCGCCCCGACGACGAGACGGCGAGTTCCTGGCGCCGTCACTGGGCCGCCCGCTCGCCGGACGCCGTGTTCGTTCCCTCGGGAACCGTCGAGACGACGGTGCGGGAGTGTGGCGCCACCCCCGACTCCGTCGAGGTGATCCCCGACAGCGTCGACCTGGCTGGCATTCGGGCCGCTCCCGTCGACCCACGGGCGGACATCGTCTACGCCCGTTCCCTCGACGAACACGCAAACGTCGAGGAGTTCCTGCTGGCTCTCGCGGAACTCCGGCGACGGGAGTGGCGCGCGGCGATCATCGGCGACGGGCCGGCCAGAGCGGCGGCCGAGCGGATGGCCCGGGACCTGCGCATCGACGACCGGGTCGAGTTCCTCGGCGACCTCCCACCGGCCGAGCAGGTTCCGATCCTCAAGGGGGCACAGGTCTTCGCCCAGACGGCCACGTGGGCACCGTTCGCGACCGAACTCCTGCGGGCACTGGCCTGTGGTTGCGTCGGCGTCGTCGAGTACCAGGCCGACTCCGCTGCCCACGAACTCGTCGAGGCGGACCCGCGTGGGTCGCTGGTGACCAGTCCGCGGGAACTCGCCGACGAAATCGTCGCCGCGGCCGAGCTAGAGCACTGGACGGTCAACGAGGATTACGCCCCGTACGATCACGATGCCGTCTGCTCTCGGTACGTCGACTGCTACGACCGTCTCGTGGCCGACTACGGCCTGTTCTGACCGTTTCGGAACGCTTTTCCGCCCGATCCGTCCACGAGTTCCCATGAGCGACGAGCTTGAGGCCGAACTCCGCGAGCAGTTCCGGTCGGCGTTCGAAGACGCCGACTTCCCCGTAACCGACCAGATGGATCTCGTCCCAGCGCTTCCGAACGGGCCGGGCACGCGGTTCGAGGCCGGCGACTTCTCCGTCTCGGCGATGGAACTTGCCGCCAACCTCGATGGCCACCAGGAGTTCCCGTACGAGTCCGTGGACGAACTCGTCGACGACGTGATCGCGGCGCTGAAAGCCGAAGGCCTGCTGTAGGGCAGGACCGGCCACACCCCGGAGCGGGGCCGACCGGGGGAACACGTTTGGTCGCGGCCGTCCAACGACCGCTATGTTCGACATCGAGCGCTACCTCAACGTGCGGAGCGCACACAGCGCCTCCATCGGTCCGGACGGCGACCGCCTCTCCTTTCTCATGGACACCACGGGCGTCCCGCAGGTGTGGACCCTCGACGAACCCGGTGGATGGCCCGAGCAACGCACGTTCTTCGACGATCGAGTCACCTTCGCCTCGTGGTCGCCCGAGCGCCCGGAACTGATCGTCGGCCGTGACAGCGGTGGCGACGAACGTGAGACGTTCTACCGACTCGACGTCGTGTCCGGCGAAATCGCGGACCTGACCCAGCACCCCGACGCGAAACACTGGTTCGGCGGCTGGAGTCCCGACGGCGACCGGTTCGCCTTCGTCTCGAACCGCCGGGAGCACGCCGTCTTCGACGTGTACGTTCAGGAGCGCACGGCGACGGGTGCCGACGCGGAACTGGTCTTCGAAGGCGACGGCTGGCTCTCCGTCGCGGGGTGGAGCCCCGACGGCGAACGACTCCTCCTCACCGAGTCCCACTCCAGTTTCGATCAGGACGTGTACGTCCTGGACGTGGCGACGGGCACGCGCCGGCACCTGACTCCCCACGACGGCGACGTGCGCCACCTGAGCGCCAACTGGGGTCCCGACGGCGAGAACGTCTACTTCGTCACCGACCGCGACGCCGACACGCTCTCGCTCGAACGGATCGACCTCGACACCGGCGACCACTCGCCCGTCGAGGCGGCCGACGACACGACGGCCCTCGCCGACGACGAGTGGAACGTCGACGGCGTCGCCATCGACGAGGACTCCCGCCGTCTGGTCTACACCCGAAACGTCGACGGCTACACCGAACTCGGCGTGGGCGAACTCGTCGCACCCGGGCGACTGGACCACTTCCCCTCGCCCGACCTTCCGCCCTGTGTTGCCGGCGGCGTGAGCTTCGGCCCGGACGGCGACCGCTTCGCACTGACGGTCACCCGCAGCGACGACACCGCCAACGTCTACGTCGTCGACGTGACGACCGGTGACGTGGAGCCCTGGACCCGAGCCTCCACCGCCGGCATTCCGCGTGACTCCTTCGTCGCGCCGGAACTCGTCCACTACCCCTCCTTCGACGGCCTGGAGATTCCGGCCTTCTTCTCCCTGCCCGAGATGGACACCGGCCACGGCGAGACGCCGGTGGTCGTCGACGTCCACGGCGGTCCCGAGTCACAGCGCCGCCCCTCGTTCGGTCGGGTGAAACAGTACCTCCTCTCGCGGGGTTACGCCGTTTTCGAACCCAACGTCCGCGGGTCGACGGGCTACGGCAAGGCCTACACCCACCTCGACGACGTGGAAAAGCGGATGGACTCCGTCGCGGACCTGAAGGCTGGCGTCGAGTGGTTGTACGACCACCCCGCCGTTGACCCCGATCGAATCGCGGTGATGGGCGCCTCGTACGGCGGGTTCATGACGCTCGCGGCGCTCACCACCTACCCCGACGTCTGGGCGGCGGGCGTCGACATCGTCGGCATCGCCAACTTCGTCACGTTTCTCGAGAACACGGGCGACTGGCGGCGCGAACTCCGCGAAGCCGAGTACGGTTCCCTCGACGCGGACCGCGACCTGCTGGAGTCGATCAGCCCGATCCACGACGTCGGCGACGTCGCCGCACCCCTGTTCGTCCTCCACGGCGAGAACGACCCGCGCGTGCCCGTGAGTGAAGCCCACCGCATCGTGGAGGGCGCCCGCGAGGCGGGCGTCCCCGTCCGCGAACTGATCTTCGACGACGAGGGTCACGGCTTCACGAAACTGGAGAATCGGATCGAGGCGTACTCCGCTATCGCGGAGTTCCTCGATACGCACCTCGGCCCGGCGCGGACGTGAGGCCCCGCGCAGCGTCGCCTACGTGGCCGGCTGGTCGTCCGGGTTGGCGGCCCGGTTGGCGACGGTGTTGTCCTCCCCCTCCCGGCGGCGCGGGTCGGCGGCGGCAGCGACGTCTTTGGTCGGGACGTTGCCGTCGTCTTCTTCCTCCTCTTCAGCGGCCTCGGCTTCCTCGTGGTCCTCGGGGTTGGCTGCCCGATTGGCGACGGTGTTGTCCTCGCCTTCGCGGCGGCGCGGGTCGGCCATCTCGGCCACGGCCTTGGTGGACATGGCACCGGCTTCTTCCTCCTCTTGTTCCGCGGCCTCGTGATCCTCGGGGTTGGCCGCCCGATTGGCGACGGTGTTGTCCTCGCCTTCGCGGCGGCGCGGGTCGGCCATCTCGGCCACGGCCTTGGTGGACATGGCACCGGCTCCTTCCTCCTCTTGTTCCGCGGCCTCGTGATCCTCGGGGTTGGCCGCCCGATTGGCGACGGTGTTGTCCTCCCCCTCCCGACGGCGCGGGTCGGCCATCTCGGCCACGGCCTTGGTGGACATGGCACCGGCTTCTTCCTCCTCCGTCTCGGCCCCTTCCTCGGCGTCGGGTTCCGGCTCCGGTTCGGATTCGGCGTCGGGTTCCGGCTCCGGTTCGGATTCGGCGTCGGGTTCCGGCTCCGGTTCGGATTCCGGCTCCGACGGCGATGCGGTCCCCTCCGACCCCGATCCGCCGCCGAAAATCGAGCGGAGCTTGTCGAGCAGACTCATGCTAACGCACCTCCCCACGCGGTGTCGGCGGTGCGGACCGGGCAGCCGACGGGATGCGGCCGCGTCGTCCCCGTCGGTCGGCCTCGCTCACCGCCCAGTGCGGGCGCTCCGCCCGTGGCGACGGTGACGATGGTCAACACGATGCTCGCGACGGCGGCGGCGAGTGTGCCGGCCGTCGATCTTGATCGGTGCATGTCTTTCGTTAACACCACGCTTTGTTATAAAAGTGGGCGTCCAGACGGCCCGCTCCGTTAGAGTCAAACGGTCGCGTGGTGAACGTTCACGCATGAGCGCAGGGCAGGAACAGCGGACCATCCGGTGTCTCGTTGCCAAGGTCGGCCTCGACGGCCACGACCGTGGCGCACACGTCATCGCGCGAGCCTTCCGCGACGCCGGATTCGAAGTGATCTACTCCGGTCTCCATCGGGCGCCCGAGGAGATCGTCCAGGCGGCCGTCCAGGAGGACGTGGACGTCCTCGGGATCTCCATCCTCTCCGGGGCCCACAACACGCTCGTCCCGAAGGTGATCGAGGGTCTGAAAGAGTACGGCGCGTTCGAAGACACCCTCGTCATCGTCGGCGGGATCGTCCCCGACGAGGACCGCGAGGACCTGATCGCGGCGGGTGTCTCCGAGGTGTTCGGTCCCGGCACGCCCATGCAGGAGACTATCGACTTCGTCCGCGACAACGTCCCGAAACGATGAGCGAGGCGAACGCGGAGGAGCTGGTCGCCGACGTCCTCGACGGCGACCACCGGGCGCTCGCTCGGACCATCTCCAAAATCGAGGATCGTTCACCCGGCTACCGCGACATCGTCTCCGACCTCCACGCCCACACCGGCGACGCGGAGGTGATCGGTGTGACCGGTAGTCCGGGCGCCGGCAAGTCCACGCTGGTCGACAAACTCGCCAAGGCCTACCGGGATCGGGGTCTCACCGTCGGTGTCATCGCGGTCGATCCATCCTCGCCGTACACCGGCGGCGCGGTCCTCGGCGACCGCATCCGCATGGCCTCGAACGTCGGGGACATGGACGTGTTCTTTCGGTCGATGAGCGCCCGCGGGCAACTGGGCGGGCTATCGACCGCCACCGCCGACGCGATCAAAGCACTCGACGCCTTCGGCAAGGACCGCATCGTCGTCGAGACGGTCGGCGCCGGCCAGAACGAGGTCGACGTGGTTCGCACCGCCGACACGGTGGTCGTCCTCGTCCAACCCGGCAGCGGCGACGACGTGCAGATGCTCAAAGCCGGCATCCTCGAAATCGGCGACGTGTTCGTCGTCAACAAGGCCGACATGGACGGTGCCGCGACCACCGTCTCGGATCTCCAGGAGATGCTCCACATGCGCGAGGGCGCGACGGCGGCCGGCGCCGGCCACCACGGGGCGGGAGCGATTGCCGACGGGGCGACCGACACGGTCGCCGACGCCGACGGCGAGGAGTGGGACCCCCGAATCGTCGAAACCGTCGCCACCGAAGGGAAAGGGGTTGTGGAACTGATCGACTCCCTCGACGCCCACTACGACCATCTTCGGTCGACCGGCGAACTCGACCGCCGGGCACGGACCCGCTACGCCGAGGAGATCAGGCAACTGCTCCGGGACGACGTGGCCGACCTGTTGGAGGACGAAATAGAACACCGGGGTGGGATGGCGTCGCTCGTCGACGCGATCCGTGCCCGCGAGACCGATCCCTACACCGTCGCCGACCGGATCCTCGACCCGCTGGTCGACTGCGTTCGCCAACGCCGGGAGTGACGGCGCCGTCCGCTCCGACCTCGGTACACTGAAACACCGCGACGGCCATCGGTGGATCATGCCCCTCCGCCGTGCGGTGCCCGCCGCCGTGGGATCGGTTCCACTCGTCACCGAACTCACCGTCGTCGTCTGCTCGCTCGTCGGTCTCAACCTGTGGCGCCGCGTCGTGACGGCGCTGCAACCCAGCCTGTTGGCGACGATTCCGGAGAGGACGGTCCTCCCCGTCGGTCCCCTCCTCGTCGGGGGCGTCCTCCTCGCCGGCGTCGTCTGTTACGGCGCCGGCTACGCGGTCCTCCGGGGCATCGACGTGGGGTTGCGCCCGCCGGCCGCGGCCGACCGCCGGACCCTCGGCCTCGCCGTCGGCGTTCCGCTCGGCATGGTCGCGCTCACGAAAACGGTCGCGGTCTTCACCGGCGTCCCGTACAACGCGTTCACCACGTCGGCGTACAGCGCCGGCACGCCCGTGACGGCAGTCCCGTCGCTGCTCGGCCCGGGACTGCTGGTCGGCGCGCTCTCCCTGACCGTCGTCTGTCAGGTGCTCGTCCAGGGAACGTTCGCGCGGGTCGTCGACGGGCGACGCGCGGCCCTCCTGACCACCGTCTTCGCGGCGGTCGTGTTGACGAGTTCGACCGGCGGTCTCACGGCCTTTCCAGACCGGGGAAAACTCGCCCTCGCGACCGTCTTCGTGGTGACGCTCGCACTCGCCCTGTACGCCGTCGACGAGGTCGACCGCGAGTGGCTGCAGTATCTCGCCTACCTGCCCGTCTCGGCGGTGCTCGGCCTCGTAGTGCTCTCGTGGGCGAATGCCACCGACTCACTCGCCGAACTGCTGTTCGGCGCCACACACGCCGCCGTCCTCGGCTTGGCCGCCACGGGGTACGAGCGGACCGACTCGCTGGTCGTGCCGGCGGCCGCGTATCTGACCGTGCTTCTCGCCAACGAGGTGGTCGTGGTCCTCTTCGAGGCCGGGATGCAGAGCTGGTAGGGTGCGCTCGCGGCCGGCCAGTATAAGTCCACGGCGCCCGAGGATCGGGTATGAAGCTCAGACGCCTCGGGACCGCCGTCGCGGGACTGGGCGCAGCGGCCGCCGTCACCGACCGCCTCCTCCGCGACGCGGCGGGTGAACTCGAACCCGCCCTCGACGCCACCGAGCGGACGTATCGCTGGCGTGGGATGGACGTCGCCTACGCCGAGGCCGGCGATTCGGACGACCCCGACCTCCTCCTCCTCCACGGTATCAACGCCGCCGGCTCGAGCGGGGAGTTCCGCGAAATCTTCGGGACGCTCGCGGAGACACACCACGTGGTCGCCCCCGACTTCCCGGGATTCGGTCGCTCGGACCGCCCACCGCTCCGGTACTCCGCGGCGCTCTACGAGGATTTCGTCGCCGACTTCCTCGGCACGTTCGACGACCCCGCCGTCGTCGCCTCGTCGCTCTCCGGTGCCTACGTCGCGCGCGCGTTGACTCAACGCGTCGACGTGGCGTCGCTCGTCCTCGTCTGTCCGACGACTGTCGCCGGTCCCGACCCGCCGAAGGCGTGGCTCCGCGAACTCCTGCGTGCGCCCGTCGTCGGGAGCGCCCTGTTCGACGCCCTGGTGTCGAAACCCTCGATCCGCTATTTCAACGCCGACCACGCCTACGCCGACCCCGACTCGGTGTCGTCCGCGTGGACCGACTACCAGTGGCGCTCCACGCACCAGCACAACGCCCGTTTCGCCGTCGCCTCCTTCGTCGCCGGCCACTGTAACTCGACGCTCGACCTCGGGGCGACGCTCCGCGACGCGGACGTCCCCCTGACGGTCGTCTGGGGACGAGATGCGACGTTGCCGCCGCTCTCACAGGGCCGGAAACTGGCCGACGAGGCCGGCGCGCGACTCGTCGTGTTCGATCACGCCAAACTCCTGCCACACGTCGAGTATCCCGACGAGTTCGTCGGGACGGTTCGGGACGCCCTCTAGCGCGCCCGTAACACCAGCAAGTCGTCCCCGGTCGTCCGGTTGGTGCCGACGGCCGGTTCGACCATCATCCCGACGGCCACGTCTTCGGGGTCGACGCCGCGGACGACGCCGGTGAGGCGCACGTCGCCGAAGTCGGCGACGGCCGTCGCGTAGGGCTCCTCGTCCTCGAAGTCCGGACCGCCGACGTAACACACCGTGTACGTCTCGACGGTGCCAGTCGCCGGCAACGTCTCCCGGTCGAGGTCCGTCGATCCGCAGTGGGGACACACCCGACGTGGCGGCAGGGAGCCGTGCCCCTCCGCACAGCGCAGGTAGTAGCCCTCGCCGTCGTCGACGGCGGCGAGCCACTCGTCGTAGCCGGCGTCGGTCATCGGTCCACCTCCAGGACGTGGACGACGGCGGAGGCGACGGTTCCGCCCGCGTTGTGGGTCAGCCCGACCGTCGCGTCCTCGACGTGCTCACTGTTCGGGTGATCGCCCCGGAGGAGGCGCGTCATCTCGGCGATCTGACTCCCCCCCGTGGCGCCCACCGGGTGACCTTTCGCCTTCAGCCCGCCCGAGAGGTTCACGGGAAGCTCCCCCGTCGCAGTCGTCTCGCCGCGTCGGGCCGCGCCGATGCCCTCGCCGGCGTCGTAGAAGTCCAGCCCTTCGAGCGCCAGCGCCTCGGCGATGGTGAAGCAGTCGTGGACCTCGACAACGTCGACGTCCGCCGGTTCGCGGCCAGCGTCGGCGTACGCCTCGGCCGCCGCACGCTCGGTCGCCGGCGTGGTCGCGAGGCCCTCGCGGTCCTGTAGCGCGAGGTTGTCGCCCCCCTGACCGGACCCCGTAATCGAAACGGGCGCGTCGAGGTCGTGTTCCTCCGCATACTCGTCGCTGACGAGGACGACGGCGCTCGCGCCGTCGGTCACCGGGCAGGCGTCGAGCAGCCCGATCGGATCGGACACCATCGGCGCGTCCAGTACCTCCTCGACGGTGATAGCCCGGTGGAACTGGGCGTACTCGTTGGGGAGGGCGTTGTCGTGGTTCTTCACCGCGATGTGTGCGAGGTCCTCCCGGTCGCCGCCGAACCGCTCGAAGTACGCCCGCTCCATCAGGGCGTAGGCGCCGGGGAACGTGATCCCCGCGCGAATCTCGTAGAGTTCGTCGGCAGCCGTCGCCAATCCCTCGGTCACGTCCGCCGTCGAGAGGTTGGTCATGCGCTCACAGCCGCCGGCGAGCACCACGTCGCTCTCGCCCGAGCGGACCGTCCGGACGGCTTCGCGGACCGCGACGCCGGCGGAGGCACACGCCTCCTCGTACCGGGTCGCCGGACAGTCGACACCCACCATATCCGCCATGAGCGGGGCTTGGTGGCCCTGTCGCTCGGCCAGCGATCCCATGAAGTTTCCGTAGTTGATCTCCTCGAAGTCGTCGCTTGGGACCCCGGACTCGTCGCGGGCCGCGAGCGCGGCTTCCGCGAACAGGTCGCGTCCGGTGCGCTCCGGCTGTCGCCCGAACTGCGTCAATCCGACGCCGGCGACTCGAACGCCTGTCATGCCGTCACATAGGTGGACGAGCGGATAAAGACCTGCCGGATTCGGTGCCTCTACCGGTCGATATGCCGGCTTCGTGATTCGACGACTGTCATCCGGTTCATCGACGTTCGACGTTTCACGGGCCGCCGACCGAAACCGTTAGCCGCCCGGGCGGTCAGGAGGCGCCATGCACGGCTGGATCGGCGAGACGTTCACGAGCGACACCGGGTGGTCGCATTTGGAGCGACTGGTCGATATCGGCGACCGGATGGCCGGGAGTCCGGGCGAGCGCGAGGCGCTGGACGCGACGCGTGAGGCCCTCTCCGACGTCGGCGCCCGGAACGCCCACGTCGAGACGTTCGGCGTACAGGGATGGGCTCGCGGGTCGAGCACGGTCGAAACGGCGGACCGCGACGCGGTGTCTATCGCCCTCCCACGAAGTCCCGCCGGGAGCGTCCGCGGCCGCCTCGTCGACTGCGGCGACGGCCTCCCCACGGACTTCGACCGTGACCTCACGGATGCGGTGGTCGTCGTCTCCTCGACGGTCCCGGACCACTACGACCGCTTCATCCACCGCCGGGAGAAGTACTATCGCGCCGTCGACGCCGGTGCCGCCGCGTTCGTCTTCCGCAACCACACCCCGGGCTGTCTGGCCCCAACCGGGAGCGTCGGCACCGAAGACGCACCGCTCGGTCCCATCCCCGCCGTCGGCGTCAGCCGGGAAGTCGGCTCGCGCCTCTGTCGCCGCCACGAGGGCGAGGACGTCACCGTCCGCGTCGACTGCGAGACGCCGTCCGCGGAGAGCGGCGTCGTCCGCGCCGACATCGGCCCCGAGACCGACCGTGCCGTCTACCTCACCAGCCACGTCGACGCCCACGACATCGCCGAGGGTGCCGTCGACAACGCCGCGGGGACGGCCACCGTCCTCGAAGTTGCGCGCGCCCTCCTCGCTCGCGACGCCGACCTCTCCCGTCGCGTCCGGATCGTCTGTTTCGGTGCCGAGGAGGTCGGTCTCCGCGGATCGAAACGCGAGGCCGGACTGATCGACCCCGACGCCGTGCAGGCCCTCGTCAACTGCGACGGCGTCTGTCGCGGCCGCACCTTGCAGTGGTACACCCACGGCTTCGACGAACTCGGCGCGGCAGTCGAGGGCGTCGCCGACCGGTTCGGCCATCCCGTCTCGGTCCGTCCGACCCAGCATCCCCACAGCGACCACTGGCCGTTCGTCGCGCGGGGTGTTCCCGGGCTCTTGGTATCGAGCGACGGCGACGACCGGGGGCGTGGCTGGGGTCACACCAGCGCGGACACGCTCGACAAACTCGAACGCCGGACGCTACGCGAGGGGGCGATCCTCGTGACCGAAGTCGTCGCCGCCCTCGCGGACGCGGACCGGATCGACCGCCGGGATCCCGACGCCATCGCTGCGGCTCTCGAACGCGAGGATCTGGCTGCGGGCATGCGAGCGACCGGCGACTGGCCGTTCTGAGAGGGGTGTCGTCCGCCGCGACGGCGTCTCCCCGGACCACGGCGTCGAACGCCACGGGAGCGACGGCACTCGTTACCGATCGAGGGGGCTTTTTATCGCCGTAGGTCGACGTACCCCGCATGGAGCGGACGCGACGTCGTGAACGGCAGGTTCTAGGGCGCTCGGGTGGGAGGTGGCGGTGAACGTCGCCGTCCGGGGCGGCGACGACGCCGTCGCCGCCGCCGTCGGCGTCTCGGGCGCCTCGCTCGTGCCCGAGGACGGGGAGCGAGCGGTCGACGCCGTCGTCGCCGTCGGTGACGATGCCATTCGATCGACCGTCGCCGACTCGCCCGACGCGCCCGTCCTCCCGGTGACGGCCGACGGCGGACGACACCTCGTCGCGCGGGATACCCTCGACGGCGCTCTGGCGACGCTGGTCGCGGGCGACGGCACACGGTGGTCTCATCCCGTCGTCGGTGTCCACCGCGACGGGAGCGTCGTCGCCCGCGCAGTCAAGGACGTGGCGCTCGTCACCGCCGCCCCCGCGAGCATCTCCGAGTACGCCCTCAGGGCCGGTGCCACGCGGCTGGGGTCCGTCCGGGCCGACGGCATCGTCGTCGCGACACCCATGGGGAGTGACGGCTACGCCGCCGCGGCGGGCGGGCCCGTCCTCGAGGCGGGTGCCGGGCTGAGCGTCGTCCCGGTCGCACCGTTCTCGACGTCCCCCGACGTGCGCGTGGTCGACCCGGAGGCGGGTCTCGGCCTCTCCGTGGAGCGGGAGGGCGAAGTCGCGCTTTTCGTCGACGGGATTCGATACGGCTCCGCAGACGTCGGGACCGACGTTCGGATCGAACGTGCCGGGGTGCTCGACGTGGTGACTCCCGACACCGGATAGGAACGGAAAACTTCTAATGAATCAGCGCTTCAGTTCGAAGCATGCAACCGCTACAGTTCGTCGTCCCGGTCGGCGCCCTCGACGCGCTCGAACCGTACATCGCGCACGTGGTGCTGGCGCTGGTTGTGGTGAACATGCTCACGCGGATCCGAGCACACTCCGTCCATGCCGGACAGGTCGAGGACGGCGCCGATGAACTGAGTCGGTACACGCCGCACTCGCTGTCGACCATCGCGCTGGTTCTCGCCTCGTTCGTCTTCCTGCTCGTCGAGCCACACGGCGGCATGGTCATGTCGGTCCTCGTCGTCGGTCTGTTCCTGACGGACTTCTTCGAATTCGAGTCCCGGCAGGTCGAGGCCCGAAACGACATGACGTTCGAACGACCCAAGGGCGCCGTCGCGGCGTCGCTTCTCGCCCTGCTGTACGCGGGCTACCAGAGCCTGTTCATCTTCGTCCAGCCCGTCTGGAACGCCATCGTCTGAGGCGGCCGGCGGGATTTTTTCACCGTACGTCCCGAGCGACGCGTCGCGGCCGTTACCCTGTCCGAGACGAGACGTCTACCGGCGGCTGCACAGGTCGATACGCGGGAAGGAGGGCGGCGTCAGGCGTTACGACGGTCTTCGATGGCCTTTCGTGTCTGCCTGGCGGCCGGGAGAAGCACCCAGAACGCCAGTGGGCCGAGGAGTGCGAACCAGAGGAGCGTGTCCATCAGTCCGATTGCCAGCAGGTTGAACAGGTCCGCGTTCGCCGGGTTCGGCGACACCGGACTCACGAGCTGTCGGGTGCTCTCGAAACTCGGCGTGCGATACCAGCCCGCGAGCACGACCCAGCCGAGACCGGCGCCGGTGAAGATGCCGAGTCCCTTGATGAATTCGTCAGCCATTACTCGAAGATTCGTCGGCGTCCTCTTGAGGGTTTCCCATTCCGCGAGCGCGAAACCGCGTCCCGAGGACGTACACGCCGGCCCCGACGCCGATGGACACGAGGCCGGCGACGGCGAGTACCGCGCTCAGTAGCGCCGACGGTGGGGCGATTCCCACGGCTTTCAGCAGGCCGATCACGAGGCGGCGCAGGAGACTGAGCCTGATCGTCGCGGCGTCGAGCAACACGAAGCCGACGACGACGCCGACGACGGCGATGAGCGTCGAGAAGACGGTGATAGTCTTGTACAGGCGCATCGGGACGACCACGTCCCGACGACCGTCGCGTTCGGCGTCGCCACGGTCGGCTCGTTGGGCGTCGGAATCACGGCTCACGTCGTCGGGGCCGTCCGAAGGAGCGGTCATCGACCGTCGGTCACTTCGGCGGACGGAGCCGGTAGTACCGACGGTTGAGGTCGTACATGTACCCCTCGCGCATCGTCTTGAGGACGGCGTAGGTGACCGCCGTCGCCACGATGGGCAGAAGGAACGTCAGGTCGAAGAGCAGGTCGACGTTCATCGGCATCAGGTTCTTGACCGCCAGCAGGCTGATGGTCAACGCGAAGACCACGCCGCCGACGCCGACGGCCGACCAGAACGGCTGTTCGACCGGGCGTCGGGCCGATCCCTTGTTCAGGAAGGGAACGATGGCGATGACGCCCACGACGACGACGTTCGCCAGCACGCCGTAGGTGCGGTCCGCGGTGATCTTCTGTCCGCCGAGGATGGCGAGGTCGGGGTTCAGGGGACCGAGCTTCAGGAGCCCGAACGACCAGTAGAGATACCAGTCGGGCAGGATGATCGCCGGCGTCGAACTCGGGTTCGCCGGCGCGCCGATGTGTGGCGGCATCGTCGCCGAGAGGAAGAATATCATCCCGGTGAAGAAGGCCACGATGGAGAGGTTCCGCACCGTCTCGTGGGGCCACGTCGGGAACGCGAGCACGTCGCGCTCGACGTAGTCGGACTCGGTACGCAGGTCCTGGTCCTCGCGTCGTGCCCGCTCGAAGTACTCGTAGGTGAGCCGCGAGAGGCCCGTCGTCCGTTCCTTGCGCTCGCGCCACGTGGGCGTCTCGTCGTCCGGGGCGACGATTCCCGGGTTGCCGCCGTCGGTACGAGCCTCCTCGCTGCCGTCGGTGTTGGTGTCGTTTTCGCTCATGATTAGTGGGGTTCCGCGATGCCCTGCACCCAGACGATGCCGATGTGGATGGCGATCAGCGTCGTCACGACGAAGGGGAGCAGGAACACGTGGAGGATGTACATCCGCTGGAGTGTCGCCTGACTGAGGGTGAACCCGCCGAACAGGAGTTGGGCGATCCACTCACCCGCCAGCGGAATCGAGAGCGACATCTCGACGCCGATCTGTCCGGCCCAGAAGGCGAGTTGGTCCCACGGAAGCAGGTAACCCGTGTACCCGAACACCATCGTCAGGCTGATGAGGACGATACCCAGCAGCCAGTTGAGTTCGCGCGGTTCCTTGTACGCGCCCGTGAAGTACACACGGAGCATGTGGAGGAACACGGCTGCGACCATCACCTGTGCGGACCACCGGTGGATGGAGCGCAGCATGAACCCGAACTGGAGGTCGGTCATGATGAACGTGATCGAGTTGTACGCGGTACTCGGGTCGCCGGCCTGTGCCGGGGCGTAATAAAAGCCCAGCAAGGCGCCGCTGACGGCCGCGACGATGTACGCCAGCGTGGAGAACGATCCCAGCGCGTACAGGGGGTACCAGTACCAGAATTTGTTGTCCAGATCGTACTGTTCCGTGTGGCTCTTGGGCATCTGGAGGTTGACCTTATAATACAGGTCCTCCAGCAGCTCCAGGTAGTCGACGATCCGGAGCCGCTTGTCCATCCAGATGAGCGCCGTCAGGAAGGTGGCTTCGACGGGCGTCAGATCCTTCCGCTTCATCCACCCCTTGTGGTCCATCTCGTCTTTCTTTTCTAGGCTCATGCTTATCGCTTGTAGTACGGGTACACTGCGCGTTTGACGGTGTCCCACGCCCCGTCGCCGATCGTCTCACCGTCGACGTCTTCCTCACGGATGTAGAGGTCCTCCCACTTGCGGCGTCGCTTCTTGACGATGACGACGTCCGGGAGGAACTCCTTGCGATACAGCGCGAGGATGAACGCCAGGTCCACGAAGATGACGGCCAGGATGGCCCCGAGGAACATGTTGCCCGTCTCGGTCAGGCCCCAGCCGCTCACGAGGCCGTAGGCGAACATGAACACGAACACCACCTCGATGACCGTCAGGAGGACGATGGCGATGGCCGCGGCTGTGCTCTCGCGCGCCGGTTCGTATCGGTGAATGTCGCCGTAAGTGCTTCCACTCGAGGACATCTACTCTCCCCTCCCAGTGCCGGTGTTCGGTGATTCGCCGTACTTCAGGACGTAGAAGGTGAACACGAGCGAGACGATGATACCGAGAATCGTCGCGCCGCCCACCCAGTGTGCCTGAATCGGGACGCCGAGCGTGTGGAGGTCGACTTCGCCGCCACCACCGCCGCCACCACCGCCGCCACCGCCGCCGGAGTCCGGCATCGAGCCGACGACGAGGACACCTTTCATGCCGAGGGCGCGGTGTGGTTGGCAGAAGTACTTGATCGTGCCTTCGGAGTCGAAGGTCTGTTCGAACGTGAACCCGGCGTCGGCGGTGAGTTCACTCTCGAACTCGCCGCCTTCCTCGGCGACGACGTTGTGCTGGCCGCCCTCGCCGTTCCACTCCCAGACGACGGTGGTCCCGGGATCGATCTGGACCGCCGGGGGACCGAACGCGAAGGCGCCGCCGTTGCCCTGGGCACCGACCGTGATCGTCACCTCGTCCTGTCCGGTCGCGTCGGCCACCTCGCTGTAGTTGCCTACGTCGCTCATCCACCCGTCGAACGACGCCTGCGCTGCGGCCGGCGTCGCCGTGGCGGCGGCCGTTCCGACGGCGGTGGACCCACCGGCCACTCTCAGGAAGTCCCGCCTCTTCATACGGTCGAATCTGAGGATGGAACGCGCTTAAACCCACCGACTCCCCACCGTCCGCGTCAGTCGGAATCGGCGCGCGATTCGTCAGTCTCCGCCTCCGGCGTCCCCGTCGACGCTCCCTCTTCCAGCGGCGGGAGGAAGTCCGGTCGGTCGCCATCCTCGACGCCGACGGCACGCAGGCGGTCACGGAACTCCTCGGCCCGGAACCGGTCCGAGAGTCGCGCGTTGGCAACGACGGCAAAGAGGAAGACTCCGAGTCCGACGAACAGCAGCCCCATCACGGGCGGGACGAGGTTGACGTACCCGCCCGGCGTCGGGATGGTGTCGGTCAACAGCCAGACGCCGATCAGTCCGAAGCCGGTCAGCAACTGCGCGAACGCGACCACCTGCAGGAGGTTGTTCCCCAGTTGACCCGTCCCCTCCGGTACGTCGCTGGGCGCCGGCAGTGACACGTCCTCCGGCGCGTCGGGCACCTCGTAGGTGTCCATCGAACAGAGCGCCACGGTGGGTTTCACGTCGCGAACCACCGTCCCGCGCCCCTCGACGCTCCCGTCCGCCCCGACGATGGCGTAACCCTCGTCGGAGTAGGCGATCAGTTTCTCCTCGCCGTCCTCCTCGTAGCGTTCGAGGACGGCGAACACCTCGCGGGTGGCGATCCGGTTCTTGAGATCCGTCTCCACCCGGTCGAGCAGGTCGGTACCCACGATCCAGCTGTCCGGATCGAACGCCGCGTCCCACTCCTCGGCGCTCATCTGCGCCATGTCGCTCGGACCGAAGTTCTCGAAGTCGTACTTCTCCTCGACTTCGCGGCGGAGGGCCTCGACGTCGGCGTCCGTCTCGGACGGGGCCGGCGCGTCGTCGGACCCGTCGGTCGACGACGGTGACGGTTCAGCCATCGGCGTGAGTTGGACCCACAGCGGCATACGCTTTCCGACCTCGCCCCCGAGTCGGGTGCGTTTTAACCACCGCATCCTAAGCCTCGCCGATGGTAGGCGACGCGACGGTGGCGACGCTTGCGGGTCTCGCGGTGACCGCGAGCTTTCCGTTCTATCTCTACGGTGCGTGGATCGTCATCGACACCGACACCGTAACCTGGCCGGTGTTGACGAGACACTTGAAGTACATCCTCGTCGGCCTGGTGTTGACCACGGTGCCCGTCGTCGGGTGGATGGTGCCGCGACTGCCGGACCAGTTCGGCGGCCTCGCGGTCCTGCACGCGGTGCTCGGCCTCCAGGCCTACGCGATGCTCACGTTCGCGCTGACGGGCATCGTCCGCATCTTCCAGGCGAAGTACGAAGCCGACCTCTACCGCGACCCCGACCCCGACGTGGATCTGAACGACCTCCACGAGAACATGAGCGCGTGGCGCGGCCGCCTGCGACTCGGCGTCTTCGGCTACGTGATCTTCTGGCTCGGTGCCTACCTCGTCGGCGTCGTCCGTTACGTCCAGTTACACCTCCTCTAAGTCCACGCCTCGCCGCTCGCGAGGTCGACCGCCGAATCGCGTTTCGAAGACGGACAGATGTCCTCCAGTACGCACTCCCCGCAGTCCGGATTCCGGGCGTCGCACACTGCCCGCCCGTGACTGATGAGCAGGTGGGTGAGCTGTTGCCAGTCGGACTCCGGAACCACGTCCATCAAGTCCGCCTCGATTCGTTCCGGCGTCTCCTCGGTCGTCAGGCCGAGTCGGCGCGAGAGTCGCTGGACGTGCGTGTCGACGACGATACCCTCGACCACGTCGTGGCCGTGCTGGAGGACGACGTTCGCCGTCTTTCGTCCGACGCCGGAGAGGTCGGTGAGTTCCGTCATGGTGTCGGGGACCTCGCCGTCGTGTTCCGCGACGAGCGTCTCGCCCATGGACTTCAGGTACCCTGCCTTGTTGTTGTGGAACGTGATGCCGTAGATATCGTCGGCGAGTTCCTCCTCGTCGGCCGCGGCGTAGTCCGCGGCGGACGTGTACTTCTCGAAGAGGTCGGCCGTGACCTCGTTGACCCGTTCGTCGGTACACTGCGCCGAGAGGACGACGGCGACGAGGAGTTCCAGCCGGTTCGTGTAGTTCAGTGAGATGGCCGCGTCGGGATACTCGTCGTACAGCCGATCCAGCACCTCGGCGACCTGTGCGTCGCGTGACTCCAGTGGCGTACCCATGCCTCGCGGTCGGCACCCGGTCCCGTTGAGTCTGTCGGCTCCCGCCGTCGCTGTCCTTCTCACGCCTGATTCCCGGGCCGCACATTATTTACCGGGGGCCTGCTTTGACGCGCCCATGGAGTGGACGCGTCGGGCACTGCTGGTCGGGGCGGCCGTCGGATTCTCTGGCTGTCTGTCCGCCGGTGACTCGAACGTGGAGTACCCCGAGACGACGACGGCGACGGCCGCGGACGAACCCCTCGTCGAGGCCGAGGGGACCGAACCGGCCGTCGACGAGGAGCCGACGCCACAGCAGACGGAGCCGGCGGTGCCGAACCGGGAGTTGGCGACCGAAGTCGAACGTGTCTACGGCGGCATCGAGTGGTTCGCGACCGACTACGACGAATCCATCGCGACCTACCAGCGGGTCCTCGGCAACGCGATGGCGACCGTTCGGCGTGTCCGAAACGACGCCGAGTTCGACGCGAACAGCCTCGACCTCGTTCGCCGGTCGACCGACCGAGCCGTCGCCACCGCTGCGTCGGAACTCGGCGATCACTTCGGCATCCCAGACCAGATGCGCGGGGAGGTCGACTCGCACGTCGCGACGATCCGCCGGTTCGGCAACCGGGGGGACCTCGACCGCATCGACGAGGAACTCGAACGCCTCTACGCGTACCTCCGCGGCATCCGGAGCGACCTGTTCGTCAGGCGCGTCCTCTCGGACCGACAGATCGACGCCGACCTCTACCGCCACCTCCACGACGACACGCTCGATCCGGAGGACGAAAACGACGATGACGACGAAGCGCCGCCCGGGCTTTTCGAAATCTACCACTCGGCCGAGTACGCCGGGTACGCCTACAGCGGCCCACGATACGTCGAGCGCGATCCGTTCGGCGACGACCAGGACGACGACGAGAACGAGGGGCAGGCGTTGCTCGCACGCCAGCGAACTCACTTCGACACGGTGAGCGAACCGACCGACCGCACCGGCTTCGCCTACGTGGTGAGCTACGGGATTCCGGACGTGGCGAACCAGCCGACCGACCTCGAACCGCTCGACTACCCCCACACCTCGCTGTTCGTACAACGGTACACCGACGTGTCGGCCGCGACGGCGGCGGTCCGGACCCTGTTCGACACCGCGGTCGGACGGGAGGGCGACTTCTCGTTCGGGCGCGACCGGTGGCACCGGGTGTACTACGAGGCAGACGGTGACGTGACCTACGCCTTTCTGATTCAGGCCGGCCCCTTCGTCCTCGTCGCCGCGCCCTCGGAGGTGGCGTGGGAGGAACGCGTCGACTGGACCGAACCGCTGGATCGGCTGTGGCTGTGGAGACCCTGACGTGTCCCGTCACTCGGCCTTGCCCTCGGCGCGGCGACAGGTCGCCCTGATCGTCGGTACGTTCGCCGCGGTCGGTCTCGCCCTCGGCGTCGTCGGCTTCGTCGCCACCGACTGGGCGCGAACGCAGTTCGTCACCGCAGCGACGGGAACCGACCCGGCGACGTTCGGTCCCGTCTTCGTCGCGCTCTCGGTGTTCCAGACCACGATCACGCTGTTTTTCGCCGGCCCCGTCGTCGCTGCGGCCCTCGGCCTCCTCTCGGGGTCGCGCTTCGCCGACGCCGGGACGGCCGGACTCGTCGCCGCCGCCGGCGCTCTCGTCGGCTTCTTCGTGATGGCGGGTGCGGGTCTCGCCGGTCTCTCGCTGGTGTCCGGTCCGGGCACGGGACAGACGTATCCGTTGACCGGTGCGGTCGGACCGCTCCTGTTGTCCGGCGTCGCCACGGCCGTCACGGGTGGCCTCGCCGGGCTCCTCGGCTCGCGGTTCGTTCGCTAAGACCGGCACACATAACTGTCCGCTCCGCGCGGGGTTCGGTATGTACGGCGAGGCCGCCGCACTCGGGGCGGGCACGGTCCTCAACGCCCTCGCGACGGGCGTGGGGTCGGCCTTTGCCATCGATGCGGAGACGACCGCCCGGGTCGAACTCGACGACACCGACACCGTCGACGGCGAGATTGCGGGTGCGCCCGACGGCGACACCCGACTGATCCGTCGGTGTGTCGAACGCGTCGTCGAGCGCTTCGGTGACGGGCAGGGCGGCTCCGTGCGCACCGTGAGCGAGGTGCCCATGGCCGCCGGTCTGAAGAGTTCCAGCGCCGCCGCGAACGCGACGGTGCTGGCGACGCTGTCGGCGCTCGACGTACCCGTCGCCGACTCGTCCGGGCGTGTCGACGACCCCGACGACGACGCCCGGATCGACCGCGAGGGGGCCTGCCGGATCGGCGTCCGGGCCGCCCGCGACGCCGGCGTGACCGTCACCGGCGCGTTCGACGACGCGAGCGCCAGTATGCTCGGCGGCGTGACCGTCACCGACAACGACGCGGACGACTTGCTCCATCACGAGGCCGTCGAGTGGGACGTCCTCGTCTGGACGCCCGCGACGCGTGCCTTCAGCGCCGACGCCGACGTGGCGCGGTGCGCGCAGGTGGCGCCGATGGCCCGACTCGTCGCCGATCTGGCGCTCGACGGGCGCTACGGCGCGGCCATGACGGTCAACGGCCTCGCCTTCTCGGCGGCGCTCGACTTCCCGACCGACCCGGCGGTCGAGGCGATGCCCCACGCCGCGGGCGTCTCGCTCTCGGGGACGGGGCCGAGCATCGTCGCCGTGGGCGAGCGGGACGACCTCGAACAGGTGCGCGACAACTGGAATCAACGCGAGGGAGACACATGGATGACGACGACACGAACGGACGGCGCACGGGTGATCGAATGAACGGCACGACCGAGGAGATGTCGCTCTCCGAACTCCGTGAGGAGATCGAGGAGATCGACCGCGAACTCGTCGAACTCATCGCCCGTCGAACCTACGTCGCGGGCACGGTCGCCGAGGTGAAAGCGGAGCGTGACCTCCCGACGACCGACGAGTCACAGGAGGCCCGCGTGATGGAGCGGGTCGGCGAGAACGCCGAGAACTTCGACGTGGACGCGAACCTCGTCAAGGCGATTTTCCGCCTGCTGATCGAGCTGAACAAAGTTGAGCAGCGAGAGAGCAGGTAGTCGAGTTCGGGCGTTTTAGACCATCTATTGCCTATCTAGCTATTGGATCGTCTTCCGGTTGCTGTTCTCTCAATCCTCGGGTGATGAACGACATTGCAGTTCCACTGCCAAGTGACCCTGACAAACCAGTGGGAGAACTCGTCGTAGATGGTCGATCGATGGCCGACTGCGCCGACCTGCATCACTCGTGTTTTGCCGTCGTACCGCACACTAACCCGGTAACCAATCTGTATCGTTGGCGAGTGCGAGGAGGAACTCCGTCTCGACGTACACCGTCATCGGTCCCCGCCGGCTTCCTCAGCTTCGTCTTTCGCCTCTGCCTCGATGTCCTCTCGGATCTCCTCGACGGCTGAAGCGTGAAGCTCACCTGCCGCTTCGCGGACAGCAGCGAGTGGGTCGTCTGCGACCGGGATCAGCTCGATTTTGTCCTCGTACAGAACGATGTGATACTTCTGGCCGTACTTCTCGCGCACCTCCTTCGGGATGTACAGCCGTCCCTGTGCATCCGTCGCTGATGACAGAGCGTAGATTACGTTACCACAGACACAGAATCTCACCATCGACGTGTGATTGGTGGGTCCAAGAAAATCAGTTCCCTACTGAGTATGGTGAATTTTAGCGAGTTGAACGAAGTAGAACGACGAGAGAGTCGGTAGGCGAAAGAACGGCTGTTACCGGATTTCTAGACGGAGATTAGTGATGGGGGCGTCGACTCTCGACGCCGCGCTCGCGACGTTCGGCGGCGAGCGACTCGATAACTGAGCCCTCGGGCCAAGCGACCTTATCGCGTCGACGTGCGGCTGCCGTGTTCACGAGAACGGGGGCGTGCAGTCCCGTCACGTCCACGGTCTGGGAGGTTGTATCGACCTGAATTCGGTGGAACAGCGGGAGAGTCGCCGAGCGGAGGCGGCTCAGTTCACGCTCTTCGAGAGCTCTGCTCCAGCTTTGAATTTCACGGTATCGGAGGCGTTCGATTCCGTGAAGTGGACAATTGGCAGGCGTCCTTGTTGCGCAACCACCACCGGTACTCCATCGCCAGTGTCCCCCTCTTGCGGCGCCGTTCTCCCCGGCTTCTTTCGAACCACTCTGTCGTTACCTTCCGCTTCTGAAAGCACACCCTCGGCAACTGCAGCCGAAACCGTCCCATCGAACAGTCGCGCCCCTCGTTGGTCTCCGTCTCCCGACAGGCGACGGGCCATCACGTCACCGTACCCATCTCCGTCCAAATCACCCGCTCCAATCCCGATGACTTCTGTCTGACCTCCCACAGCCACGAGTGTAGTGGAATCTTCGTAGAGACTGCCATCGTCGATGACCCATCCGCCCGTGTAGATGTACTGGTCAGTGTGCTTGCAGCGGCGCACGTACAACAGCGCTGAGAACGGCATCGGACAGTCCGGCGGAGCGACCATAATCGGACACACCAGCGTCGACGTGGTCGAACTCTCGCCGCTTTCAGACCCCCACTCGTCGAAGTCTGCGGGTTCGGAAGACGACCCGTCTGCGCTGACCGCAAGAGCAGGAGTTGCCTCTGTGGGTTGAGGCGGGTCGTTCACTGGACGAACAGTAACTCTCCCGTCAACGGCGTGTGATTCGAGATGGATGCCCGTGTCGACAGGTCCGGAGATGGCAGACAGGAACGTTTCCGAGTTGTACAGCGGGCTCCCGTCATCGTCACCGGGATTCATGAGTGAGCCGCGGTGAATCGCGTTTTGACCCCCGACAGCGTCGCCCTCGTAAATCGGGCTGGTGTTGTTCCCTCCACTGGACGCACGCTTGGAATCCCCCCATGCGTAGACTTTCCCGTCAGTGTCGGCCCGACCGGTCACGTACTCGATGACGTGGCGAGGCGAGAGGTACTCGCCGACGATGATGTCGCTGCCGCCTCCGGAGAGGCGTGCATCGGGCACCGTGATAGTGAACTGCTCACTGAGTACGGGCTTACCGGCGAGGTACTCGTAGAGAGCAGCAACGTTTTCGGAACTTGCCCCAGTCAGTTCCTGCAGACGGGGGTTGCCGAGTGGTTCGTCCGGGGCGTCGTTCAACGACGATTCGAGGAGTTCGATATCGCCTTCGACGATTTCTTGTACGGCCTGAACGTTCTCGCTGGCGGTTTCCCATTCGCCGTTATCGACGTGCGCCGACGCCTGTTGGGTCAGTTTTTTGCGTCCATCTGCGTGGTCCCGGACGGTGACGCACACGTCGTCGGAGCAGCGTTCAAGTGTGGCCTGTACCTCCTCGATGGTGTCCATCATCCCGTCGAAAAATTCTTTGATGGGTTTGCCGGTGTCCGGATTCCGGCCGGTTCGAGCACTGCGCTTGCTGATGGATGCTGCTGCCTCCGTCGTCTGGGCGAGAAGTTGTGTCTCTAGTTCGAGCGCGGCTGAACGCACCTCGACCGTGTCGTCGACCCCATCGGCGTCCGAGTCGGAGTCACCCGGGCCACGGATTGTTGCTCGGTTGCTCCGACCGTTGTTGTAACCGACTCGGTTACTTTGAGTCGTGCCATCGTTGTAGTCGAAACAACAGGTGGCTGCGATGGCGGTTGCGGTTACCCACGCTTCGAGTTCGACTTCGTTAGATACTGGTCCGATGTCTGCGGACGCGGTCGGTGTCAGTTTGTATACGGTCGGCTCGTCACCAATCGGTGTTGGACCCGTGTACTCACCGATGCCTGCGAACGGTGCTGCTGGTGACGCCCCCGTATGAGTCGTCGCGCTCGCGACCCTATCGAGGCAGCCACCGAGCGCCCCGACCGCCACAAGGCCGCTCGCAGCGAGCATCTGTCGGCGGGTCGTTCCGGTCGGCGACGTGTCCCGCCTCGAACTGTACTCTTTCGTTGAGTTCATCTTCGAGTGTTAGAGGGGCTCTCACAGTATAAGAATATTTATGAAAATATTCATATACGTTCTGAAGGTCGGGCCCGGTTCGTGCTGTGATTGTGCGACCTCGAAAAGTGTCACCTAACGGTAGTTAGTAGTGTCTCCCCAGTGTGGATTTCAGCTACCTGAACGAGGTGGAACAGCGGGAGAGCCGGTGGGATCACACTCGCGGACGGGTGTCTGTGCCGACGAATCTGAAGAGAGCGCGCCGCGGAGACGTAACGACCCCGTTCAGTACGTCCACAGCCGTTCGATCCGACTCTCGATGTCGGGATGGGTTGCCCGCAGGGCATCGGGGTCTCGTTCGCCGTCGACGTTGATCACGTGGACCTCCCCTCGCTGCCCCGAGTAGACGTCCTGGAAGTCGTAGACGACGCCGACAACCTCCACCTCGGCCGGCACCTCGTCGCTCTCGACGAGGAAGTCGACCTGTCGGTCGACGTTGTACTCGACGAGGCGGTCGATGGCGGCCGCTCGGTCCAGTCCGTCGGGGAGCGCGTCGACGCCCGCCTCCAGTTGGGGTTCCAGCAGGTCGAGACAGCGCTCGATGCCCGGCGGTTCGTCGATCCCGTCGGTCAGGTCGTCGTAGGCCGCGGTCACGGCGCCACAGCCCGTGTGGCCGACGACGACGACTGTTTCGGTCCCCGTGTGCACGATGGGATAGAGTACGTCCCCGGAGACGACGTCGCCCGCGGCCGTCCGGTCGACGACGCGGTTGCCGATGTTGCCGCAGGTGAACAACTGACCGGGCGTGTCGTTTCCCCAGATGTGGTCTTGGAGGACGCGCGAGTCCGAACAACAGACGGTGACGACCGGCGGGTGCTGGGCGTCCTGTACGTCGTCGAACCGGTCCGTGAACGCGGCGGCGTGGTCGAGGTTCCGGTCCAGGAGGTCGACGAACGGTCGGTGCATCGCTCGGTAGTAGCCGTCCGTCGCTCAAAGGTGTTGGTGGTCGGCCCCGTCGACACCCGTCAGCTCCGGTACGTCTCCGCGAGGGCGTCGAGAGCCTCGTGGTGCTGTGTGGTGTGGGGCGCCGTGAGCGGCGAGACGCTGACTCGGCCCTCGACGATGGCCCGGCGGTCGGTCCCCTGCGGGTCGGGGAGCGTCCCCTCGCGCATCCGCGCCCAGACGTTGTCGGTGAGGCTGATCCGGCCGCCGTCACGTTCGGCGCGCATGTCGTAGAGCGTCGACGGTTCGGTGATCTCCAGGGGCGCGAGGTCCGCGCCGGGGTCGTAGATGGGGGCGTTGACGTTCAGGTACTCCGCCTGTTCGAAGACGCCGGCGCCGAGAGCGTGTTCGACGAGGTAGACCGTCGCCTCGGTGGCGTTTCGGTAGTCCCGTATCTCGTCTGCGGCGTGTTCCCACTCGCCGTCGTCACCGGGGACGTACAGCGAGACAGCGATGGCGGGCACGTCGAAGAAGGCGGCCTCGACGGCAGCGCTGACGGTGCCGGAGCGCCCGAGGACGTAGGCGCCGAGGTTGGCGCCGCGGTTACAGCCCGCGACCACCATGTCCACGTCCGGACAGAGTGCCTCCAGACCGACGACGGTGCAGTCGGCGGGCGTGCCGTGGATGGCGTACCCCAGGTCGTGTTCCTCGACTTCGACTTCGCGGGACATCGCACGACCCACGGCGCTCTGGTCACCGCTCGGCGCGACGGCGGTCACCTCTGTGATTTCAGAGAGCGCGTCGTAGAGTGAGCGGAACCCGACGGAGTCGATACCGTCGTCGTTCGTCAGGAGGACGTGTGGCTCGTCCATGCCCGCCCCTCGGGTGGCCGCCGGGTTAGGCGCTCCGGCTCACGACCGCAGCCGTCACCGGCCGTCTCAGGCCACTCTGTCGACGACCGCCTCGCCGTCGACGACGAGGTTGTACGCCCCCTCGTCGTCGTTCCACAGCGCGAGAACGTTCTCGAACTGGAGGACCGTGCCGTACTCCGCCGTTCGGAGGGCACGGTTCAGCGCCGATTCCCGGGTCGACACCGCGTAGTGTTCCAGTCGCTCGCTCCCGTCACCGATCTTGAACAGTGAATTCCCGCCATCAGCGAGGTCCCGACTGAGCTTCACCGCTAGCAGGTCGATCCGTTCCGTGACGTGGCGTTCCATGTCGGCCATCTTGGCGTGTCGCGACGGATCGGCACGGGCGTCGACACGACGCCGACCGTCGCGTCGGAGGAGCGTGTAGGAGAACTTCACCGTCTCGTTGCGGAACGTCCCCGGATCGGCGCCGGCGTCGTCGAGACGGCGTTGGGGTCGCGGCGCTTCGATCCGGGGGCGTTCGTCGAACGACCAGCCGCGGTCCGACGGTGTCGTGCCGGGCCACAGGCGAAGCGTGGGCGCGTAGACGGTCACGTCGCCGTCGTCGGCGACGGCGCGTTCGACCCGTCGAAGCCCGGTGCTGGTTTCGAGGTCCGCCGGCGAGATGGCCAGGAGTGTCCCGTCGTCCGCGAGGGTGTCCAGCCCCCGTTCGACGACGGAGACCGGGTCGTCGAGTTCGCTCAGGACGCTGGCCGCGAGGATCAGATCGTAGGGGGCGTCGTCGAAGTCGAACTCCTCGATCCGTTCCCGGTGGACGGTCGTCCGGACGTTTCGGCGCGTGTCGGCGAGCAGGGAGTCGAGGACGTCCGCCGCGGCGCTCGGTTCGACGGCGTGGTAGTCGACGACGGCGTCGTCGGGGAGGTACTCGAGGAGACCGAGCGCCGGGCCGCCGACGCCCGCGCCGACGTCGAGGACGCGGAGGCGACGGGGGAGGAGCGACCGCTCGACCAGGTCGTCGAGGGGGTAGCCGACGGCGGCGTAGTAGTCGGGCAGGTGGTAGATGGCGTAGCCAAGCGCCACCTCCTCGTCGTACTCGACCGGATTCTGTTCGTAGTAGTCGGCTTTCAGCCGCCGGATCACCTCGCGCAGTCGGTCGCCGGTGTCGCCACGGTGCCAGTTGGCGCCGTAGCGGGCGACGAGCAAGTCCTCGACCCCGTCGACGTAGCTGTCGGGGAGGTGAGTGGGCGTCCAGTCTGCCGGCGGCACCGGGTCCTCGTTCGCGGGTACGAACACGCCGTCTTCGCGTTCGAACAGGCCGAGATCGTAGGCTTCCTCGCGGAGTACCCGGTGGACGGCCGCCGGATGCGGCCGACCGTCAACGTACTCGGCGATTTCGTCGGGGTCGATGGGCCGCACCTGTCGTAGGTATTTGGCGTTCGACCGGACGGCTTCGCGGTCGATCATTCGCCGGCCTCGCGGTAGAGCTCATCGAAGGCGTCGCCCTCGGCGTCCGCCACCCGTCGGGCGGCGTCGGCGACGGCGCCGGCACCGTCGAACGTCTCCTGAATCTCGCGGTACACCCGGGGCGTGCCGCCGGTCACCGTCGCCACGAGGTCGTCCATCGCGGCCGAGACGGGCGTCGCGAACTCCTCGCGGACGTCGGCGGCGGCGAGGGCGTAGGCGAGGACGGCGGTGTGGGCGCCGGCCTGTACAGTCTCCATCGCGGTGTCGTGTTCTTCGACGGTCGTCTCGAAGGTGTGGTTGCCCGCGGCGGCCACGTCGTCGCGGATGGCGTCGGTTACCGGTCCCGGTGCGTCGGCGACGACGGCGACGTTCCCGGGAGCGTTCGACGCGGCGAAGAGGGGGTGCATCGACACCCGCTCGCGATCCGGCAGCGTCTCCCGCATCGCCGCCACCGGCCCGGCCATCACGCCGCTCACGTCGCACATCGCTCGCTCCGCCCGGGGGGCGTACCGCTCGACGGCTGCGTCGACGGCGGAGATGGGGACGGCCAGACAGACGGCGTCGAACGTCTCCGTCGTGTCCGTCGGCACCGCCCGAGCCTCGCTTCCGAGGGCGGCGGCCGCCCGTTCCGCGGCCGCGGTGTCGACGTCGGCGAGCGCGACGGGTCGGTCGACGGTCCGGGCGACCCAGCGGCCCATCTCGCCCGCGCCGACCACCAGCAGATCCATGCGCGTGGCTTCCCCCTCACCGCTCAAAAGGGGTTCGGTGCCGACGGTGGCGCGGGACGGTGGACTAGAGATCGAGTCCGAGGGCGAGGTTGGACACGAGGAGGACCAGCGCCAGTCCCGTCACGGCCACGAGGAGGCCGTAGGCCACGGCCCACCCCGCCACGTCCGAGAGGGCGCCGACGACCACACTCCCCGTCGCGCCGAGGACCATGTACGCGGTGCGGACGAGGCCGAAGGCAGCGCCGCGTTCGTCCGGTTCGAACTTGTCGAAGTAGCGCGACTGGATGGGCGCTCCCCAAGTCATCGCGATGCCGACGAGGCCGATGGCGGGCAGGAGCGCGACCCGTGGGCCGACCACGAGGAGCGCGTAGCCAACGACGCCCGCCGCCATCGTCACGATGGCCGCGCCGTCACGTCCGACGCGATCCGACACCCAGCCGATGGTCGGCGTCCCGACGCCGCTGACGACGAAGTACGCCGAGAACAGGAGGCCGGCGCTCGTCTCGGGCAGGTCGCGGAAGGCGACGAGGAAGGCAGGGAGGAAGGAGGCGGTCGCCTGCCAGGAGAAGGCACCGAGGAAGGCGACGAGGGTCGTGAAGGCGATGGGTGGACGGGTGAGCAGTCCGATCAGCGGACGGATCGCCATCCGGTCGCGCATCGACTCCTCGGGCCGTTCCGGCGGCGTCCGCTCGATTCGCCAGGCGAACGCCACGAAGACGGGGACGGCGACGGCGGCGCCGACGCCGATGGCGGCCCGCCAGCCGAACCGGACGGCCACTGCGGTGGCGACGACGGGGGCGACCAGCCCCGCCACTGGACCACCGCCGACGTGGACGCCGATGGCGCGTCCAATGTCGTCGAACTCCTTCGTGAGCAGCGACGTAGCGACGCTGTAATGGAGGCCCGCACCCGCGCCGAGGACGACGGTCAGCAGCCCGAACACCACGAACGTGGGTGCGAACGCGAGCGACAGACTGGCGGCGGCGGTGATGCCTACCGCCGCGAGAATCACCAATCGTTCGCCGAATCGGTCGCCGAGGATGCCCGACGGAAACTGCGTGAGGGCGTAGGCGGCCCACATTCCCGAGAGCGCGAGTCCGACAGCCCCCGTCGAGACGTCGAAATGTCCCGTCACGTCGGGCACGACCGGACTGATGACCAGTCGTGCCAGCATCGTGGCGGCGAACGCGAGCGTGCAGAGTCCCAGTACCGTGTGACGATACCGCCAGTTCACACCGACAGTGGATCGACCGCGACGAAGTGCCTTGCGGTTACACGACCAGTTCGACCGGGTAGTCGGTCAGGTTCTCGTAGCCGTCCTCGGTGACGACGACGAGGTCCTCGATGCGGACGCCGCCCACGTCGGGGTCGTACAGTCCGGGTTCGATGGTCACGACGTTTCCGGGTTCGAGTTCGTCGCCGTCGGGGGCGATCCGCGGCAGTTCGTGGACGTCCAGACCGACGCCGTGGCCGGTGCTGTGGATGAATCCCGTCTCGGCGCCGGGATTGGTTCGGAGCGTCGGCACGCCGGCCGCCTCGTACACGTCGCAGACGGCACCGTGAACGGCCTCCCCGGTGACCCCGGGTTCGAGGGCGTCGAGTCCGGCCCGGCGTGCTTCGTCGGTCAGATCGAACCACTCCCGGAGCGTCGAGTCGGGTGTACCTTTCAGGAAGGTTCGGGTCATATCCGCGTGGTACCGCGTCCCCTTGTCGCGCGGGAAGATGTCGACGACGATCGGTTCGTCTGCACGGAGCGGTCCCGACCCCCGGTCGTGGGGGTCGGCGGCGTCGGCGCCACAGGCGACGATGGTCTCGTCCAGCGCACACCCCTCGCGAAGCAGCGTCAGTTCGATTTCTCGACGCACGGCCTCGCTCGTCAGCGGGTCGCCGTCGCGGTGGAGTACGCCCTCGACGACCGTCGCCGATTCGATCACCGACTCCGCGGCCGCCATCGCCCGCTCGTTCGCCCGCTGGGCCCGACGGACGTACTCGACCTCCTCGGACGTTTTGACCGCACGAATCCGCGTGACTGCGTCGCCGTCGTCCACGTCTACGGTCACGCCGGCCTCGCGCAGGCCGTCGGCGGTGCCAAGCGGGAAGCGCGCGGGGACGGCCACCGACCCGACCGCTCGTTCGGCGAGAAAGTCGGCGACGACGGCCGCCCGACCAGCGACCTGACCGGCCTCGCTCACCCGTTCGCGGTAGTCGTAGTCGGCGAGTCGGGACACCGTGTCCGCCCGCGCGTCCTTCTTCGCGCGGCCGTACTCCAGCCCGGAGACGAGGAGGTGGACGCCGTCGGGGGTGTAGCAGGTGACGAAGGGGTCCGGCGCGTCGAAGCCCGAGAGGTAGCGCTGGGTCGAGTCGGTGCCGTCGGCGTCGACGAGATAGCCGTCCGCGCCGTCGCCGAGGGTCGCGTCGAGTGCCGAGAGGTCGGGTTGCATACGTGTCCGTCGGAGTCGGGGCGGCAAATACGCTTGGTCGGGTAGTCTCCCGCGACCGTGGCCGTTCAGGACGCGAGGAGCGTCACACCGGAGACGAAGGCCGGAGGCCGTTCGAACGCACCCAGCCGCGGCGACGCGCGACTCGACGGCGCGCCCGCCACACGCGACGGTCGAGACACGGCCACACCAATCCGGATCAGAGCAGCGTCCGCACCGCGTCGACGAGAAAGACCACACCGAACCCGGCGAGAACGAGGGCGCTGCCGCCGGCGACGATGGGGGTGAAGGAGGCGACCCGCCGCTGGGCCGCGCGGAGCGCCGCCGGGAAGCCGGTGATCCAGAGGCCGATGCCGAGGAAGAAGCCGACGATGAGCGCCGGACTCCCCGTCCGGACCACCAACAGACCGGCCAGGTCGGCGCCGACGTAGGGCGTATAGGAGAGCACGTCGAGACGGCCGGGTTCGAGCAACCCGACGCCGATGGTCAGCCAGAAGAGGATCTGGTAGGGGTTGGTGAGCGCGAGCACGAACGCCTTGCGGAACCCGGTGGCCGCTCGGGATGCCGCGCCGTCGGTCGGGACCGACTCCATCCCGTCGGTCACCTCCGAGGCGGCGCCGTAGGAGAAGTAGAGCATGAGGAGGCCGCCGACGCCGACCATCGCCGCGCGAATCGTCGGGAAGCGCTCGACGAAGGTGACGACACCGAGCAGCGAGCAGACGAAGAAGACGGCGTCGGCAGTCATCGCCCCCAGACCGGTTCGCGCGCCGGCGAACCAGCCGTTGTTGACGGACTCCTCGGCGATGACGGCGTTCATCGGACCGGGCGGTGCGGCGAGGGCGAGGCCGAAGACGATACCGGCCGCGAGCGAGGGGAGGGGACTCGGCACGGTTCGACTCTGACCGGCGGCGAGAAAAACGCTACCGCTTCCGGACGCGGCGTCAGAACAACGCCAGGACGGCCGTCGACACCGCCGTGACGACCGTCTCCCAGACGGAGAAGCCGGTGAAGATACTCAACACGGTGTCGCTCGCGAAGAAGGCAAAGAGGGCGGCCGAGAAGTAGTGGGCCTTCCGGAGATCCAGTCGGTGCGAGAACCGGTGGAAGAAGAAGGCGTTGGCGAGGCTCACGGGAATGATGGCGAGCATCTCTCCCGCCCAGATCGCGGGGTGAGCGCCGTACTGGGCCGCCAGACCGATGGTCACCAACTGGGTTTTGTCGCCGAACTCCCCGGCCGCCATCATCGCGAAGATGGGGACGAAGCCGCCGAACACCTCGGGGAGTTCACGACCGAACACCGTCGGCCGGAAGTCGCCCGACAGCGATGCGACGCCGCCGTCGGTCGTCGCCGTCTCGACGGGTTCGGGGTCGCCGCCTTCGGGTGCGGACCGATAGAGCAGGACGGCGAAGAGAAAAAACAGCCCGGCGGTGAACGCGTCCAGCACGACGGGCGGGAGCGCCCGCTGGAGCGCCTCCCCGAACAGGATTTCGAGCGCCGTCCACCCCGCGAAGGCCGTGCCCGCGGCACTCACCACGACCAGCGGGTTGTAGCGGGTCGAGAGCCCCGCGATGATGAACTGGACTTTCTCCCCGGGCAACACGACGAGTTGGGCGACGAAGGCGACGGTGAGGATTTCGAGCCAGCCCGTCACGCACCGGTCACCCCCTCGGCCGGGTCGGCGTTGGCCGGCCGTACCCGGATAGTACGGGCCACCGACTCGGGGAGGCTCTGCTCTTCGTCACCGATCCGGACGGTCACCATGCCGAAGGGCGCCACGTCGACGATCTCCAGCTCCGTCCCCGGACGAATGCCCGCGTCGTCGAGGTAGGCGAGTTCCTCCTCGTCGCGGTCACGCACCCGACCGACGACCACCCGATCACCCGGTTCGTGTTCGCTCAGCGGCGTCGTCTCGTCGCCGCCGAGGGGGTGCAGTTCCGCGCTGGGGATCGGGTCGCCGTGGGGGTCGACCTTCGGATCGCCGAGCGCCTCGGCCACTCGCCGTTCGAACTCCTCCGAGATGTGGTGTTCGAGGGCGTCGGCCTCCTCGTGAACGTCGGTCCACGAGTAGTCGAGATGCTCGGCCAGATACGCCTCGAGCAAGCGATGATGCCGGAGTACCTCCAGCGCCACCGTCTCCCCTTCCGGGGTCAGTTCCACTCCCTTGTACTTCTCGCGCTCCAGTAGGCCCCGGTCAGCGAGTTTCTGGACCATGCTGGTCACCGTCGGCGCCGTCTTGTCCACTTCGCCGGCGATGGCCGAGGTGGACACCGGCGCACCGTCCTCGGACTGGAGCCGATAGATTGCCTTGAGATAGTCCTCCATCGCGTCGCTCAGCATCAGTCTGTCTGCCAGCTTTTAGACGACTCTAATTCATAAAGCTGTCGTGCCAAACTCGGATGTGCGTCGCACCGAATCCACATACGACCCATCGCGAGTCGGTACCGGCCGTCGCCGCCCCCGTCGTCGGCGACGGTCGGAAAACAGTTACACGAGCCGTCTCAGACGCCCTGGCTCATCAGGTGGCTCCGGAGCAGGTCGGCCGTCTTCACACCCGCGTCGGCGTTGACCACGACGACCGTCTCGTCGTCGTCGAAGGCACCCTGCTCCGAGAGCGCCCAGGCTCCCGCCGCGGCGGCACCACCCGTCGCGCCCACCTCCGTCCCGAGACGCTGGGTGAGGGCGACGGCGCTCTCCAGCAGGTCCTCGTCGCTCACGACCACGGCCTCGCCACCGCTCTCGGCGAGGGCGTCGAGGGCGAGCGATCCGCCCGCCGGATTCGGGATCTCGAGTTCGCCGCAGATGGTGTCGGGATACGTCACCGGGTCGACGGCGTCGGCACCCGCATCGTGGGCGTCGACTACCGGCGCACATCCCTCCGCCTGAACGGCGTGGACGCGTGGCATCCGGTCGACCAGGCCGAGTTCGATCAGGTCGCGGAACCCGCGTTCGATACCCACCAGCGTCTCGCCGGTGCCGACGGCGACGACGACGGCGTCCGGAGCCGTCCAGTCGCGCGCGCCGGCCACCTCGTAGGCGAGCGTCCGGTAGCCGTCGTGGCGATAGGGCGTCGTGAACTCCTGGAGCGAGTACCAGTCGGTCACCAGATCCGACTGGAGCGCCTCGAGTGCGTCCGGGTATCGCCCGCCGATCACGCGCATGTCCGCCCCGTGGACGTTCACCATCGCCTTGTTCGGGAAGGGGGCACGCGAGGGGACGTAGGCGTAACAGTCGGTGTCGATCCGTCCGGCGTAGGCCGCCGCCGACTGTCCGGCGTCGCCCGCTGCCGCGAGCGCTAGCAGGTCGGCGTCCCCCTTTTCCGCCATCGTCACCGCCACGGACAGCCCGCGGTCCAGTATCGTCCCCGTGGGGTTTCGCCCCTCGTCCTTGAGGAGTACGGCGTCGACGCCGAGGTCGGTCGCCAGCTCGTCGGCGTCGAGCAACGGTGTCGCCCCCTCGGCCGCGGAGACGGCGTCGCCCGCGGCGACGGGCAGGAGGGCGTCGTAGTCCCACATCGAGTCCGGATCGGCGGGTAGGGCCGTCGGGTCGACGGCGTCGAGGTCGTAGACCGGCGTGACCGGCGCGCCGGCGTCGCTCCGCCCGACGTGGTCCGGGGCGTACCGCTCGCCGGTCGCCGTGCAGTCGAGACCGAGGAGCCGTTCGGCAGTGTCCATGGCGACGGTTGCGACCGGAGGGGCAAATCCCTGTCCATGGATTCTTTATCCTCGCCGGCCGACCGCTCGGTATGGACGATACACCGTCGGTCGCCGTCGCCGGCGCCGGATTGGCGGGGCTGGTCGCCGCCCGACACCTCGCCGACGCCGGTGCGGACGTCACCGTGTTCGAACGCCGCGACGAGGTCGGCGGTCGGGTCCGCACTCGCCGGCGCGACGGCTTCACACTCGACCGTGGATTTCAGGTGCTGTTCACCGCCTATCCGGCCGTCCGCCGGGAACTCGACCTGCGTGCGCTCGACCTGCAGTCGTTCTCGCCAGGCGCCGTGATCTGCCGGCCTGGCGAGCGGTCGGTCCTCGCCGACCCGCTCCGCGACCCCCTCTCGCTCACCGAGACGCTGTTCAACCGGGAGGTAACCACGACGGACAAACTCCGGACGCTCGCCCTCCGTCAGCACGTCGGCAGCCGCGACGAGGTAGCCATCTTCGAGAGCGCGGACGCGCCCATCGACGAGTACCTCCGCGACTGGGGGTTCGCCGAATCCTACCTCGATAACTTCGTCGCCCCCTTCTACGGCGGCATCACCCTCGACCGCTCGCTCGCCACGTCGAAACGGGTCTTCGAGTACACCTTCAAGGCGATGAGCGAGGGGTTGATCGCCCTGCCTGCGGCGGGGATGGCCGCCGTCCCCGCCCAACTCGCCAAGCGCGCCCGCGACGCCGGTGCGACCATCCACCTCGACAGCCCCGTCGCGGCCGTCTCGGGCGACGCCGACGGCGCGACGGTCGAAACCGAGAGCCGCGTCGTCGACGCCGACGCGGCCGTCGTCGCCACCGACCCGCGGACGGCCGGGCGCCTGACGGGTGTGGCCGCCATCCCCACCGCTGCCCGGCCGTCCGTCACCGCGTACTGTTCCCTGCCGGACGGGCCGTCGCTGGACGACGCCCGAAAGATCCACCTGAACGCGGCCGACGACCGGCCGAACGCCATCGTACCGCTCTCCGCCGTCGCGTCGAGCTACGCGCCGGACGACCGGCGACTGCTCTGTGCCACGTTCCTCGGGGACGCCGCGCTCGATACCCCCGACGGAGACCTGGTCGACGCGACCCGCGACGCCCTCGCGGCGTGGTATCCCGAACGCCAGTTCGCCGGCCTCGAACACGTCCACACCGACCGGATCGAGTTCGCGCAGTTCGCCCAACCGCCCGGCATCCACGACGACCTACCGGACACCCGCGACCCGAACGGCACGGTGTATCTCGCCGGCGACTACACGGCGTGGTCCGCCATCCAGGGGGCGATGCGCAGCGGTCGGGAGGCCGCCGACGCGGTGCTCGCGGATCTGTAACGCCTACTCGAATCGCCGTTCGGTGCCGAGATACGTCGAGTCGAACGGCTCGCCGACGTCGGCGTAGAACAGCGCCAGGGTCGCCTCCAGGTCGGTCCGCAGATAGTGATCGACGACTTCCGCGAGCGTCGCCCGGAATCGGGCGCCCGTCGCCGTACCGAGCGTCCGGAGATACGCCGGACCGAGTTCGTCGCCGAACCGCTCGTTCGTCACCGGGGTGCCCCGCCAGACGGTTTCGGCGGGAGTGTAGCCGTACGACTCCAGGCACGTCTCCAGACTGGGCCAAGGCTCGTCGGCCGCCTCGGCGCGGTCCCGTCGGTCCAAGAACAGGTCGAGGTGTGTCTCGGACGCGGTGATCGCCGGAAGGTCCAGTGCGGCTCCGCGTTCCGCCAGCCGCCTCTCGACGAACGGCAGGTCGAACTCGGCGCCGTTGTAGGTGACCAACGCGTCGGCGCCGCTCCGGGCTAGGTAGTCCATGGCCGCCCGGATCAGCGACACCTCCCCGTCGCCGTCACGGTGGAACGTCTCGTAGGTCGCCCGGGTCAGCGGCTCCGCTCGCGGGTGGACGCCGACGCCGATGGCGACGAGTTCGCCGTCCCCTGGGTCGACGGCCGTGGTTTCGATGTCCACCGTCGCCACCGTCTCGGCCGCCGGGTCCTCGCGCGGGAATCGCATCGCCACATCTGGTCCGCGACGAGGATAAATAACTGTTCACTGGCAGTTCGCCCGCCCGCCACGGCGACCCACCTGACTGACGGACGACTGTCCGTATCGATCCATCGAAGAGGTCCCCCTCTCACGACCAACGTTTACAAGCCGTCCCGGAGAACGCGGCGTATGGTCTCCCATCCCGACTGGCTCTCGCTCGACGCCGGCGAGACGGTCGTCTGGCGGGGCGCGCCGCGCGTTCGGCGCGTCCTCCCCTCGGCCGTCGCGGCGGCGCTCTGGATCGCTCTCCTCGTGGCCGGTGCGGCCGTCGCCGTCCGGGCCACGACGCTGCCGACGCTGGTTCCCGTCGGCGCGGCCGTCCTTTTCGCCGTGCCGGCGGTAGCCGCGGCCGCGACGACCTACCTGCGCACCGTGAACGTCGAGTACGTGTTGACGGACCGGAACTGCTACCGCAAGCGCGGCGTCCTGTCGACGCGCGTCACGCGGGTCGGACTCGCGAACGTCCAGCGAACCGCCCTCCAGAAGAACGTCTGGGGCAACCTCTTCGACTACGGTACCGTCTCCCTCAGCACCGCCGGTTCCGAGGGGGTCGATCTGCGCTTTACCGACCTCGACGATCCCGAGACGGTCCGTGACGAACTCAACCGGCTGACCGGCGCGGACGAGCGTCGCCCCTCTCGGCCGCCCGCAGGCCTGAACGCCGCGACGGCCGACGCGCTCCGAACCGAGTTCGGGGCGCTGCGGGCGGCGGCCGAGCGCCTCGACCGGGAGGTGAGCGACGGATGAGCGACGGGACGGTCGACGGCGACGCCGCGCCCCCGGAGTGGCTCACCCTCGACCCCGACGAGGAGGTGGTCTGGATCGGTCAGCCGGCGTTCGAAACCCTCTATGGCACCATCGCGACCGGACTCGTATTGACCGTCGTGTTGATCGGCTTCCTCGTCCTCCTGGGAGTACCCTTCGCCTACTACCGGATCGAGAACACCGAGTACGTCGTGACGACGAAGTCGCTGTACGTGAAGACGGGCATCTTCTCGACCAACATCGAGACGGTCGACCTCGACCGTATCCAGAACACGGAGTTCAACCGGAGCTTCTGGGGCAAGCAGTTCGACTACGGCTCCATCTCGATCAGCACCGCCGGCAGCAGCGGCGCCGAGATCTCCTTCGACGGCATTCCGGACGCGCCGTCCGTCCGCGACCGAATCACCGAACTCCAGCGCCGACACGCGGGTCGGGGCGGTGACGAGACGGCGGACGGCGACCTGCCCGCGAGCGCGGATCAGTTGGCGGAACTTATCGAGGAGGTTCGCGCCACTCGCGAGGCGTTCGAGCGAATCGAGCACCGTCTCGCCGACGGCGACGCGGGGACCGCAGTGGAGACGACGACGGATGCGACCGACGCCGGAGACGACGACGGCGACGACACCGACGACGATCAGTCCCGGACGAACGCCTCGTCGCCGTAGCGGTCGAGGACGTCGAGGAAGCCGGCGCGTTGCCGGCGCAGTTCCGGCGGCAGATCCGCGTAGGCGTGATCGAACATCGACGCCGGATCGGCCTCCACCTCGGTGGACGCCTCGATGATCGCCGCGACGTGGTCCTCGATATCCGCCCGAATCTCCGCGTCCAGATCGTCGTCCAGGCGCTCGGTCCGCCGGAGGAACGACTCGAATCGCTCCAGCGGGTCCCGGTCCTTCCAGCGTTCGACCTCCTCGTCCTCGCGGTAGACGCTCGGATCGTCGGCGGTCGTGTGGGCGCCGTAGCGGTACGTGACCGCCTCGATCAGCGTCGGTCGGGTCTCGTCTTCCGCCGGGTCGCGCGCCCGGTCGACGGCCTCTTTCGTCACCTTGTAACACGCGAGCGGGTCCATCCCGTCGACGCGGACGCCCTCCATACCGTAGGCTGCCGCCTTCTGGGCGATGGTGGCGCTCGCCGTCTGCTTCTCGACCGGCACCGAGATGGCCCACCCGTTGTTGTTACAGAAAAAGACCGTCGGCGTGTCGAACACGCCAGCGAAGTTCATCGCCTCGTGGAAGTCGCCCTCGCTCGTTGCGCCGTCGCCGAAGTGGACGACCGTCGCGCGCCCGTCGCCTTTCAGCTTCGACGCCCACGACATCCCCACTGCGTGTGGCAGGTGGTCGGCGATCGTGATGTTCAGCGGGAAGACGTGTTTGTCCGCGAGCGTCGCGTTGCCCGATTCGTGACCCATCCAGTAGGACAGGTAGCCGGCGTCCAGGTCGCGGACGACCACTGCCCCGTGTTCGCGGTACTGGTAGAGGATCCAGTCGTCGTCGGCCAGCGCGTACGTCGAGCCGACCTGTGCGCCCTCCTGGCCTGCACCGGAGGCGAACGTCCCGATGCGGCCCTGTCGCTGGATGTTGATCGCTCGCTGGTCGAAGTGGCGGGTCAGGCGCATGTCGCGATACATCCCCAGGAGCGTCCCGTCGTCCAGATCCGGCACCGCGTCATCGTCGACGGGGACGCCGTCCTCGTCGAGCACCCGGACGAACTCACCCTCGTCGTAGTCCACGGTCAGTCACCCCGCCCGTCGGGTCGCCGTCGACCGACTCGATTCCCGGGACGTCGCCGTGGCCCTGGCCGTCGATGCATACCTCGGCCGAGAACCTCCGTCGAGTAAATCTTATCGCTGCCGGAGGGACGGTCGCAGGTCCGCGAGCGGTGGAAACCACAACGTCGCCGCCGGGTCGTCATCGCCGGTTTCCGTCCGCCGACCCTCGGGGGCTACCGCCCCGCTCTGGACGACGCCGGGCCGGACCGACTCCATGTCGGGCACCAGCGGCGAGTCCACCGTCGCCCGTTCCTCGAGTCGGACCCCCGCGGCGAGCGCCGAAAACGCCGGCACCACCAGTACCGGTCGGTCGCGGTAGCCCGCCGCCGTCCGCAGGAAACAGTCGTGCTTCCGCCCTCCGACCGTGAGCGCCGGGTGGACGTGCCCGCAGACGTACCGCTCGCCGTCCACCTCGGGGACCGCGTGTCCGTGACAGACGACGGTCCCGTCCGCCAGTCGGTAGGCGTCGTGGACTGGTCCCGGCCACGCATCGGTCAGGCCGCCGTCGTGGTTTCCGGCGACCGCAACCGGCCGCGCACCCGTGGCCCGAACCAGCCCCGCCAGGTCCCGTACCGTCGCCACCGCTCGGGGCGTCGGTGCGCCGAAGCGGTGGAGCAGATCGCCAGCGAAGATCACCGTCTCCGGGTCCGTGGCCGCGAGTGCCGCCGTCAGCCGGCTTCTGAGGTCCGCTCGTTCGTCCAACAGGAGGCCGACGTTCGACGCCTCGGCGCGGCCGACGTGGAGGTCGGCGACGACGAGCGTCGACGTCGCGGAGAGGAAAGCCGCCCGTCTGTGGGTGGTCGGCGCCGACACGGACGACCCACGGACCGAACGGACAAAGCGGTGACGGGACCTCACCCCGGATGGATCGTCGTCACTGGTTACCGGCCGTCGTCGTCACCGCGGTCGGCGACGGCCGGGACACGACCGACAACAGTCAGTATCAGTCCGCGTGTTCCTTCGCGGTCGTGTAGGCCTCGCGGAGGCGTCGGAACGACTCGCTGTCCCCACCCTGGTCGGGGTGGACGTCTTTCACGCGCCGGCGGTAGGCCGCTCGCACCTCGTCGGCGTCGGCGCTGGGCGAGAGTCCCAGCTGCGAGAACGCGGCGCTGATCGACCCCCCGCCGATGGTGGTCGCGTCGGCGCGCGACCCGGCACCCGGCACGTCGAAGGGCAGGCGGCGGCCCAGTTGTGCCCCTGGCATCTCGTGTTCACAGAGGACGGCGTCGGTCCCCGATCGCTCGATGCCGAAGTAGGCCTGTGGGTCGAACGTGATGGCCACGTCCCGTTCGGGAAGGTAGAACGCGACCGTGTGATCGTGGACCGACGCGTCCTCGACGTATCGTTCCCCGATGGAGTCGAGGTAGGTTCTGATCTCTGCCCGCCGCCGGTCGGTCCCGTCGATCCGTCGACTGCGATCCGCCGGCGGGGCCGGAAAGAGGCGGTCGCCCGCGACGAAGATGCCGACGACCAGAAGGGCGACGACGACGCCCAGGGCGCCTCCGGCGACCAGCCAGGTCGGCAACAGACGCAGCCACTCCAGCAGCACGCCTCGGCGTTAGCGGCCCGCAGTAAAGTATTTCTCGCCGACCGTGAGGCGCTCGCCCGGCACGGCCCCGACCTCACCCGATGTACCGCAGGTCGTCGTCAGTCGGCACCTGGGCGCTCTGGTTCTGCATCTCCTGAATCTTGCCGACGACTTCCTCCATCTCCTCGGCGCGGTCCTCCAGAGATGCGTAGTCGAGTTCGAAGTCGAGCGTCGCCTCCAGCACTTCGAGTACCGCTCGGGCGCTCTTGGGGTCGACCAGGTAACCGCTCGTCTCGCCCATCAGACAGGCGGCGTCCAGGCTCCGACGGCCGCCCAGGCCGAGCAACAGCCCGCTGACACCGACGATACCCCCGGCGGGTTCGTCCTCGCGGAACTCGACGCCTTCGGCCTCCAGGCCGTCTTTCAGATCGGCGTTCGTAACCGCCCCGAGGACGTGATACTCCTCGATGAGTTCGCCAGTCGGCACGCCGCCGAGGGCGAACAGCCGCTCGACCCCGAACCCCTCCGCGATGTCGAGGAACGACTCGGTGAGGTGGTAGTGGCCGGCGTTGCTCCCCGCCTGATGGTCGCCGGTGAGGACGAGCAGGTCGCGGCCGCCCGTCTCGACGGCGTGAAACTCCGCACAGACCAGTTCCGCGACGCCGTCGTCGTCGATACTCACCTGCGGGGGGAATTCGTCGGCGTACACACGGCGGACGAGTTCGCTGTTGCACTCTTCGAGAAGATACTCCGCGGCGAGTTTCCCCACGTGGCCGACGCCGGGTAGCCCTTCGATCAACACCGGGTCCGACAGCGTCGGCTCCGCGACCGTCTCGATCTCGATGGCGTCCATACCGCCTACTCGCGTTCGCGGCGCTTAAGAGCGCGTCGGTACTCCCCGTACGGATCGGCAGGATCGAACGGTGCCGGGGCGCTGTTGACCGCCTCGGCACCGCACTCGGGGCACGTCTCCCCGAGGGTGTACACCGGGCGGTCGTGGGCCGTGCGCCAGGACCCACACACCCGGATGTCCGCTCTCATACTACTCGTCGTCGGTCTCGCGTTCGCGGTGGTACCGCCCCGTGCCGCCCGCGGCCGTGATAGACTCGCGGGCGCGCTCGGCGCTGGCTTCGAGTTCCGACTCCGCCCGCTTGTAGTCGGGCGCCTGCACCTGGATGCGGTACTCCGGCGACCCGACGTAGGACACCGACAGGTCGATTTCGCCGCCCACGTCGCCGTTGCCCTCGGCGGCTCGGAGCGCCTCCTTGATGTGGTCGACGCCGTCGCCGCTCGGACACTCCAGGTCGACGTAGCCCGTCACGTTGACGTAGGGGACCGAGACGTTCTCGCGGGCCGTCTCGACGATTGTGTCGACGTCCCCGTCGTCCAGGTCGACGTCCTCGAGAGCCTCGTTCCCGTGGATGGCCGCCGACTCGAAGGCGTCGTAGAGACTCTCGAACTCGGCGAGCAGCGCGTCGGCGACCGCCCCGTACTGCTCGTCGGAGACGTCCTCGCCGAAAGCGAGTGACATCCACTTGTCGGCCTTCTGCTCGTTTTTCCACTCCTGGATCTTCTCTTTGTGCTGGTGTTCGTTGACGTCCTTGATCGAGAGGTCGATCTGTTGTGAGCTCTCGTCGACGTCGAGCACCTTCGCGACCACCGTCTGTCCCTCGCGGACGTGGTCGCGGACGTTCTTGATCCAGCCACTGGCGACTTCGCTGATGTGGGCGAGGCCGCGTTTGTCCTCGTACTCTTCGAGGTCGACGAACACGCCGAAATCGGTTATCTCGTCGACCTTGCCGACGACGAGTTCACCCGGTTCGGGCCAGCCACTGTACTTCATGGTGTGGATGTCAGCGTGCCTCGACGGTGCCGGTGACCTCACCCTCGAAGGCGGCGTGGCCGCCGGTCGGGCGGGCGAGCGTGCTTCCACAGACCGCACAGTTCACGGTCGTCGACACCTTGTCGAAGACGGTCTGTTCGTTGCCACAGTCCGCGCACTCGACGGTGACGAAGTTCCCCGTCATTCCTGGAACTCCAGTCGGCCGGCGCGCCAGCCTTCGCGCATGTGGGCCTTGCCGCACTCGGAGCAGCGGTACTTCAGGTTGGTCTTCTTCGTCGGCTTGTCGCCGCCAGGAACTTTCGAGAACTTGCCGGCGTTGCCGATGGTGGACGTGTTGCGCTCGCGTTGCCGGTCGATCCACTTCATCCCCGTCTCACGACCGCGACGCACTTTCTCGACCTCGTGCTCGAAGTGCCCGTTGCAGTGCGGGCAGTACGTGTTGAATCGGCGTGGCATCTGCATAGATAATCTACCTTACCGGGAATTTCACGCCGGGCGTTAAAACCCGTTCGGTGTCCGCTCGACGGTCCGACGGGGCGACGCGGGGCGGTCCGACGGGGCGTTACTCGGGGAACAGCGGCGGTGACAGACTCTCGCGTTCGATGAGTTCGATTTCGTGGCCGTCCTGATCCTTCGTGAAGGCGTACGCGTCGTCACAGGAGGCCGGATCGCGGTAGTCCGCGGCCTCGCGAACCATGAGTTGCTCCCAGTCGTCGTGCAGGTCGTCGACCCGGACACAGAGGTGGCCCCACGCGTCGCCCATCTCGTAACTCCGGCCGTCGTAGTTGTAGGTGAGTTCGACCGCCATCGCCTCCGGCGCCGCGCCCGCCGGCTTGGTGAAGTAGTTGGCGAACGTATCGGACTCCCAGCGGCCGGTGGGGACGTGTTCGAACTTCCGCATCCAGAAGCCGAGGGCGGCGTCGGCGTCCTCGACGCGGATCATCGTGTGATCGAGGCTCCACCGTGCGCCCTGGTCGCGTTCGACCAGTTCCACCTCGTGGCCGTCCGGGTCCTTCACGAACGCGTAGCTCCCGCCACAGGAGTCGGGGTCGCGGTAGTCCTCGACGCCGGCGTCGATCAGTTCCTCGTAGGCGTCGTAGACGTCCTCGACGCGCACGGCGATGTGCCCCCAGGCGTCGCCCATCTCCTCCGGGGCGCCGTCGTGGTTGTGCGTGAGCTCCAGCATCGCTCCCTCCTCGTGCATGTCCTCCGGGCCGAGGTAGACGATGGTGAAGTCGTCGGCTTCCCAGCGGTCCTTCTCCTCGTAGTCGAGATGCGAGCCGTACCAGTCGAGCGAGTCCTCGAGGTCGGCGACGCGCATCATGACGTGGTCGAGCGTTCCGTCCATGGACGTCAGGTGGACCGGCGAGCCGAAAAGCGTACCGGGACCGCCGGTCGCGCGGTCACTCACCCCGACGAGTCGCGTCCGGCCGCGTGTACACCCACCACGCGACGATCAGACAGGCGAGCGTCCCGAGCGGCCAGGCGGTGCGGCCGGGCTGAAAGGAGAAGCCACGGGCGAGGGTCACCTGCGCGACACCGGCAGCCGCGAGCAACCCCGCAGTCACGCGGACGTCTCCCCCCTCGGGACCGAAGAGGCGTCCGACGAGCGCGCTCGCGAGCGCGAGAAGGTAGCAGAGAACCGAGAGCGGCCACGCGAGGATGTACTCGGGCAGACCGGTCGTGTATCGGAACAGGAACTCCCACAGGAAGGTGATCGAGAGGGGGTCAACGTTGACCAGTCCCCAGGCGAAGACGAACCCGGGTGGGCGTCCACCCGCGAACGTCTGGACGGACCACGGCACCGCGAGCAACGCGAGGATGCCAACCAGCGGGCCGGCCGAACGGTCGGACACGCTACCGGCGGGCGACGACGCGCATCACGTCCTCGTCCTGGAGTTCGTGGTCACGGCCGACCTGCTGTTCGTCGTGTTTCGCACTGGGACCGGTGACGCGGGCGAAGCGGAACCGTTCCTCCAGCGTCCCGCCGAGTTTGTGCAGCGCGTCGTCGACGGTGTGGTCGCCCTGTCGGAGGACGAGCGGTTCCTCGTAGTCGACGCCGCGGCCCGGTTTGTCCATGTACACCCGGATCAATCCCAGGGCATCCCAGATCTCCTCTTTCAGGGCGTCGAGCCCGCGTTCCTCCTCGGCGCTGATGAACACCACGTTCTCCGGGTCGAGCCCGTGCTCTCGAAGTTCCTCCTCCACGGTGGGGAGGTAGTCCCGGTCGATCAGATCGGCCTTGTTGACGGCGACGATGGAGGGAAGATACACCCGGTTGTCCTGGATGCCGTCGATGAGTTCGTCGATGGTGCAGTCCCCGCGGATGGTCACGTCGGCGTTGACGTAGCCGTGTTCGCGCAGGACGCCCTTGATCGTCCCCTCGTCGAGGTTCACGTCGTCGGATTTCGTCACTCGCAGGCCGCCCTTGCCGGTCTTGGAGATGGAGAGGTTCGGCGGAGACGTGTCGAGGCGAACCTTGTTGGCGTAGAGTTCCTCGCTGAGGCGGTCGTACTGTTGGATCTCGAACACCGACAGTACGTACACCACGAGGTCGGTCGTCCGGACGACCGAGAGAACCTCCTGTCCCCCGCCGCGCCCGCCGGCCGCGCCCTCGATGAGGCCCGGGACGTCGAGGATCTGGATGTTGGCGCCGTTGTACTTGAGCATTCCCGGGTTCACGTCGAGGGTGGTGAACTCGTACTCCCCGACCTCGCTCTCGGCGTTGGTGAGCGCGTTGAGCAGGGTCGACTTGCCGACGCTCGGGAACCCGACGAGTCCGACGGTGGCGTCGCCGGTCTTCTCGACGGCGTAGCCTCCGCCACCACCCGAGGAGGCCTGTTTCTCGAGTTTCTCTTTTTTTTCCGCGAGCTTCGCCTTCAGCCGGCCGATGTGCTGTTCGGTCGATTTGTTGTACGGCGTGTTGGCGATCTCCTCGCGGAGGTCCTCGATTTCCTCCTCCAGACCCATTACCCGCCTCTCGGCCGGCGGCGTCGAAAAACCTGTTCCTTCCGGGTCGCGTGGTCACGCCCCGGAAGTGATGATGTTTCGACACGGTTATATCGCGGTACGGGGACACTTTCGATAGCCATCGATGCCGGATCCCGAGCGACTGCGAGACAGTACACAGATCGTCCTGCCCCGCGAAGATCTATCGGGGTTGCGGGAGGACCTCGAGGCAGACTTCGCCGTCACGGTGTTTACGATGGACGACACGACCTGTCGGATCATCGGCAGTCCGGTCGAGATCAAGGCGGTCGCACAGTTTCTCGCCCGGCACGGCATCAATCTCGCGTAACGACGGGTCGAAGCGTTTTCTACCGTCGACTTCCTACGACGCGTATGGACGATCAACCGGGATTGAGCGATCAGTATCGGATGGCGAGTCCCTGGCCACCGTTCGTCGCGTTCGGAATCCCGCTCGCGGAACTCGGCATCCTGTTCGACGTGTTCGTCGTCGCCGTGGCGGGTTTGCTCCTGTTCTGTGGAAGTCTCACCGGGATGATCCGGGAGGCGGGCTACGTCGAGACGGTGTGGCGACCGCTCGCGGTCTTTGCTGTCCTCCTCTTCGTCGTCGGTGGGGTGTTCACCTTCTCCGACGTGAATCTGGTGACGCGCGGGTACGCGATCATCACCGCGGGGGGAATCCTCGCCTTCGCGGGCATCAGCGGCGAACTCTTCGTCCCGAAACGCGAACCGATCTGAGCGCGTCGACGTCGGCCCGGTCGGAGGTATAGAAACCTATTTGTTCGGCCTCCGTTTTGCATGGGACATGGCGACGAAAGTGTTCGATCGGGACACGCTCCTCGATCTGACGGTGAATTTCATTCCGCTGTTCATCATCCTCTTTTTCATCGTCGGATACGCCCTGTTCAACCCGTTCAAACTCGGCTCGGTGGGACGGATTCTCCAGTACGTGCTGCTGGTCGCGCCCTTCGTCCTACTCGCGATTCTGACGTACCTGTCGGGTAAGGCCATCGCGTCGACGGAGAAGAGCGACCCAGTGTACATGCCCGGCGCCGCGACGGTCGACGGCGCCGAACCGATCGAAGACGAGCACGAGGAGTGAGCGCGTTCGGAGCGGTCGTCAGCCCCTCCACGAGCCTCGCGCGTCGGTCGAATATTCGCGAATCGCACCCGAATATTTCTTAACCCTGCGTTCCTGAGAATCGTCCATGCAGATCACCGGACAGTTAGCGTTGACGGTGCTCATGGGGCTCTTCCTCGTGATCATCGCCGCGTGGCTCGCGCGGATCGAAGACTGGCGGTCGTACACGCCGCTCGGGAGCGGCGGCGCGGCCGGCGAGTCTGGCTACGTTTCGAAGGAGAAGCCGGCCGGAATCAGCCGTTGGCTGACGACGGTCGACCACAAGGATATCGGAATGCTGTACGGCGCCTACGGCGTCCTCGCGTTCGTCGTCGGTGGCCTGATGATCATGATCATGCGGATCGAACTGATCGATCCCGGCATGACGCTGATCTCGAACTCGTTTTACAACTCCCTGTTGACGAGTCACGGGATCACCATGCTGTTCCTGTTCGGGACGCCCATCATCGCGGCGTTCGCGAACTACCTCGTCCCCCTGCTCATCGGCGCGGACGACATGGCGTTCCCGCGGATCAACGCCATCGCGTTCTGGCTGCTGCCGCCGGGCGCACTGCTCATCTGGGCGGGCTTCTTCCCGCTCGGTGACGTCATCCCCGCCCAGACCGCTTGGACGCTCTACACCCCGCTCTCGGCGGGCGTTGGCGGCGGGAGTCAGGCCAACGCCGGGGTCGACCTCATGATCCTCGGTCTCCACCTCACCGGCGTCTCGGCGACGATGGGATCGATCAACTTCATCGCGACCATCCTCACCGAGCGCGCGGAGGAAGTGACCTGGGCCAACCTCGACATCTTCTCGTGGACCATCCTCACCCAGTCGGGCCTCATCCTCTTCGCGTTCCCGCTGCTCGGGAGCGCGCTGGTCATGCTCCTGCTCGACCGCAACCTCGGGACGACGTTCTTCGCTATCGAAGCCGGCGGCACGATGCTCTGGCAGCACCTGTTCTGGTTCTTCGGCCACCCCGAAGTGTACATCCTCGTGCTCCCGCCGATGGGTATCGTCAGCTACGTCCTCCCGCGCTTCTCCGGCCGACAGCTGTTCGGGTTCAAGTTCGTCGTCTACTCCACGCTCGCCATCGGCGTGCTCTCCTTCGGCGTCTGGGCCCACCACATGTTCGCCACCGGCATGGATCCGCGCCTGCGCGCGTCGTTCATGGCGGTGTCGATGGCCATCGCCATCCCCTCCGCGGTGAAGACGTTCAACTGGATCACGACGATGTGGAACGGTGACCTCCGCCTGACGACGCCGATGCTGTTCTGTATCGGCTTCGTCTCCAACTTCATCATCGGCGGCGTCACCGGCGTCTTCAACGCCTCCATCCCCGTCGACCTGGTGCTTCACGACACCTACTACGTCGTCGGGCACTTCCACTACGTCGTCATGGGCGCTATCGCCTTCGCCGGGTTCGCGGGGCTCTACTACTGGTTCCCGATGTTCGCCGGCCGGATGTACCAGCGCCGGCTCGGGAAGATCCACTTCTGGACCTGGATGATCGGCTCGAACATCACGTTCCTCGCGATGCTCGCGCTGGGGTACGGCGGCATGCCCCGACGGTACGCGACCTACCTGCCGCAGTTCGCCACGTTCCACCAGCTCGCGACGCTCGGTGCCGTGTTGATGTTCATCGGCGGCCTCGTCTGGACGTACAACTTCGTCGTCTCCTGGATGGAGGGGCCGAAGGTGCAGGACGGCGACCCCTGGAACCTCCGGGACGACGGCATGTACACCAACGAGTGGCAGTGGTTCGAGAACAAGATGGAGACGGCCATCACCGACGGTGGGGACGAGGAAGTCGTCACCGACGGCGGAACGACCGACGAGTAATCGACTCGCTCCGTTTCGACTTCGCGATTCGGTCCGACTGGCGGGTACGACGCGACGCAGTCAGGTCGCCAGCAGGATCCCGGTGACGAACATCAGGAGCGCGACGCTCCCCAGAATGATGCCGAGAATGTCCTGGTTGGTCATGCTCCCACGAACGGCCGGCGTCGGCAAAGGCCCATCGGTTCGAAGGGAAAGCGCTAATCGCCTCCCGGCCCAACCGTCGCTGTGACCGAGACGCAGACGCGCCTCGACGGCCGCCGGTTCGTGTTGCTCATGTATGGGGTCATCATCGGCATCGCCGGCGTTCTCGGCGTCGTCCTCGGTGCGTTCATCACGATGGGGAGTGCCCCACGGCTGTTCTTCCTGATCCCGCTGCCGCCGACGGCGCTCGGCTTCGCGGCCTACGGCATGGTGACCGTCGCCGTCGGCCTCGGTATCCCACTGCTGCTCGTGATCTACCTGTCCGAGCGCCTCGACACCGAGACGGCGCGGGGTAAAGACACTTAGTCCTGGCTCGTCGACTGGGGTGTATGTACCACGTCGTTATCGGCGTCGACGACAACGAGGAGCGAGCAGTCGCGTGTGCACGGGCGGTCGCCGACCTGCCGGGTGCCGCCTCGGACACTCGCGTGACCATCATCCACAGTTTCACCGACAATCCGAGCGGTGCCTCGGCGGCACAGATCGGATCGGTGCGTGAGGCGACGGAGTATCTCGAAGAACGTGGGATCGACGTCGACGTGACCGAGTCCAGCGGCGATCCGGCCGAACAGATCCTCGACGTCGCGACGGCCGAGGACGCGAACCTCATCGTCGTGGCCGGGCGGAAGCGATCGCCGACGGGGAAGGCGCTGTTCGGTAGCGTCACGCAGTCGGTGATTCTGAACGCCGACCGACCGGTGATGGTCGCCGGCGACACCGAGAACTAGGTCTCGAAACAGTCGGCGAACGCCTCGGCGTATCGCGACGGCGGCTCACGGCCGGTCACGGCCGTCACGAGGTCACCGTCCCGGAAACAGCAGACCGCCGGCGCCGTGGTCACGTCGAACGCGTTCCGGAAGTCGGGGACGGCCTCGCCGTCCACGCCGGCGACGGCGACGCCGTCGGGGAGCGCATCCAACACGGCGTCGAGATCGTCCTTCAGCGCGTCGCAGGGCGCACAGTCCCGCCGCCACACCGTCACGACGCCGTCACGGTGGTCGGCGAGGAACGCCTCCCACTCCTCGTCGTCGAGTGTTCGCACTCCCTCCGGCACCGGCGACGCGGGCGTGATTTCGCCGACGAGCGCCGTCATCGTCGCCAGTCGCTCATCGTCCGTCCCGTCGAGGACGGCCCGGAGCGAGAGCGTGACGATCAGATCCTCACGGGTCACCGTCCCGTCGTCGATGCGGTCGGCGGCCGTCGTCTCGCTCACGCCGAACGTCTCGGCGACGGTCCGTCGGAACTGGGCGTCGTCCGCGTTCGCGTAGGTGTCGCGGTAGACGCGTCGCGCCGCCTCGAACTCCTCGGTCGTGACCAGCGTCCCGTCGGGCCGTTCGTCGACGATCCCGGTCTCGACGAGTCGATCCAGTGCGGATTCGAGCGCCGCTTCCGAGGGTCCGGATGCACACATCTCAGACACCCAGATAGCGTTCGCGGGTCTCGTCGTCGTCCCGGAGTTCGTCCGCCGTCCCGTCGAAGACGACCTGTCCCTGGTCGACGACGTACGCGCGGTCGGCGATTTTGATCGCGGCCGCGGCGTTCTGTTCGACCAGCAGGATCGTGACACCCTGCTCGCTGATTCGCTCGATGGCGGCCTCCACGTCCTCGACGATTTTGGGGGCGAGACCCTCGTACGGTTCGTCGAGGAGGAGGAGGTCGGTGCTCTGTTTGAGCGCGCGAGCGATGGCGAGCATCTGCTGTTCCCCACCGGAGAGCGTGCCGGCCTTCTGGGTCTTGCGCTCTCTCAGTCGAGGGAAGTCCTCGTACACCTGCTCGGTGGACATGGACGTTCCGGTGGTGGTGAGGTGGCGCCGCCACGTGTTCGAGGCGTTGCGTGACACCTCGGCGATCTGGAGGTTCTCCTCGACGGTGAGGTTGGCGAACACGCGCCGCTCCTCGGGCACCAGCGAGATACCCTGCATGGCCACGTCGTCGGCGGGCATCCCGGTGATGTCGTCGCCCTTGAACCGGATCGACCCGTCGCGGACTGCTGGCGGTTTCGCGCCGGCGATAGAGCGCAGGGTCGTCGTCTTGCCGGCGCCGTTGCGTCCGAGGAGCGCACAGATCTCCCCCTCCTCGACGGTCATCGAGAGATCACGCAGGATGTGGCTCTCGCCGTAGTAGGCGTCGACGGCGTCGACGTCGAGTAGTGTCACAGGTCGACACCTCCGAGATACGCCTCCTGCACCTCGGGATTGCCCCTGATCTCGTCGGGCGTCCCCTCGGCGATCACTCGCCCGCGATTGAGGACGACGATCCGGTCGGAGACCCGAAAGACGATTTCCATGTCGTGTTCGATGAGGACGAACGTCAGCCCCAGTTCGCGTTTGACCTCCTCGACCAGGTCGACGGTCGCTTCCGTCTCCTCCGGGGACATCCCGGCGGTCGGTTCGTCCATCAGCAGGAGGTCGGGTTCGGCCGCGAGGGCGATGCCGATTTCCAGGCGACGCTTGTCGCCGTAGGGGAGTTCGGCGGCCTGTCGCTCCGCCTGACCGAGGAGGCCGACGGCGTCGAGGGTGTCGGTGGCAACCTGGTGGACCTCGGTGAGGCTGTCCCGATGCTCGAGGAACTTGAACCCGAACGACCCGTGCTCGGCCGCGAGCGCGGCTATCTCGGCGTTCTCTCGCACCGTGAGCTCCGAGAAGATGGAGGCCGTCTGGAACGACTTGCTGATCCCCATCTGCACCACCTCGTGGGGGTCGCGATTCACGATCGATTCCCCCTTGAATCGGATGTCGCCGGCGGTCGGATCGAGGCGGCGCGTGATGAGATTGACGAGCGTCGACTTCCCGGCCCCGTTGGGACCGATGATCGAGACGCGTTCGTCCTCCTCGACGGAGAGGTTCACGTCGTCGGTGGCGACCAGGCCGCCGAACTCCTTGACCAGTCCGTCCGTTTCGAGCAGCGCCATCAGTTCTCACCTCCGGTGATGGCGTCGCGAACGTCGCGGAAGAAGCCCCAGAGGCCCCGGGGGAAGACCCAGATGGTCACGACGAACACGAGTCCGAGGATCAGGTGCCAGAACGGGGCGATGAAGTCGAACGGGTGGCCCCCGCTGACGATGTTCTCGACGTAGAGGTAGACACCCGCACCCACGATGGGCCCGAACAGCGACCCCGTGCCGCCGAGGACGGTCATGATGACCACTTCACCGCTGGTGGTCCAGTACAGGGAGGCGAGCGGCACGTAGGTGCCGTGGATGACGAACAGGCTCCCGGCGATGCCGGCAAAGAGGCCGGAGAGGATGAAAGACATCAGCCGGTATCGCCAGACGTTGAGACCCACGAACTCCGCGCGCTGTTCGTTCTCGCGAATCGCTCGGAACACCATCCCGTACGGCGAGTGGAGGATTCGGTAGCCGAGCGCCACACAGAGGAGGGTGATGACCGCCACGAAGGCGTAGAGCCACGTTCCCATGAGGGTGCCGAGGACGGCCGGGAGGTCGGATTCGAGCGCGAACGTGCCGAACAGTTCGCCCGTCTCGACGTCCGTGAATCCGTTCTCGCCGCCGGTTAGGAACGCGAGCGGCGACGAGGACATGTAGAACATCATCTGCGCGAACGCGAGCGTGAGGATGGCGAAGTAGATCCCGCCGCGGCGAAGCGACAGGAAGCCGAGCACCCACGCGAGCAGGACGGCGAAGGCGGTGCCGGCGACCATCATCAGGATCGGTGAGCCGGAGACGTTCTGGCTGAAGATTCCGGCCGTGTAGGCGGCGCTGCCCCAGAAGGCGGCGTGACCGAAGGACAGCAGGCCGGTGTAGCCGAGCAGGAGGTCGAATCCGAGCGCGAAGATGCCCCAGATGAGGATGAGCGTCGCGAGGCTCTGATAGCCCTGCAACAGATCGCTCACGACGGGCATCCGGGCGAAGGCGAACGGGAAGAGCGCGAGGACGACGGCGGTGCCGGCGACGACGCGCACCTCGTTGCCGCGGGGTGCCCAGATGCCGATCATCTCGGAGACGGTGCCGGTGTCCGCCTCGGACTCGCTGGCCGGTGCGGGTTCGTCGCTCATGGAGCCACCTCCGCCTCGCCGAGCAAGCCCTGGGGCCGCACGAGCAGGATGATGGCCGCGATGGCGTAGAGCCCCACCTGCGCCCACGCGGAGTACGTCGCCACGAGGATGGCCTGTGTGAGGCCGAACAGGACGCCGCCGAGGACGGCCCCGGCGATGGACCCGACGCCGCCGATGACGACGGTCAGGAACGCGGGCACGAGAATCTCGTTGCCGATGGTCGGGTTGACGGGGTTGAGCGGCCCGCCGACGACGCCCGCGACGCCGGCCAGCGCCGCACCGATACCGAAGACGACGATGTACGGCCGGCTCAGTCGGATGCCGAGGAGTTCGACCATCTCGGGGTCACGGGTGCCGGCGCGGACGACCAGCCCGAAGTCCGTGAACTCCACGAGGATGTAGACGATCAACACCAGTACGGCCGTGATGCCGATGACGTAGTACCGCCACGAGGAGATCGGGATGGCCGTGAGGAAGGGGACCTGGGGCGGGCCCTGTGCCCACGCGGGCTGGCTGAACGGCAGGCTACTCGATCCGAAGAAGGCGCGGAAGAGTTCCTGGACGATGATCGCCAGCCCGAACGTGACCAGAATCTGATCGGTGTCGGGTCGGTCCTTGAACGGTTCGACGACGAAACGCTCCATCGCGAGTCCGACGACGAAGACGACGACGGGTACGATGAGCAGCGCGGGGATGTAGCCCAGTCCGAGGCCCAACTGGCTGAACCCCCACTCTTGGAGCTGTCCGCTCGTCAGGTTGACCTCGAGGGCCAACAACAGCCCTGCGTAGGTGCCGATGAGATACAGCGCGCCGTGAGCGAAGTTGACGAACTTCAGCGTGCCGAGGATGATCGACAGGCCCACCGCGAGCAGGATGTAGATGGCCCCCTGCTGGAGACCGTTGAGCAGGACGGTGATCGCCTCGATGTGAAAACTCATCGTCTCCCCCCACGGGCGCCCCGGGAGACCCGACGGGGTGCTCCGGTTGATAGTGTCATATGCGTGTAGTTGAGCATTATTTACTATAATTTTGTGCTACGGTGCGATGTCGACTCGCACCGGGTGATCGTGGTTACTCGTCGCCGTACTCGCCGAGTTCGCATTCGGCGGCGGGACCGGCGTCACAGGCGTAGCCGAGTTCGTCGCGGCTCGTGACGTTGATAATCTCGAAGTACTGGCCCTCGGACTGTTCGGACTCCGGCAGGCCGCGGACGACGGGGACGTCGCGCTGAGCCTGGTGGTCGCACGCGCGCATCGTCTCCGGTCCCATACCGATGTTGTCGTACTCGAGCCCCTCCAACTGCCGAATGACCTCGGGCGGGTAGAACGTCCCGGCACGCTCGACGGCGGCGGCGTACTGGAGCGTCTGGGCGTAGGCGAGCTGTGCCGGCCCGGAGGGGGTGCGGTCGTACTCGTCCCGGAAGGCCTGCAGGAACTCCTGGGACGGAGTGTTGTCGATCTGGGAGTCCCAGGCGACGGTGCCGAAGATCCCTTCGATGGCACCCCCGGCAGCCTCCGCCATCGGGCGGTTGTACAGCGGGACGAGGATCTCCATGTCTTCGTCCAGACCGGCGTCGACGGCCTGACTCGCGGACGTCGCCCCGTCCAGCCCGTAGTGGTTGAGGACGAGCACGTCCGCGCCGGAGTTCGACGCCTCCGAGAGGTACGAGGAGTAGTCGCTGGTCCCGAGCGGCGTCGCGACGGAGTCGACCTGCTCCCAGCCGGCCGTCTCCGTGAGGAACTGGTTCATCGACTCCTGCTGGGTCTGGCCCCAACTGTAGTCGGCGTAGAGCTGGTAGAACTGCAGGTCGCTCCCGTACTCCTCCTGAACGACCGGCGCCAGCGCCTGCCCGGTCATGTAGGCGTTGAACATCTCGCGAAAGCCGTAGCGCACGCAGTTCGCCCCGGTCGTCTCGTTGGAGTGGGTCAGGCAGGCCATGAACAGGGTTTTCTCGCGCTGACACAGCTCCTGCACGGCGATGGCGACGGCGGAGGACGACCCGCCGCTCACCATGATCACGTCGTCGCGCTGGATCATCCGCGAGGCGGACTGGCGTGCGGTGTCGGCGTCGGTCGCCGTATCGCCGCTCACCGAGTCGATCTGATAGTCGAGGACGCCGTCCCCGGACAGATCGTCGAACTGGGAGTCGACCCACCCGCCGCCGTTGTTCAGATGCTCGACCGCGAGTTCGTAGGCGCGGAGTTCGTCCTCACCCTCCGAGGCGTACGGCCCGGATTGCGGGACGTTGAACCCGAGCGTCGCCGTATCTCCCTCGATGGGATAGTTCCCGAGTTCGGGGTACTCCGACCCACCGCCGTCGCCCCCGCCGCCACCGCCGCCGCCGGAACACCCCGCGAGTCCAACGAGGCCGGCGGTGCCAGCCGCACCGGCCGCCTTGATCACGTCACGTCGATCCACGTTGTCACCATTGCTACCCATACACAATCCGGCGGAGAGGACCTTAATAATAGTTACTGTTCCTAAGACGAACGTCGAATCGAGTTACGTCGATGGGGGCTAACGGTCGTCGGCGACGGCGGGAAGCGTCGACACCTGGCTGTCCGGACGGGCGCCGATGCTCTCCGGCGGGTCGCGCGTTCGGTTCACCCACGTCGTCGCCATCCCCACGTTGCCCGCGCCGGCGATATCCCACGCGTTGGCGGAGACGAGCCGACAGTCGTCGAGCAGGCGGTCGAGCGTCTCGGCGGCGTGTTTGTACACCGCCGGATCGGGTTTGAACGTCCGAACCGCGTGGGCGCTCACGATGCCGTCGAGATGTGCACGTAGCCCGGCGTTTTCCGCCAACCGTTCGAGCATCTCGGGGTTCCCGTTCGAGAGGACCACGACCTCGTGACCGTCCGCGGACAGTCGGTCGAGCGTCTCGGCGGCGCCGGGGAACGACTCCAGATGATCGTAGGCCTCCGCGATCCGCTCCCGGGTTTCCGGGTCCGGGTCGAGGTCGAACTGTGCGAGCGCGTAGTCGAGGGCGTGTTCGGTGATCGACCAGAACGGCTCGTACTCGTCCATCTGGGCGCTCTGGTAGGAGTACTGGAGCTGTTTTCGCCGCCACGTCTCGTCGACCGCCGCCACCAGCCGCTCGGCGACCCCGAGCTCCTCGCCGAGGCGGGTCCGCACGCTACTCGTGTCACACAACGTCCCGTACATGTCGAAACAGATGCCGGCCATACGCGCCCAGACGGGCGGCAACCTCTTGGTTCGTTCCCCCGTGCTCACGACCACCGCGACACTTTAAGGAGCACCCCCGCACACATCTTCAGCATGGACATTCGTGAGGCACGAGCGGAGGACATCGAGGGCATCCGGACGGTCGCTCACCACTCCCTCGCCGCGTCGTACGGGCACGCACTGGAAGACGACATCATCGCACAGGCCGTCGAGCGGTGGTACGACGAGGAGACGCTGACCGACGACCTGAACGATCCGGACACCGAGTTCCTCGTCGCCCAAGACGAGGACCGCCTCCTCGGGTTCGCTCAGAGCTACGTCGTCGAACGTCGCGAGACGGTCGGCGAAATCGACTGGCTCCACGTCGAACCCGACAGCCGAGGTATCGGGCTCGGCGACCAACTGTTGGAGGCGCTCGAACGCCGCCTCCTCGAGCACGGGGTCTCTCGCATCGAGGGGCGGGTGCTGGCGGCCAACGAGGCCGGCACCGACTTCTACGAGAACGAGGACTTCGAACGCATCGGCGAGCGAACCGTCGAAATCGGCGGCGAACCCTTCGTCGAGATGCTCTACTCGAAGTTCCCCGAGACGGGCGGCCGCCAGGTGCTCACCGAGGCGGCGACGCTTCCCGACGGCCGTCAGGTGTACGTCGCCCTCGACGAGAGCGTCCGCGGCGCCGACGGGCCGTTCTACTCGGTGTACCTCGACCGGGACCGGACGGAACGCTACGGCTACCTCTGTGGCAACTGCGACAGCTTCGCCGTCTCGATGGACACGATGGGTCGTGTCGTCTGTAACGACTGCGAGAATCGCCGCAAGCCCACCCGGTGGGACGCCAGCTACCTGTAGGCGATTACTTGGTTATATCACAAAGTATTATTCCGTCCGCGACGGAGCGGGGCGTATGACACGAACCGCAGCGGGAGGCGCGACGCCGTGGTAACCCGGACGACACTCCTCGGCCTGTCGACGGTCGTACTGCTCGCCTTCGCGGCCTTCGGGGCGTGGTACGCCCGCGGCCGGGTCGAGACGGTCGAGGACTACCTCACTGCCCGTAACTCGACCGGCGGGGGAACGTTGACGGCGACCATCGTCGCGTCGAGCATGGGAGCGTGGATTCTGTTCAGTCCCGCCGAAGCGGGGGCGGCCTTCGGGGGGCTCACCGCCGTCGCCGGCTACGCCGCCGGATCGGCGCTCGCCCTCGCCGCCTTCGCCTTCCTCGGTCCCCGTATCCGCCACCTGCTCCCCCGGGGCCACAGTCTCACCGAGTACGCCTACGCCCGCTACGGGTCGGCGATGTACGCCTACGTCCTCGTCGTGAGCGTCGCCTACATGTTCGTCTTCCTCGCCGCCGAGTTCACCGGCATCGCGAGCGCGCTCTCCCTGATCGCGGGCGTGCCCGGCTGGCAGACGGCGACCGTCGTCGGCGTCACCGTCCTCGCCTACACGGGGTACGGTGGCCTGCGCGCGAGCATCGTCACCGACACCGTCCAGACGGTGCTCATCCTGCCCCTCCTGATCGTGAGCGTCGTCGTCACGATTCTGGCACTCGGTGGGACCGACGCCGCTCACGCGGCCATCGTCGACTCGTCGCCCGAACTGCTGACCGTCGGATCGGCCACCGGCATCGAGTTCGGCGCCTACGTCATCGTCGCCATCGTCGGCGCCGAGATGCTGAACCAGGCGTGGTGGCAACGCGTCTACGCCGCCAGCGACGACCGGACCCTCCGGCGCTCCTTCCTCGTCGCCGCCATCGCCGTCGTGCCCATGGTCTTTCTCGCCGGTGTGTTCGGCCCCATCGCCGTCGGTCTCGGCCTCGTCGAGGCGCCCGCCGACGCGAGCGTCTCCTTCTTCCTCGTCGTGACCGACGTGCTCCCCGACGCCGCCGTCATCGCCGTCGCCATCCTCGCCGTTTTGCTCGTGGTCTCCAGCGCCGACACGCTCTTCAACGCCATCGCGAGCGTCGTCACCGCCGACCTGCCGCGACTCCTCGACGTCTCCGGCGACCGACTCACCGCGACGGCTCGCGGCGTGACCGTCGTCGTCGCCGCCGCCGCGACGGTCGTCGGCGCACAGGGCTACTCCGTCCTCACGCTCTTTCTCCTGGCGGACCTGCTCGCCGCGGCGACGTTCGTCCCCCTGCTCTACGGGCTCTACTCGACGCGAGCCACGTCGGTCGGCGCCGTCACCGCGAGCGCCGCCGGTCTCCTCCTCGGGGTGACCTTCTTCCCGCCCGCCCGTGGCCTCCTGCCGCTCTCGGCGCTCCCGACGGCGACGTACTTCCGCTCCTTCGTCGGCGCGGCGGCCGTTTCGACGGTACTGATCGTCCTGACCGCCCGCCTCGCGGGGGAGCGATACGACCTCGATACCCTCGACAGGGAGATCCGGCGACTCGACGACGAGGCGGCGACCGACGGGGGTGAGCGCCCATGACCCTCTCGGCGCTCGGGTTCGCGGCCTTGGTCTGGGGATCACTCGCGCTAGTCGTCGTCGTCTTCCTGTACGAACTGCTGACGGTGTGGCGGGAGTACCGAAAAAAACGGCCCGCGTGAGCGGCGACGGACGGGGCCCCGTTACGACGAGCCGTCTCAGTCGCCGCTGATCTTGCTCTGGATGTCTTCGACGATGTCCGGGTTCCGAAGCGTCGAGGTGTCTCCCAGTTCGGCCTCGTTGGCGATGTCCTCCAGCAGCCGACGCATGATCTTGCCCGAGCGCGTCTTGGGCAGGTCCGGCGAGAAGACCACGCGTTCCGGCCGCGCGATTGGCCCGATGGCGTCTTCGACGCCCGCGATGATGCGGTCGCGGAGTTCGTCGTTCTCCTCGTAGCCCTCCTCGGTGATGACGTAGGCGTAGACGGCCTCGCCTTTCACCTCGTGTTGTCCGCCGACGACGGCGGCCTCCGCGACGCCCTCGACGCCGACGATAGCCGATTCGATCTCCATCGTGCCGAGGCGGTGGCCCGAGACGTTGAGCACGTCGTCGACGCGGCCCAGTACGGTGATGTAGCCGTCATCGTCGATTTTGGCGCCGTCCTCCGGGAAGTACACCCAGTCGTCGGGGTCCGAACTGTCGGTGTCGGAGTACTCGGCCCAGTACTCCTCGATGTACCGTTCGTCGTTCTTATAGAGCGTGCGCAGCATCCCGGGCCACGGCTTCTGGACGGTGAGGTAGCCGGCGCGTCCGGCCTCGACCTCGTCGCCGTTGGTGTCGACGATCTGTGCGTCGACACCCGGTAGCGGCGGCCCCGCGGAGCCGGGTTTCATCGTCTTGATTCCCGGGAGGGTGGTGACCATCATACCGCCCGTCTCGGTCTGCCACCACGTGTCGACGATGGGGCACTCCTCGTTCCCGATGTGTTTGTAGTACCACTTCCACGCCCGCGGGTTGATGGGTTCACCGACCGTCCCCAGCAGGCGGAGACTGGAGAGGTCGTGTTGCTCGGGGTACTCCGAGCCCCACTTCATGAACGCGCGAATCGCGGTCGGCGCGGTGTAGAGCTGGGTCGCTTCGTACTCCTCGACGATCTCCCAGAGGCGATCCCGGTCGGGGTGGTCGGGCGTCCCCTCGTACATCATCGTCGTCGTGCCGAGCGCGAGCGGCCCGTAGACGATGTAGGAGTGTCCGGTGATCCAGCCGATGTCGGCCGAGCAGAAGTACGTGTCCTCGGGCTTGACGTCGAGGACCGCCTGCGAGGTCCACGCCGTCCACGCGAGGTAGCCGCCGGTGGTGTGTTTGACACCCTTCGGCTGGCCCGTCGTCCCCGAGGTGTACATCAGGAACAGCATATCCTCGGCGTCGCGCTGGACCGGGTCGACCGACTCGCCCTCGTGGTCGGCGACTAGGCCGGCGTAGGCGTGCTGATTGTCGGCCAGGTCGTGGTCGAAGCCGTCGCCGTCCATGAGGCGTTCGGCGACGACCACGTCCTCGACGTCGTGGTCGACGCCGGCGAGGCCCTCGTTGGCCTTGGCGAGGTGATCGAGCGGGTCGCCGCGGCGGTAGTAGCCGTCACACGTGATCAGATACTCCGAGTCGGCGGCGTTCATCCGCGTCGCCAGCGCGTCCGCCGAGAAGCCCGCGAACACCACACTGTGTGGCGCACCGATGCGTGCACACGCGAGCATGGCGATGGGCAGTTCGGGGATCATCGGCATGTACATCGTCACGACGTCGTCCTCGCCGACGCCGAGTTCGCGGAGCGCCGAGGCGAACTCGTTGACCTCGCGGTGGAGTTCCTCGTAGGTGAACGTCCGGTTCCCCTCGTCGACCGGTTCGCCCACCCACTCGATGGCGGGTTCGTCGCCCCGTTCGTCCAGGTGTCGGTCGAGGCAGTTCGCAGAGGCGTTCAGCTTGCCGTCGGTGAACCACTCGTAGAACGGCGGGTTCGAGTCGTCGAGCACCTGCTCGTACGGTTCGTCCCAGTCGAGAAGTTCGGCTGCCCCCTGCCAGCACTCCGGCCAGTTCTCTTCGAACTCCTCGTAGATACCTGGGTCCGAGACGTTCGCCTGTTCGACGAACGCAGCGGAGGGATCGAACGTCGCCTGCTCTTCGAGGCGCGCCTCCAGTTCTATGTCGTCGTCGGACATATGTCACGGTAGACTTTCCAATCATTCGTGATAAACTTACGCCATCGCGTTCCGACTCTCGTCGGGATGCCCTCGTTCCCCTCCAGACGGCGGCCGCCGTCGCCGACGAGTCCAGCGTTCGTGTGTCGGTGTCGCGTCCGTTTTTGCGGGAACCCGAACCATTCAGAAGGCTTTTGAGCGATCCGGCGGATAGGTCCACCACAGTATGCCTGCGGACTTCAACTGGGCGATCGGTGGCGAAGCCGGCGACGGCATCGACTCCACCGGGAAAATCTTCGCCCAGGCGCTCTCGAGGGCCGGTCGGCACGTGTTCACCTCCAAGGACTTCGCGTCGCGTATTCGCGGCGGGTACACGGCGTACAAGGTCCGCACGTCGGTAGACCAGGTTCAGAGCGTCGTCGACCGTCTGGACGTACTCATCGCACTCACCCAGCGGACCATCGACGAGAACCTCGACGAACTCCACGAGGGGAGCGTCATCATCTACGACGGGGACCGGACGACGATGCAGGACGTCGAAATCCCCGACGAGATGATCGGTCTCGACGTGCCGCTGAAGAGCCTCGCCGAGGACGCCGGTGGCGCCATCATGCGCAACGTCGTCGCCCTCGGGGCTGCGTGTGCGGTGAGCAAGTTCCCCATCGAGAACCTGGACAGCGCACTCGAGAAACGCTTCGGTGACAAGGGCCAGGCGATCATCGAGAACAACATGACCGCCGCCCGGAACGGGCAGGAGTTCGTCCGCGAGAACTACGACGAGGAGTTCGGCTTCGACCTGGAGTGTACCGACGAGAACTACGTCCTCCTGAACGGCGACGAGGCCATCGGCATGGGTGCGATCGCCGGGGGCTGTCGGTTCTACGCCGGCTACCCCATCACGCCGGCGACCGACGTGATGGAGTACCTCACGGGCCGGATCGAACAGTACGGCGGCCACGTCGTTCAGGCCGAGGACGAACTCTCGGCGATCAACATGGCGCTCGGCGCCGCCCGCGCGGGCGCCCGATCGATGACGGCTACATCCGGACCCGGCATCGACCTCATGACCGAGACGTTCGGTCTGGTCGCCACCAGCGAGACGCCGCTGGTCATCTGTAACGTGATGCGCTCGGGACCGTCGACGGGGATGCCCACCAAACAGGAACAGGGCGACCTGAACGCCATGCTCTACGGCGGCCACGGCGAAGTGCCGCGGTTCGTCCTCGCGCCGACGACTATCGCCGAGTGTTTCCACAAGACCGTCGAGGCGTTCAACCTCGCCGAGAAGTACCAGTTGCCGGTGTATCTCACCGCCGACCTCTCGCTCGCGGTCACCGAACAGACCTACCCACCCGAGGAGTTCGATATGGACGCGGTCGAAATCGACCGCGGCAAGGTCGTCGACGAGGAGACGGTCGGCGAGTGGCAGAACGAATCCGGACAGTTCAAACCCCACGCCCTCACCGACGACGGGATCAGCCCCCGCGCGTTCCCCGGAACCGAAGGGGGAGTCCACATGTCCACCGGCCTCGAACACGACGAACTCGGCCGCCGGACCGAGGACACCGACATGCGCGTCCAGCAGGTCGACAAGCGAGCGCGGAAAGTCGAGACGGCGCGCGAACGCGAACCCTTCGAACCGCGCGAGTTCGGGAATCCGGACGCCGAGACGCTCGTCGTCTCCTGGGGGTCGAACGAGGGGGCGCTAATCGAGGCGAAGACCTTCCTCGACGAGGACGGTATCGACGCCCGCTATCTCTCGGTGCCGTACATCTTCCCCCGTCCCGACCTGACCGACGCCGTCGAGGCGGCCGAGGAGACCATCGTCGTCGAGTGTAACGCGACGGGCCAGTTCGCGGACCTGATCGAACACGACACGCTGACGCGGGTCACCCGTATCAACAAGTACGATGGCGTTCGCTTCAAGGCGGACGAACTCGCCGACCGGATCGCAGCGGTTCTCCGGACCGACGAGGGAACCGAGGAGGCAACCGCATGAGTTCCAACGTTCGATTCACTGACTTCAAATCCGACGCACAGCCGACCTGGTGTCCCGGATGCGGCGACTTCGGGACGATGAACGGCATGATGAAAGCCCTCGCCGAGACGGGCAACAGTCCCGACGAGACGTTCATCGTCGCCGGGATCGGTTGTTCCGGCAAAATCGGGACGTACATGCGCTCCTACGCCATCCACGGGGTCCACGGCCGCGCGCTTCCGGTCGGCGCCGGCGCCAAAATCGCCAACCCCGACATCGAAGTGATGGTCGCGGGCGGCGACGGCGACGGCTACTCCATCGGCGCGGGCCACTTCATCCACGCCGTCCGCCGCAACGTCGACATGACCTACGTCGTCATGGACAATCGTATCTACGGGCTGACCAAGGGACAGGCTTCCCCGACCAGCCGAGAGGACTTCGAGACGTCGACGACGCCCGAAGGCCCACAGCAACCGCCGGTGAACCCGCTCGCCCTCGCGCTGGCCGCCAGCGGCACCTTCATCGCACAGTCGTTCTCGACGGACGCCCAGCGCCACGCCGAAATCGTCAAGCAGGCCGTCGAACACGACGGCTTCGGCTTCGTCAACGTGTTCAGTCCCTGCGTGACGTTCAACGACGTGGACACCTACGACTACTTCCGGGACCACATCGTCGACCTGGGCGAGACGGACCACGATCCGACGAGCTACGAGGACGCCCGCTCGCGCATCCTCGACCCCGGAAAGGAGTATCAGGGTGTCCTCTACCGCAACGAGGACTCCGTACCCTACGAGCGGAGCCACGGCGTCGACACGGACATGTCGGAGATCCAAGACGGCGCGCCCGAGGACGCGATGGATCTGGTCCGCGAGTTCTACTGACGCTCTACTGACGCGCCGGTGCCGGGATTCGCCGCCGCGTCGGCGTCCGCGCAAGAAGCGAGAGGCGTCGTCTTGCCTCCGACACCCCTCGACGACCCGCCGTCCCGCCGACTGCGGCCGTCGTCGCTCACCCGAGCACCACGGGCCACACGAACCGAATCGCCAGGGTGAGTACGCCCGTCGCGAGGAGGATGACGACGGCGTCGAGGGGGAGCCCTGCCCGGAGCATGTCCTCTCTTCGCATGTAGCCAGCGCCGAACGCGATTGCGTTGGGCGGCGTCGCCACCGGCAGGGCGAACCCGTAACTCGCCGCCACGGCGCCGACGATGGCGAGGAAGGCCGCCGCAGTCGACGGCTCGGTACCGAGCGTCGTCGCGTAAGCCGGGCCGATGCCGACGAGCAACGGCGCGATGATGGCCGCCATCGCCGTGTTCGACGCGAGTTCACCGACGACGACGACCAGCGTGACGACCACGAGAATCAGGGCGACGAGCGGGACCGTCCCCAGGCCGCCGAGGACCGCCGTCGCCAGCCACTCCGTCGCGCCCGTCCGGACGAGGGCGTCGGCCAGCGAGATGCCGCCGCCGAGGAGGAGCAGGGTGCCCCAGTCGACGTCGAGGAGGCTGTCCCACTCCACGGCGTCCGTGACGACGAGGGCGACGACGCCGACGAGGCCGACGGTGACGTAGTAGAGCGCTCCCTGGTGGCCGGCCGTCCCGAAGACGGAGGGGCTAGCGCCGCCGAAGAGAGTGACGTAGACGGCCGGCGGGAGGTACGGCCGGACGAGAAAGCCGAGGCCGCCGGCCAGCCATCCGAGGGCGGTGAGTCCGAAGATGACGAGCGTCCGCCGCGCCCGCGGCCCGAGCGCCCCCGACTCGCGGAGGCCCCGGTCGGCGCGCGCTCGGGCCGCGCTCACGTCGTCGACCTGCGGCGGATAGACGACGAACGTGAGGAGCCACCACGCGACGGGGAGGGTGAGGACGACCATCGGAAGGCCGACGACCAGCCAGTCGAGGAAGGTGATCCCGTACCCGGTGAGCTCCTGTAACTGACCGACGACGATGGCGTTGGGCGGCGTCCCCACGAGGGTGCCGACGCCACCGAGGCTGGCGGCGTAGGCGACGCCGAGTAGCATGGCAAGCTGGAAGTTCGGCGCTGCGGTGGCCCCACGCCGGTCGTCGTCTCCGGCCGCCGGCTCCGCGTCGACAGCCCGCACTTCCGTCACCTCCCCCGCGAGGCCGACGGCGATAGGAACCATCATCGCCGTCGTCGCGGTGTTCGAGATGATCATCGACAGGACGGCGGTGGCGACCATCACCGCGAGAACGAGTCGGCGGGGCGAGGTGCCGACGGACAGGAGGACGTGGTAGGCCACCCGGCGGTCGATGCCGTGGTACTGGAGCGCCTCGGCGAGGGCGAAGCCGGCGAAGAGGAGGAACACGACCGGGTCGGCGAAACCGGTGACCGCGGCACCGAAGTCGGGGACGACACCGAAGACGACGAGGAGAACGGGGATGGCGAGCGCAGTCAGCGAGAGCGGTATCGCGCCCGTGAGCCAGAGGATGGCCGCGAAGGCCGTGACGCCGAGGGCGTAGCCGGCCGCGGACGAGAGGGCGGCGACCGGTTGAGTTACGATCCCGACGCCTGTCGCCACGACCAGGGCACCCGCGAGGATACCGCCCTCCCGACGTGTCGTCACCGCGATCCCTCCGGCGCGTCGATCCGGATGTGCATCGAATGCCGACGCGCCCGCCACCGACAAAAGTCCGACCCCCTCATCCCGGCAACACGAGGTTGAGGCCGGCCACGACGAAACCAGCCAGTCCCATCCGCACGCCGGCGACGTAGGGATTCAGGCCCGCGACGGTCCCCATGTACGCGCCGAAGACGAAGAGGGTCCCGACCCCGGTGCCGACGGCGACGACGGTGCTCTCGAACATCGTCAGGGTCGACCCTTCGAGCAGGTAGGGGAGTAGCGGGAGGAGAATACCGACGAGCGGTCCCAGTCCGCTGGTCACGGCGCTGATCGTCCGGGCGTCTCGCATTCGTCCGGTCACTTGCGTGTCGGCGAGGTCGGTGAGCATCGCGCGCTCGATGTTGGCCACCTGCGCCCGGCGCTCGGCACGTTCGATTTCCCAGACGCTCCAGACGCCCGACGTACAGAGACCGACGGCGGCCCCGAGGCCGATGGCGACGACGGTCAGTCCGTCGGCGATCCCCGAGAGGTAGGCCCCCATCGTGACGCCGATGCTGGTGAGAGTGCCGTCGAAGCCGTTGGAGATGAAGTAGCGTCGAGAGATCGACCGGACCTCGTCGTGGGCGAGCGCCGCCCGGAGGGAGCGGACTCGGTCGCGCACGTCAATCCTGGGGTGTCGGCGCGTCCTCGATCAGGTACTCCCCACAGACGACGCCGTCGATCGAATGGATCGTCCCGCCGAGGCGCTCGATTTCGGCTTCGAGGCGCTCGTACTCGATTGCGGGTCCCTCCACCGTGAGCTTCAGGTTCTGTACCTCGGCGTCGGTCTCCACCAGCAACGCGTTGACGGACTCGATCCCGGCGAGGTCGGAGAGCGTCCGGGCCACTTCGACCGTCGTCGGCTGGTGGGGTTTCAACACGTCGAGGACGACACGACGGACTTGGGCCATCGGATTTCCCTACCGGCCCCGACGGCGTAAGTGTATCGCCGATGAGAGGTCTGGCGACGAGGAAGGCGAGGGGACAGCGCGCCGGACGGTCGGCGCCCGCGCGGTGGTCGGTGCAACGCTCGACGGACTCGATTCGGGGCACAGCGGGGTAGCGTCGTCTCGGCGAGCGGTCCAGTTCGTCGGGTCCGGAGCGCGTCCCCGTCTCGGTTCAGCAAGACTGATTACGCTCTCGTAGTATCGACATATATGTCCGACCGTTTCGACGTGATCGTCGCCGGCGCCGGGCCTGCCGGGGCCCAGTGTGCCCGCGACCTCGCTCAGCGGGACTACGACGTCTTCGTCCTCGAAGCCGAGGCCGAGGACGGATTCCCCCGCCAGAGCAACAAATCCACCGCCGGCACCTTCCCCTCCATGATGGCCTCGTTCGGGGTGCCGGACGAGGTGGTGATGAACTACACCGACGACGTGATCCTCGAGTCGCCCAACCACCACTACGTCCAGCACCAGCCCGGTGCCGTTCTGGAGTTCGCCGCGTTCAAACGCTGGCTCGTTCGGGAGGGCCGTGAGGAGGGCGCGACCTACCGCTTCGACGCACGTGTGAACGCCCCGATCATGGAGGACGACGAGATCGACGGCGTCCAGTACTCGGGCGGCGAGGAGGCCTACGCCGACATCGTCGTCGACGCGACGGGTCCCGCGGCGCCGCTCGCGAAGGAACTCGGCGTGACCGACCTGCAACGCGAACACCAGGCAATCGGTATCGAGTGGGAACTGGCGGGCGTCGACGTCGACCACCCCGACTACGCCGACCTCACCGACGCGATGATGCTCCGCCTCGACCACGAGTACGCCCCCGGCGGCTACTCATGGATCTTCCACACCGGCGGCGATACCGCGAAGGTCGGGCTCTGTTACATCCAAAACGGGAGCCACGAGCGATATGGCCGCGACGGGGCGAGCATCGACGACTACCTGCACCACTGGCTCGAGAGCGACCCGCGATTCGCCGACGCCGAGCGCATCTCGGACAAACAGCAACACCGTGGCTCGGCTCACATCCAGATGCCCGGGCGGCTCTGTACGGACGGGTTCATGGCCATCGGCGACACCGTGCCGACAATCGACCCGCTGTGGGGTGAGGGTATCCACAAGGGGATGAAGTCGGGGCGTATGGCCGCCATCACCGCCGACCGCTGTTTCACCGAGGCCGACCCCGACACCTCCGCCGAGGCCATGTCCGTGTACAGCAAACTCTGGCACAGCGAGGTCGCCCCCCGGATGCAGGAGCGTCTGTTGATGACCGAACTCCTCTATCTCGCGCCCAACGACCGGTACGACACGCTGATGGCGGACCTCCAGGACGCCGACAGCGACATGCTGGCGAAGGCCAACGCGGGCAACGTCCGCGCGATGCTGAAACTCCTCCACCTCGGCGACATCCCCCTGCTGGGCAAGTTCGCGAAAGCGCGTCTTTCGGGCTGATTACCGGCACGAACCGGCTCTTCCACAACTCCTTTCGGCGTCTCACTCCTCGATCCGGACGTGACACGATCCACCAGCGACGTGCAACGCACGAACGGTATGCCGGTCCTCGGTCTCGGGACGTGGCAAAACACGGCCCCCGAAGACTGTGCGAACGCGGTGGCGACGGCGCTCGACCTTGGCTATCGCCACGTCGACACCGCACAGGCCTACGACAACGAGGAACACGTCGGCGAGGGCATCGCGCGAGCGGACCTCGACCGAGCGGACCTCTTTCTGGCGACGAAGGTGTGGATCGACAATCTCGCGCCAGGGGACGTGCGGTCCTCGACCGAGGAGAGCCTCGAGAAACTCGGCGTCGACGCCGTCGACCTGCTCTACGTCCACTGGCCGGCGGGCGAGTACGACCCCGAGGCGACGCTCGGCGCCTTCGACGACCTGTACGACGACGGCCTGATCGACCGAATCGGCATCAGTAACTTCGAACCGGAGCAGGTGACCGAAGCCGTCGAGACGACCGACGCCCCCATCTTCGCCAATCAGATCGAGTGCCACCCGCTCCTCCCACAGGCGGACCTCCGGGCACACTGTGCCGACCACGACGTCGAGGTGGTGGCGTACTCGCCGCTCGCCCGCGGCGAAGTGTTCGACGTGCCCGAGATTCGGGCGGTGGCGTCGAAACACGGCGTGAGCGAGGCGCAGGTGTCGCTCGCGTGGCTCCGGGAGAAGGGTGTGGCCGCCATTCCGAAGGCGACCGGCGAGGACCACGTCCGCGACAACTGGGCGTCGCGGACGCTCGAACTCGACGCCGAGGACGTGGCGAAAATCGACGACATCGACCGGCGCGAGCGGATGATCGACCCCGACTTCGCTCCCTGGTAGTTACGAGCGCTCGGCCGCGTCCGGGTCGGCATCGGTCTCTTCGTCCGGGTGATCGGCGACGTTCGCGGCGACGCGGACGCCGACCAGCGAGACGACGATGGCCGTGACGACGAAGAGCGCGAGGCGTTCGGTGGCCGGCACCGTCACGCCGACCAGCCGCAGGTTGGCGAGGACGCCCTCGCGTTCGAGGAAGTAGCCCGCGAACCCGCGAACGACGAGGCCGAGGGCGACGACACCGAACGGCAGGTTGAGATACGGTCGGGGAATCCGATCCGAGTCGATGAGTTCGTCGAGCAGACGGCCGGCGCTCGCGGTCAGCGCAGCCAGCGCCAGCCACGGGATGCTGCTGTAGGAAAACTGCATGACTGGGACGAGGATTCCCTCGGTCGTCGGCGAGACGGCCAGCGCCCCGAGGAAGGCCCCGACGAGGGCGAGGCCGCCGGCGACGGCGTACGTCACGACCGATACCTGGCCGGAGTAGAGGGCGTCCTGAATCCGGTCCGGCAAGCGCGCGAGGTGGGTGTCGATGGCCAGTCCCTTGTAGAGGATGGCGGCCCCGAGCAACGACGCGAGCCCAGCGAGCGCCACGGGAAGCGAGAACCGCACGAGCAACACCGGGAGGAGGAGGAGACCGATTCCCAGCGGAACCAGCACCGTCGACCGGAGTTCCTCGTCGGCGAGGAACTGCTTGAGGAGGTAGTACGTCGACTCGATATCTCGGGCCTGACGGACGACGACGCGGTCGACTGAGTCGACGGGGAGGCGGCTCTCGACGATGGGGATCAGGCGCTCGTCGTCGGCGCTGTCGGTGACGATGATCGCCGACTCGGGATCGTATCGCTCCAGCAGGTCGTCGATCTGTGCGGCGACCGACCGGTCGGCCGCGACGGCCGAATCCCCGGCCCCGGAGACGACGGCGACGATGGCTTCCTCCTCCTCGCTCCGCAGGTCGCGGGTGACCCGCAACGCTTCAAGCAGGCAGTTCACGGTCGAATCCTCCGGATCGGCGAGACCGACCTCCGTCACCAGCGAACCCACCGCGTCCCACCCGTCGACGGGCATCGACACGCCGACCGTCCGCCCGATGTCGTCGGCGCGGTCGACACACAGGACGAGCGTTGGCACGGTGAGGAGAACTATCTACGGGGATAAATATCCCCCGCCGAGGCGGTCAGAATCGAAGCCGGAAGCCCCGGTCGTCGTCGGCCACGACGCCGGCCACTCCGGCGCCGAAGGCGTAGGCCATCGCCGTTGCCCCGCCCCGGAGGCGTGCGGCCAGTCCCTTCTCGGGTGCGAACTCGCGAACCGACACCTCCGCATCGAGCAGGTCGGCCACGCGATCCTCGACGGCCGAGCGGTCGCCCAGGTCGTCGACCAGTCCCAGTTCGTGGGCGTCCTCGCCGAGGTAGATCCGGGCCTCGGTGGAGCGGACCGTCTCGGGGTCCATCTCCCGGCCCTCGGCCACGCGCTCGACGAAGTCCTCGTAGAACCCGTCGATGATCCCCTGCAGGTACTCGCGTTCGTCCGCCGAGAGTTCCTTCAGGGGCATGCCGGCGTCCTTGTACTTGCCCGCCGCGAAGCGCTCGTAGGAGACGCCCAGTTCGTCGGCCAGTTCCGAGACGTTCACGCGGGAGCCGATGACGCCGATACTGCCGACGATGCTCGCGCGGCGTGCCCAGAGTTCGTCACACCCGCTCGCGATCCAGTAGCCGCCGCTGGCACAGACGTCGGTGGCGTAGGCCACCGTCGGGCCGTCGAAGTCGGCTGCCGCCTTCCGGATGTCGTCGCTCGGTACTACCTCGCCGCCCGGCGTGTCGAGTTTCACCAGGAGTGCCTCGGCGGCGTCGTCCTCGTCCGCACGCTCGATCTGTTCGACCACCTCGTCGGCCGTGGTACCGAGGGCACCGCCCGGAATCGGGCCTGGCGTCCCCCCGTCGCGGGTGATCGGCCCCTCGACGGCCACCTCCGCGGCGTTGTAGTCCGGAAAGATCGAGTCTGCCAGATCACCGGCGGCCCGTGCGCCGAGGATGACGACGCCGACGGTCACCAGGACGCCGAGGAGTTCGGCGAGCGATCCGGGGAGGACCACGAAGACCAGAAAGCCGAACACCGCTGTGGCGAGACCGCCGGCGATCACCACTGCGGAACGGCCGAGGTCGTCGCCCTCAGTCACACTCGTTCACCATACGCGGTGCTGGGGGACGGATCGGCATAAAAACCCGTGCGTCGACGAAACCGAACTACAGGAGGCCGGTCTTCTGCAGCTTCATGAGGTCCTCGGTGTCGAGGGTCTCGCCTTCCTTGAACTTCTGGTAGATCTCCTCGGCCTCTTCCTTGGCGGCCTCGCGCTCGGCTTCGCGTTCGTCCTGCTGCTCCTGCTCCTCTTCCTTGTCGAGTTCGCGCAGACGCTTCTGGACGCGGACGAAGTCCTCGTGGTGACGGTCGGCCGCTTCCTGGGCCTCGACGAAGAGTTCGTGCATCTCGTCGGCCTTGTCGCGGATCTCGTCGGCTTCGCGATAGGCCTCGATCATCTGGTTGTGGTGTTCCTGGGCCTTGTCGGCCAGTTCGGTCACCTTCTGGTGGTGCTGGGATGCCTCGGAGCGGACCTCTTCGGCCTCCTCGACGAGTTCTTCGAGTTCGCTGGCGTCGTCGAGTTTCTCCTTGCGCTGCTGGTACTCCTCGCGCTTGTCCTCGATCTTCTCGATGAGTTCGCGTTCGTCCTCGGCGCTCAGGACTTCGGTCTGCTGTCGGAACTCGAGCTGTTCGATCTCCTCTTCCAGCTCTTCCAGGTCCTTGCCGTCGCCGAGTTCGAGGTCCTGTTTCATCTCCTCGACCTCGTCGAAGAGCTCGTTGGCCTCCGCGTTGAGCTCGTTCCGGCTCTCCTTGTGTTCCTGGACCTTCTCGTTCAGCTCGTCTCGCTTCTCGCGGTGTTCCTGGGCCTCGTCGACCTTCTCGCGCGTCTTCGCGTTCAGGTCGTCACGTTTGGAGGCTCGCTCCGACGCCATCTGGTTGAGGTCGTTGCGTCGGTCGCGGAGCTGGCCGGCGAGTTTGATGAGCTGTCCCTTCGAGTCGTTTTCTAGCTGTTCGTCGGTGAGTTCGACGTTGTTCTCGTCTTTGAGCGCCGAGACGTCGAATTCGTCGAGTACTTCTTCTGTTGTTACCATTGTTGAAACCTCGATACCACCGCTCCGGGCGGACTGGCGGCTCTTCGTCCCGCAACCAACCGTGGATAAGAATTCCCGATCATTCTGCGTGCGATGCCGCCACGCGCCGGAGGCGCGTTGGTAACTGCAAATACAGCCGACATATACATAAATACTTCGGTGACCGAACGGCTGCGAAGCGGTACCAAAGCACGGTATTTCGGCCGTGTGAACAGTTCACAACGCCTCCGGCAGAGTATATAAACGCCCGCGAGCGTGACGGCTCCAGTTTCAGTTTCACTCCGGGGACGGCACGGGTTCATGTCGGTGGGTCGACTAACCGTAGGTATGCTCGAGAATCTCACGAGTACGTGCGAGGCGCCCGGGTGTGATCGCTCCCTCGACGACGACGCCCTCATGCTGGCGATGCGAACGGAGGCGGGCGAGCGTCGGGCCTACGAGTGTGCCTGCGGTGCGGTGACGGTCACCGTCGTCCGCGGGTAGCGCGCCCGGATCGGCACCCCTTTGGCCGCCCGCCGGCGACGACCCGCCATGGAAGAGGTCGTTCACGCACGCGGGCACGAACACGTCGCTGCGGCACACGAGAGCACGTTCGAGGTGACGACCGACGACTGGTTGACGCCGGCCGGCGACTGCATCGTCGGCGTGGAGGCCGACCGCGCGCCCGCCGACTTCGACGACGCCTTCGTCGACGCCTGCCGAGACCCCGCAGCGACCATCACGCTGACCCTCGACGTCGACGGTCGGTCCCACGACGTCCACGCCCGGGGCCACCCCGACCTCACCTTCGACAGCGAGCGGAGCGCAGTCGTCCGGACGAGCACCTACGTCGACGACCGGACCGTCGCCGTCGGCGCCGACGCCGCTGCGACCGACCTCGACCGCGAGATGGTCGCCGCCCTCGCCGACGGCGCCGCCCTCACCCTGACACTCGCCGTCGAGTGACGCCGCGCTTTTTTCCGTTCGGCCCCAGCTGTCCCCATGTCCGACGAACCCGCGGAGAACATCAGCGGCGGCGCCGACGGGGGTGGCAACGTCGCCCAGTTCGCTACTGGCGACCCCGAAACACGCGCGGAGGCCGTCGTCGACGCCCTGGGCGACATCTACTGGCGGAAGGCCTACGGGGGTCGGCAGGCGTTCCCCTGTCTCGTCCGCACGATTCTGAGCCAGAACACCAGCGACACCGCCAGCCAACCCGCCTTCGACGCCCTGATGGATCGCTACGACGACGGCGGTGACCTCGTGGCGACGCTTTCGGCCGCCGACCGCGAGACGCTCGCCGACACCATCGCGTCCGCGGGCCTCTACAACCAGAAATCACGCGTCATCGTCGAGTGCGCGGAGGAACTCCTCGCCGACTTCGGCGGCGCCGGGGCGTTCGACGCCTTCGTCCGCGAGAGCGACCCCGCCAAGGTTCGGGACCGCCTCCTCGACATGCGCGGTGTCGGCCCGAAGACGGCCGACTGTGTCCTGTTGTTCTCCGGCGGCCGCGGCGGCGTCTTTCCCGTCGACACGCACGTCCACCGCATCGCCCGGCGGATGGGGGTGGCGCCGCCGGACGCGGATCACGAGGGAGTGCGCGAGGCACTGGAGGCGTCGGTGCCGACGGAGAAGTGCGGCTTCGGCCACACCGCGATGATCCAGTTCGGGCGGGAGTACTGCAACGCGCGCAAACCGGCGTGTCTCGACGGATCCGAAGCGTGTCCGCTCGCGGACCTGTGTGATCGAGTCGGGGTCACGCCGGAGACGGGAGGGGTACTCGACCCGGCCGACGCTACTTGAACCGGAACGTCTCCAGATTCTTCGGCGCGAACGTCCGCATGTTGTAGTCGTGATAGAGGGCAGAAGAGAGGTCCTGCACGGAGCGTTCGTCGCCGTGGACACAGAGTACTTTCTCCGGACGGGGGTTCATCGTCTTCACGAAGTTTTCGAGTCCCTGCCGGTCGGCGTGGCCGGAGAACCCGTCCACCGTCTCAACGTTCATATTCAAGGAGAGGGTGTTGCCGCGGCCGCCGCGTTCGCGGTCGTTCATCGGAATCTCGTCCCAGCCGTTCTGGATGCGTCGGCCGAGGGTCCCCTGGGCCTGGTAGCCGACGAAGACCAGCGTCGAGTCCGGGTCGGGGCCAAGGTGACGGAGCCATGACATGATCGGCCCGCCCGTGACCATCCCGGAGGTAGAGAGGATGATCGCCGGATCGCCGTCGGTGACCTCCTGACGTTCGTCCTCCCCGGCGTCGATGTGGTTGAACTCCTCGGCGAGGAAGGGGTTCTCGTCCTCGTGGAAGATGCGGTCCCGAAGGTCGTCGCGAAGATACTCGGGGTAGGTGGTGTGGATGGCCGTCGCCTCCCAGATCATGCCGTCGAGGTGGACGGGCATCCGTGGGATCTTCCCGGTCCGCATCGCCTCCTCGAGGACCAGCATGATCTCCTGGGAGCGCCCGACGGCGAAGGCCGGGATGACCACCTTGCCGCCCTGTTCGTGGGTCTCGCTGATGATATCCAGCAGATTACGCTCGGAGTCCTCCTGGTCGGTCTGGTAGTCGTTGCGACCGCCGTAGGTGGATTCGAGGACGAGTGTCTCGACCCGCGGGAAGTCGTTGACGGCGCCGTTGAACAGACGCGTGTCCTCGTAGTGGATGTCGCCCGAGAACGCGACGTTGTAGAGGCCGTCGCCGATGTGGAAGTGAGAGACGGCGGAGCCGAGGATGTGGCCCGCGTTGTGGAACGTGAGTTTCACGTCCGGCGCGATGTCCGTCACGTCCCCGTACTCCAAGGGGACGGTGTGTTTGATCGCCTCGCGGACCATCTCGCTCTCGTAGGGCGGGGTCCGCCCCTCCTTGGTGGCCACGTCGAGGTAGTCGAGGCTGAGTAGACCCATCAGATCGCGCGTGGGTTCGGTACAGTAGATGGGGCCGTCGTAGCCGTACTTGAACAGGAGGGGAATGAGCGCGGAGTGGTCGAGGTGTGCGTGTGTGAGGACGACGGCGTCGATGGAGTTGAGCGGCGCGGCCTCGGGCACCTGCAGGTAGGGCACCTCGCCCTCGGCGCCTGGCTTGTCACCGCAGTCGACGAGTACGCGCGTCTCGGCCGTCGAGAGGATGAAACTCGCGCGACCGACCTCTCGGCAGCAGCCGAGGGTGGTGATGCGAACCCACTGCTCGTCGGCCATCTCCTCGCGGTGGATCTGCCGGCCGACCCGTTCGAGAATGTCACGTCGCTCCTCGCGTTCCTGTTTGAGGAAGTTCCGGACGTTCGAAACCGTCGAGGACTCGATGGGCGGCGTGCGAACCACCTCGGGCGTCCAGCCGATTTCCTTCGTGATCTCCCGGAGCGTCGACCCGTGTCGCCCGATGACCATCCCGGGTTTCTCGGCCTCGATGACGACTTCGCCGGTGTCGACGTGGAAGTCGAGGTCGGTCACGCCCGCGTCCTCGGGGATCACGCTCCGAATCCGCTCGCGCGCCTCGTGGGCATCCATCAACACGTCGGGGTCGGGTCGCACCGTGATGCGCTTGCGGAGTTTGCTCGCCAGTTTCCGAATGAGGTCGCCGTTGCTGGCGAACTCCTTCGGGTCGCGCGTGTACACGACGAGTTCCGGGCCCTCGTACTTGACGTCGGATACGGAGATGCCGGGGGGTAGTTCGTCTTCGATCTCTGCTTTCAGGTCCTCGAGTTGCTTGTCTACGGAGCTCATATGTGCCGGGTGAGAGCCCTCCGTACGGCCGTCCCCGTTCGACCTCCGGTTGCCGGCGACGCGTCCGCGTGGACGGTCGGTGCCGACTGACGGCGGTTCCGAACCACGGTCGTGCCGTGAGATCGCATAGGTACGGTGCTGTACGGGAGGTGCTCGACTGCGGGAAGAGGCAGCGAAAACCCGCTTAGGTCACCCTATCAGCCGGCCATTATAAAAGCCTTCGCAAAGTCGAAGACGCTCGATCCCCGACGGAGCGTATGGAACTCACCCCGTCGGCCGTCGAACGCGAGTGCGAGTGGGTGCGGGACCGCGCGGACACGGTGGTCCCGCTGATCAACGAGACGCGTGACCGCCTCGGCGACTGCTTCGGCGTCGACGTCGGCCGCGTCTCATCGGCGGCCTATCGGGAGGAAGTCGCCGTCGTCTTCGCGGACGGAGCCCGCGCGGTCAACGTCGCGGCCTACGTCGCGTTGCTCCGTGATCTCGACGTGACCGGTGACTACCCGGGGTTCGTCGTCGACGAGGTGCTCGGCCGAGAACTCGCCGCCACCGTCGCCGGTGGGCAGCCCTACGCCCTCCTCGCGCAGGCGACCTTTCACGTCGCCGACGTGGCCACGCACACCGACGGCGTCGCGGGCGCGGACGACCTGGACGCCGCACTCGCCGCCGGCTTCCAGACTCGTCTTCCCGGGTGGGAGTGGACCGAGCGGGAGAGCCCGTTCGCCGTCGAGCGGGAGTGATACGGACTGTCGTCCCCGTATCCCGGTTCCGGGCGGACCGTCACGCGCCGTCCGTCCTCCGGCCCTCGGTATCCGCGATGTACATGAGTTAACTGCCGCCGGGCCGACGGGGGGCGTGTGCAACCGAAGACCGTCCTCATCACGGGCTGTTCGTCCGGTATCGGTCATGCGACCGCCGAGGCATTCCTCGACGAGGGGTGGGAGGTGTACGCCACCGCCCGCAACCCTGCCGACGTCGAGACGCTTGGTGACCGCGGCTGTACCATCGCGAAACTCGACGTGACAGAGGACGACGACGTGGAACGGGTCGTCGACCGAATCCTCGACGAACGGGATCGGATCGACTGTCTGGTCAACAACGCCGGCTACGCCCAGTTCGGCCCCATCGAGGACGTCCCGGTCGACGCCGTCCACCGACAGTTCGACGTGAACGTCTACGGCGCCCACCGGCTCACCCGGGCCGTCCTCCCCCACATGCGCCGACGGCGCGAGGGGACGGTCGTCAACGTCTCCAGCGTCGCCGGGCGTCTCTCCTTCCCCGGGGGTGGCGTCTACAGCGGCTCGAAGTTCGCCCTCGAAGCCATGACCGACGCCCTGCGGGCCGAAGTCGACGAGTACGGCATCGACGCCGTCCTGATCGAACCCGGTCCCGTCGACACCGCGTTCACCGACCACGCGGAACGGGAGGTCGACGGACTGGAACGCTCGGGCGCTTACGAGTCGTTCTACAGCGTGTTCGAGGACACGCAGGCCATCGGCGGCGGCGGTCCCGGGGCCGTCTCGCCGGACCGGGTCGCCGAGGAGGTGCTGAACGCCGCGAGTTCGACGAAGCCCGCGAGTCGGGTTCCGGTCGGTACGCTCGCCCGGGTGAGCGTCCTCGGTCGGTTCGTCCCCGACCGCCTGCGCGACCGAGCGTTCGGGCTGCTGGACAAACTGCGCTGACGGTCGTCGGGGTTACCCCGAGAGCAGTACCGAGAGAACGCCGTACGCGGCGCCGAGTAGCAAGGTCGCGGACAGCAGCACTGCGACCCACTTGCGACCGTTCCCCGGAAGGCCGGGGACTTCCGACGGGTAGTACGGCGAGAGTGGATTCTTCGGCTCCGGTTCACGATCCGTCATCGCCGGTATCTACGGTCGGGGACCCGAGACGAGTTTGCCCTCCCGGGCCGTGACCGCGACGGCCGTCGCGACTACGCCAGACAGGCCGCGACGACACGGAGCGCTCGCTCACCGCGCACCTCGTCGGCCAACAGCGGGACGCGCTTCACGTCGTGTCCGCGGAACAGGTCGCCCGCCCGGCGGAGCGCCCGCTGTTGGACGTCCCACCGACGCTGACAGAACTCGCAGTCCGCGAGGTTCGGCGACACCACCCACTCGGGGTCGACGTCGGCCACGTCCGCCAGATCCTCCATGACGCGGTTGACGACGACAGTGCTCACCGGAATCGAGAACTCGTCGAGTCGACGGACTAGCCGTTCGGATTCGACGACGCTCATCTCCTCGGGCACCATCACCACTCGGAAGTCGGTCCGGGACGGGTCCTGCAGGACGGCCCGGAGGCGTTCGATCCGGTCCCGGAGTTCGTCGAGGTCCGGCGCCCCCTCGCCTTCGCCGCCGACGCCGAACATCCCCTTGAACCCCTCCATCATCCCCGAGAACTTCTCACGCATCGAGAGCAGGCGCCCGACCATCGAGTCGAGCACTTCGGGGAGTTCGAGCAGTCTCAGGGTGTGCCCCGTCGGCGCCGTGTCGATCACCACGCGGTCGAACCGGGGGTCGTCCAGATATTCGAGCAACTGCCGCATCGCGGCCGCCTCGTCCGCGCCTGGCATCGACCCGCCCATGAGGGGGTCGACCGCGTCCTCGCCGAGGGCCTCACCCAGATCGCCGAGACCGCCGAGGGGGGCGCCGCCGTCCTCCACCCCGATGCCACCCTCACCGAACAGTCCCTCCTCCATCGCTGCCTCGGGATCGATCTCCGCGGCCCACAGTGGCTCGTCCTCGCGAATCCGCGTCGGCCGCGCGGGAATCTCGGTGCCCAGCGTGTCGGAGAGGGAGTGAGCGGGGTCGGTCGAGACGACGAGCGTCGCCGTCCCCGCGGCGGCCGAGGAGAGGGCCGTCGCCGCCGCCATCGTCGTTTTGCCGACGCCGCCCTTGCCGCCGTAGAGGACGTACTCCGGCGCGTCGATGCTCTCGGGCAGGTCGGTCGCCGCCTCGACGTCGACCTGCGTGGGGTGCCTCTCGTCCGGTTCGTCCACCTCGTCGACCGGCTCCACGTCGAGTTCGCTCATACCGGTGCGCAGACGACCCGGACACCTGTACCCGTCGATACGGGGAAGACACTTCTCGGTGGGCGGCGGAACGGCCACCGATGCACGGGCGCCCCACCCGACGGTCGGCGCTCGCCGTCGCGGTGCTCTGTGCCGTCGTCTCGGGCTGTCTCGGCGCGAGATCGGCGTCCGATCCGACGCCCACACCGACGGCTACGCCCACCGCCAACACGGGCTGTCCTCCCACGCTGACCGTCTACGAACTCGACGAGGAACCGGCCGACGTCGACTCGGCGGTGCCGTCGCATACGAGCCCCTCTCCGCCGAGCAACGCGAGACGTTCACCCGTGCGCGCAACGGGAGCGCCGAGGACTTCGACTACGCGTGGCACGACATCGACGTCGTCGCCGACGAAGGGGTGTACTACCGCGCCGACATCGTCGTCTGCTAGGTCGACCGCTAGAAACCGTCGTAGTCGGCCAGCCGTCGGGCGGCCTCCTCGGCTCGCGGGCTGACGAGCGCGAACCGGACCCACTCGTCGTAGCTCCCGAACGTGTCGCCGGGCATGCAGGCCACACCCGCCTCGTCGACGAGGCGTTCGACGTTCGAAAGCGTTCCGGGGAAGCCCTCGAAGCGCGCGAAGACGTAGAAGGCGCCCTCGGGGACGACGTACTCCGCGCCGGCGACGTCGAGGGCGTCGGTGAAAGCGTCGATGCGCTCCCGCAGGAGGTCCCGCGAGGCCTCGTAGTACTCCGGCCCCGTCTCTCGGAGCGCCCGGAGAACGGCGGCCTGTGACGGCCGGGCGCCGGTCACGTTCACGAGCATGTGTCGCGTGCGGGCGGCGTCGGCGAGGTGGTGAGGAAAGATCCCGTAGCCCACCCGCAGTCCCGTCACTGCCATCGACTTCGAGTAGGAGTTGGTGACGACTGCGTGGTCGCTCTCGAAGGAGAGGGCGCTCTCGAAGCGGCCGGAGAAATCGTAGTGGTCGTACACCTCGTCGGAGATCAACAGGGCGTCGTGGTCGTCCGCCAGGTCGACCATCGCGCGCATCGTGTCGGCGCCGTACACCGCCCCGGTCGGGTTGTTCGGGGAGTTGATCAGGATGGCCGCCGTCTCCTCGTTCGCCGCCTCACGCATCGCCGCCACGTCCAGGCCGCCGTCCTCCGCGACGGGAACGAGCGTCGCGTCGTAGCCCAGCATCCGCGCCTTTCCGGGGTAGTAGGGGTAGACGGGATCGGTGAGCAGGATTTCGGAGCCGGCGTCGCGTTCGAGGGCGCCCGCCATCGCGAGGTAGTTCGCCTCGCCGGCGCCGTTCGTGATGACGACGCGGTCGACGTCGACGCCACGTCGGGCGGCGACTTCCTCGCGCAGGGCGCGCAGGCCGTCACTCGGTGGATACTGGAACTCCGCGGGTTCGGCGTCGGCGTACTCCCGCAGGCCCTCGCGGAGGGCGGTCGGCGGTTCCCAGTCCGGTCCGCCGCTCACCAGATCGATCACGTCCCGATCCGCCGCCGCGGCGTACTGCATGACGTGGAAGAAGAGTGGCGTGTCGTAATCCATGGTCGCTCTCCGGACGGCCGTCAAATCCCTCTTTCGCTCCGCCCCGCGCCGACACGCTTGTGTGGGCGGGGCCGAATCGTCCCCCGTGAACAAGAAAGGACACGTGCTCAACGCCGCCCTGTTGAGCGTGGGCTTGGGCGCCGTTCTCGCGGCCCCGACCGTGCTCACGGCGGAGACCGCACTCGCCACCGTCGAGACGATCGCCAAACTCTCGGTCCCCCTCGTTCTCGGGGCGCTCTTTCCGGACGTCGACACCGCCTTCGGTAAGCATCGCAAGACGCTACACAACCTGTTCGTCCTCGGACTCTTCGTCGGGTTCCCACTCGTCTTCGACAACCTCTACTTCGTCTGGATCGGCATCGCCACCCACTACCTCCTCGACGTGGTCGGGAGCCGTCGAGGGATCGCCCTCTTCTACCCGCTGACGAGTCAGGAGTGGGGCCTGCCGTCCGGCGTGACCACTAGCAGCAAGTACGCGGATCTGGTGACGGTGGTCATCACCGGCCTGGAAATCGCCGCGCTGGGTTCCTTTCACCTCTACGTGATGCCGCTCGGCAACACGGCGGGTGCGCTGAACGTCATCCTAGGGTGAGCGTGGCCGATACCGTCGCGTGGGACGGCGGCGACTCCCGTCCGGTCGGCACTCGAGTGCGCGGTGGACGTCCCGAGTGAGGGAGCGACGTCGAGTCACTCTCCCGGACGCGCGGAACGCGTCGTCGCGGCCGCCCTCGGGCACCTCCTGCCGACGAGCGAGGACGGCACGCTCGTGACCGTCTACCTGACGCTCTTTTCCCTGCCCTTCGCGACCGTGCTGTTGCGGTCCGTCCTCGTGATCTAGTAGACGGCTACGTCGTCGAAGCGCCCGTCGTAGGCGATGTGGCTCGGGTGGGTCGGTTCCGTCCCCGAGAGAAAGAGGCGGTCGAGTTTCCCCCACGTGTTCTCGTAGCCGAGGTGGGCGAACTCCGCGAGTCCCTGCAGGCGGTGGCCGGTACCGCCACGGTGGGCGACCCGCCGCGGGGCGCCGGACCGAAGCGCCTCGACTAGGTCGTCCGTCGAGGAGATAGTCGTCTCGAAGGTGGTCCACGCCTCGCCGACCGTCCTCCGAAGGTGGGCGTAGGACGAGCCGAACCCGGGGTGCCCCGTCTCCCGGGCGACGGCCCGGCACCGACGGTTCTGCTGGGGCAGACACTTGGCGTTGTACGTCTCGACGGCGTCGAAGGTGTCGGGGTCTGCCGCCACGTCCGCTCGGGAACAACTGACGTTCAGCATCTCGGGGTGGGGGACGAGGACGGCGACGTCCTGTCGGTCGAACGCATCGAGTGCGCCCTCGAAGGTGATGAAGTCGGGGACGGGGTCGGTGAGACCGATAGCCAAAACGTGGCGGCGGGCGTGCCACGGCCCGGTGAACACCTCCCGTGCGGGCACGACGAGCAGCTCGCCGTCGGAGAAGCGGGCGGCGCGGTCACGGATGGTCGGTAACCGTGTGAAATGCGGCGCGTAGACGAGTACGTCGATGCCACGGGCCTTGGCCCGCGCCACGACGCGTTCGTCGAGCGCCTTCACGTGCATATCGATCCGGGTCGACCCTGCCGTCGTCACGGGACCATCTCCACGGACGCCGCAGTTAGTGGTTGCTATTCGGGTGCCCGCGTGTCGGCACAGCGAGAAGTCGTGAGACCTCCAGTTATCGTTCTTCGGAGTCCAGCACGCGGATCTGGTCGCCACGCACCGTGACGGGAATCGGGACCGTGGCCTCGTACAGTTCGACCGTCACCTGGTCTTTACCCTCGTCGATCCGCTGGACGCGAGCTTTCTCGCCCTTGAACGGGCCGGCGATGAGTTCGACGATGTCGCTCTCGGCGATGCCTTCCACGTCCGGCGTCGGCGAGAGGAAGTGTTCCACTTCGGTGAGCGAGGATTTACCGGGCACGATGGAGCGGGCGTGCGGAATCTCGTCCATCACGCGTTCGAGGACGGCGCTGTTGTCCGCCTCGACCATGACGTAGCTCGTGAGGGAGTCGGGTGCCAGCACCGCGTGCACCTCGTCTTCCTCACGGCTGGCGATCATGTCGGCGACGGTACGCTCCTGGCTGGCCGTGGTCTTGACGGCGAAGATCCCCATGCTACGCGCCCCCGGGGAGGAAGCTCATGGCGGCGAAGATGATGAATCCGAGGAGGCCGACGAGAAAGACCCCGGCACCCGCGACTTTGGCAACCTGCGAGAACTCGTTCCACGACGGCGTACTCGCCATCTTGAGCACGCGGACGTAGCTTGCGAGGTCGTATTTGACGTCCATAGGTCCCCTAGACGAGCGGGCTTTTTCTATCTATTGATAACACGGTCCCTGCCGTCGGCCCGTCACCGACCGCGAGCGGCGCGCGGCGCTCGAACGGGGAGAGCGGACAGGGAGGGCCGGGCGACCGTCGAGTGCGAGGGCGTCCAACGACGTCCACACGCACGGCGGGGTACCGTCGGCGGCCACGCGTCGCTGACGGCGGTGAGCGTCCCGAAAACGAACCGTCGGCGCGACTACTCCACGTAGTCGATATCGTCGCCGCTCGCCGGTTCGGGTGCCGTGGCGTCGCCACGGCCGTAGATCTGTGGCGACTCCACGCCCGTGACGACGATCATCGTTCGCATCGTCCCGTCGAGTTCCTCGTCGATGGAGGTACCCCAGATGATGCGGGCGTCGGGGTCGATTCGGTCGTAAATCTCCTCGACGACGCCCTCGGCCTCCTCGATGGCCATGTCGGTGCCGCCGGTGACGTTGACGAGCGCCGAATTGGCCCCGGAGATGTCCACGTCGAGTAGCGGCGAGCGAAGCGCCGATCGCACCGAGTCTTGGGCCTTCTGCTCCGAATCGCTCTCGCCGAGGCCGATCATGGCGACGCCGCCTTTCTCCATGACGGTCTTCACGTCGGCGAAGTCCAGGTTGACGAGGCCGGGTTTGGTGATGAGTTCGGTGATGCCTTTCACCGACCGCATCAGCACCTCGTCGGACACCTTGAACGCCTGCCGGACGGGGAGCTTCCCGACCGAGTCCAGCAGGCGGTCGTTGGGTACGACGATGACGGTGTCGGCCACGTCGCGCAGACGTTCCAGTCCCGCCTCGGCGTTGGTCCGGCGGACCTCACCCTCGGCGGTAAAGGGTGTCGTCACGATGGCGATGGTGAGCGCGCCCGACTCGCGGGCCGCCTCGGCGACGACGGGCGCCGAGCCGGTTCCCGTCCCGCCGCCGAGACCGGCCGTGACGAACACCATGTCGGAGCCCTCGATGGCGCCGTAGATGTCCTGCTGGCTCTCGATAGCGGCTTCCTCGCCGACCTGCGGGAGCGACCCCGCACCGCGCCCCCCGGTTTTCTCCTCGCCCATGAGGATCTTCGTGTCGGCTTCGACGTCGACGAGGTGTTGTACGTCCGTGTTGGCCGCGACGAGGTTGGCCCCCTTGATCCCCTCCTCGGCCATGCGGTTGACCGTGTTGCCGCCGGCCCCCCCACAGCCGACGACGGTGATATCGGTCTGGAGGTCCTCCAGGACGTCCTCGAGTTCCTCGTCGGTCATCTTGCCCGTTCGATTCTCGGTGTCGGCGGACGTGTCGGTCGCGGGTTCCCGGCCGGTATCGACCCCTGCCGCGGCCCCATCCCCCGGCTCCTCGGCTTCCTCGATTGCATCCTCCACGATGGAGTCCATGGTATGCCCGATGCGTTTCGAAGGCAGCCTCATTATCTTTCCGCCCGTTGTCACGCGCGCGTCTGACGCTCCGCCGAACCGGGGCGCAGAACGCGTCTTGCGTGCGTCAGACGATAGTCAAATATACAACTATTCTGCCGCCTCGACGACCGGGAACCGGTCCACCCGCTCGGTTCGCACCGCGGTCGGTTCGATCCGCTCGCCGTCGATTTCGACGGCCTGACCGTCCGCGAGACGGCCGAACGCCGGTCCCTCGGGCACGCCGAGTTCGTGGGCGGCCGACGGATCGAACGCTTCAGTCCGGGCGACCACCTGGTCGTCCCGGCGGATCACCTCGTCGTAGGCCTCCCGGAGGACGGCCGCCAGGGCGTCGGTCATCGTCTCGGCCGCGGCGGCCGGATCGGCGGCAGGCAGGGCGACCCGTCCCCGGGGGCGGGTGCCGCCCTCCGTCGTCTCGAAGGCGACGGCCGACGCCGCGACGGCGCCCCGTGCCGCGTCCGCGTCGACCCCGTGGGCCGCGTCGACGAGGGCCGTCGGCAGGTCCGTGACGACGACGGCGTCCCCGGCGTCTCCGTCCTCCGCCACCGACGGCACCACCTCGCCGAACCGCAGGCCCTCGCTCACGCCGGCCAGTCGGTCCTCCACCGCCTCGACGACGGGCACGGGGTGGGCGCTCGTCTCGCGGAGCCACGTCTCCGTGACGACGCGGTAGCCGAGATCGGTGAGAACCTCCGTCAGTCCCGGGTGACCGCCTTCGACGAGGACGGTGTCGGTCCCGCTCGCCTCGACCGCTCGCCGGAGGACCTCCCGGTTCGTGGCAGGGTTGCCCATCGCCTCTAGCCCCCAGTCGGCGCCGACGTGCCCGACGGCCCACGCCGTCTCGCGAACGACTCGGCCGAACCGCGGCGCGTAGTGGCCGCCGCCGAAGCCCGCGACCTGTTTGTCCCTGTCCGCAGCGACCCCGCGCAGGTCGAGGACGGCGCGGGCGACGGCCCGGGCGCCTGCGGGGTCCCCCCACTGCGCCTCGTCGCTACCGAGTTCGACGAACATCGAGGGGACGCCCACGTCGGTCGGACCGTGATGGGTACACTCGGTGCCGACGTCGTACTCCGGGGGTGCGTGTTCGGCGAGCGCCGAGACGGCCTCGGCCGCGGCGTTCGGACAGGCACGGGCGAACTGGCCCGCCGTGCCGCCGTACTCCGCGTCGCCGAAGTTCCCCGTGAAGTGGGCGGTCAGGAGGGGTCCCGTCTCTCCCGAGTGGCGGGAGACGACGATCAGCAGGTCGGGGTCGTCGAAGGCGGCGTCCGGGCGGTCCAGGTAGATGTGGAGTTCGTCGAAGGTGCGCAGTTCGAAGCCGTCGGTGCGGTAGTAGGTGCCGCCGCCCTCGCCGTCGGGGCGGCGCTCGTCGCGGTGTTCGGTCCAGTTGGCGAGGTCCAGCAACGCCTCGCCGACGTGTTCGGAGGCGCTGTCGGCGCGACTGACGACGATGGCGATCACGCCGAAACCACGCCGTCTACCCTCAAAACCGGATCGGTCCCCGCCGACCGACTCATCCGGACTGTCGTCGGTCAGTCCCGGCCGTTGCCGTCCCTGTAGTCGGCAGCGGCCGGGACCCAGTCACAGCACTCCGTATCAGTCCTCGGTGACGACCAAGACCGGTTCGTCGACGGTCCGCAGGACGCGGCCCGCGACGGTGCCCAGTTGCTGGCCGGCGAGGTTCGACTGTCCCTCGGAGGACATGACGACCACGTCGACGCCGTTCTCGTCGACGTACTCGCCGATGGCGTCGTGGGCGGCGCCGCGAACCACGGCGCGTCGCACGTCCAGATCGGACGCGTCGACCGCCGCGACCAGTTCGTCGACCGCCTGGTGGCCGCGCGTCTCCAGGCGCTCGATGTACTCGCGATCCACGCCGCCGGCGTCGAACACGCCCGCTTCGGCCTGGATGTCCACGACGTTGAGGACGTGGAGTGCGGCGTCGAATCGACGCGCCAGATCGGCGCCGTAGGGGCCCGCCGCCGCGGCGAGTTCGCTGCCGTCGGTCGTCACGAGAACGTTTCCGTACGCGGTCCCGGTGTCGCTCTCGACGTCGCCTTCCGGGACCGTCAGCACGGGTACGGGGCTACGCCGCAGGACCCGTTCCGTGACGGTGCCGAGGAGTCGCGCCCGCACACCGGACCGTCCGCGGCGGCCGACGACGATCAGATCGGCGCTGCGTTCGCCAGCCCGCGCCGTGATCGCCTTGGCCGGTTTGCCCGCGAGCAGTTCCGTCCCGACAGTGACGCCGACGTCGCCGGCCATGTCGGCGATGTCGTCGAGGATGGCCTGTCCCCGCTCCGTGTCGCCGCCGTAGACGGTGACGACTTCGACGTCGGCGTCGTACGTCGCCGCCAGTTCCAGTCCGTACTTGGCCGCCGTGCGCGCACAGTCGCTACCGTCGACTGCGATCAGGAGTTCGTCGAACATCTCAGTCGGCCCCCCTCGGTCGGTCCTCACCGGTGGAAAACGCTTCGCTCACGGTCCCGGCCGACTGCCGGAGGATGTTCCCCAGCGCCTTCCGGCGGGACACGAACAGCCCCACCCCGAGGACGAGGTAGATACCGGTGAACACCAGCAGAAGCTGATAGTCCGTGATGGGGAGTTCGATGAGTCCGCGGATGAGCAGGAACTCCGAGAACACCTGTGTGAGGAAGAGGACCAACAACACCACCGCCTCACGAACCGAGATTTCGAAGTTGACCAAAAGCGAGATGGCGAAGAAGGACTGCGCCGCGGTCAGCCAGATTTCGGCCGACTGCTTCTGGTCGAAGGGGAGCGCCCCGTACTGTCCCAGTGCGAGGGAGTAGACGAGGACGAGCGTCCCGATCAGGAGCGTCCACTGGTTGAGCTTCGAGGAGATGAGCGCGTTGAACCCGGCCGTCGACCGCGCCTTGTTGACGAGATAGACGACGACGATAAGTTCCGGTGATTCGGAGGCCAGCGGAGCGATCCACTGGATCATGAAGAACGACGGGACACCGACGTTCTGGCCCAGCTGTTCGAGGCCGTGTGCGAACGGTTCGACGGCGGTAAAGATCATGATCCCGGAGTACGCGAACAGGCCGATGACCGTCGCCGCGCGGTAGGGCTTCGGATACGTCTGGAGATACGCCGGCACGCCGACGTGGGCCTCCTCGGCTTCGACGTCGCCCTTGAGGACGATGGCGATGTACGCCACGTAGATACCGACGAGGACGGCCATGTCGAGGATGTCGATCCCGCCGTTGAACGGAACGAGAAACGCCCAGAGCGTGGCCAGAAAGAGGAAGACGATTTCGAGACCGATGTCGCGGTCGAGGGTGACGGCGTCGGCGAGGAAGCCCCTCCGATTTTTCACCGCCGGGTCGTCCGCCGATCCACTTCGGAAGACGGTAAAGAGGGCGACGCCGGCCCACCCGATACCGATGAGGATGCGGTTCGCGCCGGTCATGTTCGCGACGGCGAGGTTCCCCGCTTCGATCCCCCGATCCGTCCCGGCGTACAGCCCCGCGTTCCACGCGTACAGCGCGTCGACGGCGTACTCCGGAGCGACCGCCAGCACCGCGAGGACGGCGATGGCGAACGCCCGGGGGACGTCTTTCTCGGCCGTCTCGGCGCCCCACGCGAGCAGGAACGACGCGCCGAGTACCGACACCCCGCTCACGGCCACCGTCGTAAGCGTCGAGAGCCCGTGTGCCGCCCCGGTCAGGTAGACGACGACCCAGGGAAGGGTGAGCGCGCCCGCCCCACCGAGCGCGCCGAGGGCCTGCCGCCTCATGGTTCGCCTCCGATGCCCGGGGACGCGACGATACGTCCCACGGCGGTTGTCTGTGTCTGAATCATTGACCCAGTCGTGTCTATCGGTACCACCCGCCCGGCTAATAAAACACAAGTTGTCGCTCGTACCGCCGATAGTGCGCGTGTGAGGCCACGTGACGGGCGAATTTGTCGAGAAGCGCCGAATCACAGTATCGTTCGATATAGTCGCCCTCGGTGTCGAAATCGGGCGATGTAGGCACAGAGAGTACGATACCTGCACCGACCGACGACCGACGGACGCCAGCGATGGGGGCTATCCGTCGTCCCGAGTGACGACTTTCGCTTCAGGGGCGCTGGATTTCACGCTCTCGATCCCCCGCTTCGCGCCCTGCTTCGACGTGTATCCCTCGCCGCTGTCGGCGATGATGTTCCCGTTGGCCACCACCAGTCGCCACCGCCACTCGTCGGCCTTGTCCTGATACAGTTCGAATCTCGATTCTCGTGGCATACCGGCCGGACGTACACACGCCTCACTGATAAAGCGTCGCCGGCCGCGCCGGCGCGGACGCGGGGGGCTTTTCGTCCCCCCATCCGAATGCGACGACGATGCACGTCTACGGACTGATCGGCAACCCGGTCGGCCACTCGCTCTCCCCGCCGATGCACGAGGCGGCCTACCGTGAACTCGACATGGACGCCAGATACGTCACGTTCGAACCCGACGCGGACGCCGTCGCTCGCGCCATCGACGGGGCCGAGGCGCTCGGCATCGACGGACTCAACGTCACCATCCCGTTCAAGCAGGACGTCCTCGACCTGGTCGAACCGGACGACCTCGCGGCCCGCATCGGTGCGGTCAACACGGTCGATTTCTCCACCTCGCCTCCCCGCGGGTACAACACCGACGCCGCCGGCGTGCGTCGCGCCTTCGAGCACCACGACGTAGCGCTCTCGGGCGCCGAGGCCGTCGTCGTCGGCGCCGGCGGGGCCGGTCGGGCCGTCGTCTTCACCCTCGCCGAGGCGTGTGAGGCCGTCCACGTCGCCAACCGGACCGTCGAGCGCGCGGAATCGCTCGCGGCCGACGTACGCCGGGAACGTCCCGGGGCCACGGTGACGGCCGGCGGCCTCGACACTCTCGACGACCGGATTCCAGCGGCCGACCTGCTGGTCAACGCCACGAGTGTCGGCATGGAGGACGACGAGACGCCCGTGCCGTCCGGCCTGCTCCACGGGGATCTGGCCGTCCTCGACGCCGTCTACTCCCCCATCGAGACCCGCCTGCTCCGGGAGGCCGCCGCCGCGGGAGCGACGACCATCGACGGCGCGTGGATGCTCCTGTTCCAGGGCGTCGTCGCCTTCGAACGCTGGACCGGCCGCGACGCCCCGGTCGATGCCATGAACGCCGCCCTCCGGTCACACCTCTGACAACCTCGAAGGTTTTTAAATATTGGGCGGCCGTAACTACCTCCAATGGGTATCCTGGACACGCTGCTGTCGTTGATCGGACTGGACGGATCGTCGTCCGACGAGGAACGGCGTGAGACGACCGTCAGCGTCGAACGCGAACACGCAGAGACAGAGTCCGAGGCGGCCGTCAAGGGCACCGATCCCGCCGAGGACGCGGCCGCTGCCGGGACGGACGCCGCCGCCTCGACCGATTCGCTCGTCGACGAGGACGCCGGCGCCGCCGAACCCGCCGAGGCGGCCGGCCCCGACGCGGGCAACGGCGAGACGGAACTCGACACGGCGAACGCCGAGTCGGTGGGCGAGGCGACCGGCGAACACGAGGCCGCTGCCGAGGACGCCGACTCGGTCGAGGTGATCAAAGGGATCGGTCCCGCATACGCCGAGCGCCTGTCGAACGTCGGCATCGACTCCGTGGCGGACCTCGCAGCCGCGGACGCGGCCGACCTCGCCCCACAGATCGACCTCTCGGAGAAGCGGGTGGGTCGCTGGATCGACCGCGCGAAGGACCGTTGATCGGCGATGCAGTACCACGTCGGCGGTGAACTCGTCGACGCTGCCGACGCGACGCTTTCCGTCGACGACCGAGCGGTCGCGTTCGGCGACGCGGTGACCGACACCCTCCGCTGTTACGGGGGGACTCCCTTCGCGTGGGGGACACACGTCGACCGTCTGTTCGACGCCTGCGCGGCTCTGGAGTTCGATCCCGGCGTCGACGCCGCCGACCTCCGGGCGCGGGTCGAGGAGACCCTGGCGGTAAACGACCTCGCGGAGGCGTTGGTCCGTCTCTCGATCACCCGGGGGCGCGGTGGGGATTGTTCGACCCCCCTTCCCGACGCCGCCAGGCATCGGCCCCCGACCGATCCCGATCCGACGGTGGTCGTGACGGCCACACCGGTGCCGGACGGCCGGGGGCCGGTACGCCTCCAGACCGTCCGGACCCGAGCGCTGCCGACGGCGTCCGTCCCCGCGGCGCCACTCACCCACGCCCGACTCGACGCGGTCCGCGCACAGGCCGAACTCCGGACCGCGGCGCCCCCGGACGACGACCCGGCCGACGAGGCGTTGCTCCTCGACGCCGACGGCCACGTCGTCGGTGGGACGGCGAGCGATCCCGTCTTCGTCGACGGGGAGGCCATCCGGCTGCCGGCCCTCGGCGACCGTCCGGCGCGAACGGCGACCCGATCCGTCGTCCGCGAACTCGCCGACGGCGAGGGGCTTCCGGTCGCCGACGTGCCCTGTACGCCCGCCGACGTCCGTGCCGCCGAAGAGGCGTTCGTCGCGGAACCGAGCGCCGGTATTCGCCCCATCGTCAGTCTCGACGGCGTGGCCGTCGGTGGCGGCCCCGTGACCGACCTGCTCTCCCGCCTGTTCGCGGAGCGGGTGGCGTCGACGTGTCGCTGACAACGGGTATATATCCGCGCGCCCGGTACTCCGGCGTGATGGACCCGGATCGACGGATCACGTCGCTGTCGGCGGTTCCCGACGACACCACCTTCCTCTTCACGGTTCGGAACGCGGACGACGAACGGCGGGAGGCGGTACTCGTCCGTACGCCCGACGGCGAGGTCCGCGGCTGGCTGAACTACTGCCGACACCTGCTCGACGTGCGACTCGACAAAGGCTCCGGCGCGCCGATGCGCGCCGACGAACTCGTCTGTGCGAACCACGGCGCGTACTTCGAGGCAGACTCCGGTTTCTGCACCTTCGGTCCTTGCGAGGGGGCCACCCTCGAATCCGTCGACGTGGCCGTCGACGACGGGAGCGTCTACCTCGTCGACGACGACTACACCTTCGTCGACACGGGATCGCTCGACGACGGCAGCCCCTCGGCCTCCTCGACGGTCGAGTTCTGAGTCCGCCGCTGCTCGTGACGAGGATTTTTGTCGCTCGCTGTCCCATCTCCGCCCATGTCCGCCCGGTCCTCCCTCCCCTCCGCGACCCCCTCCACCGTCGAACGACTCGTCCCGCTGGTCGACGCCCTCGCCGTCCTCGCCGGCGTGGCCGGCGCGTTGACCCTCCTCGGTGACCGTGGCCCGCTCCCGGTCGCCTTCGAGCGTCTCCGCTCGCTGGCCGCCGTCTCCGGCCCGTCGCTCTCGTCGCTCGCCCCGCTGGCGCGGCCGCTCGTCTGGGCCGCGTTGCTGTTCGCGCTGTCGGCGCTCGCGGCCTACGCGCTCTGGTCCCGTCGGCGCCCGCTGGTGTGGGCGCTCGCCGGCACGGCGGGCGTCCTCGCCATCCTCACGGCCACCGCGGGTGGGCTGGCGTTCGCCCCGCTCGCCGGCTTGCTCTCTATCGCCGCCGGCCTCCGAAGCTTCCGAGCGGGGCGTGAGGCGACCGAGCAACCCGACGTGACGCTCTGACCGACTCTAGGTTCCGGATGTGGCGAGTGCGAGTAGCCTCGCGGTACCGACGAGATGCGCCAGTCCACGACGACGAGCGACGACACCGGCCGCCGGGGGAACCCGATTGGCGGCCGTTCGCCCTCCGTCCCGGTGCCGCGGCCCGACGCCATTGCCACCTTTTTTTACGGCGGATGCGAACCTCTCGCTCGATGCCCTCCATCACTCGCCGCCGCCTCCTCGGCGGTGCCGTCGCCGCCGCGGCCGGCGCCTACGGCACCTACCGTCTGAATCGGGGCGCGGCCGACGCGACGTTCGCCACTTGGACGCCCGACCCCGGAACGTGGCCGCTCCGCCGGTACGACCCCGCGAACACCGCTCACAATCCGAACGCTACGCCGCCTCGAGAGCGACCCTCGATCAGCGAGTTCGCCGCGATCTCGTCGTCCGCCAGGTATCCCTCGCTCTCGCCGCTCGTCGGTCCCGATCACGTCGTCGTCTACGGATCGGGGCTCGCGGCCTACCCCCTCGGCGGCGGCGCGGCGGCCCGCACCGTCGAGGCGGCGACGCCCCGCGCCGGATTCGGCCCCGATGGCCGTCTCCACACGGTCAGTCACGAGTCGGGTAACGACACCGATCCCGCGGCCGTCGTCGGCTACGACGCCGCCGACCTGCGCGAAACCTACCGCACGCCCATCGACACCGACCACCCACGGGGGCTGACGGTCGGGGCACGCGAGGTGTACCTCGGCGACGAGAGCGGGACGCTCCGCGGCATCGACGCCGACGGCGGCCGGTCCTGGCGAGTCGACGGTACGATGCCCGCCCTCGTCGACGGCCGACTGTACGCCGCGGGCGCACCGCTCGACGGCACCGTCGCCTACGCGGCGCGGTCGGGTCGCGACCGCTATCTCCGCTCCGGCCCGGAGCGCGTCTGGAGCGCGGGCCCCGTAAGCGGCTTCGTCCACGCCCCCGCCGTCGCCGGCGGCCGACTCGTACAGGGCACCTACGCCGAGGGCGGCGGGGTTGTCGTCGCCTTCGACGCCGACACCGGGGACCGGCTCTGGAACCCCCGCTCGCTCGGTGTCGACGTCGCCACCCCCGCCGTCGTCGATGACCGCGGCTACGCGGCCGTCGGCACCGACGACCGACGGGCCGGCCTCGTCGCCGCGCTGGACCTCGAAACCGGCGAGACCGTCTGGCGCGACGAGGTCGAGTGGCACGCCGTCGCCCCCGCCGTCGCCGGCGACACCCTCGTCGTCGCCGGCGACGTGCGCGAGGGCGGCGAGCGAGTCGCCGGTGTGGTGCGAGCCTACGACCGCGCCACCGGCGACCGGTTGTGGACCCACACCGTCGAGACGCGAGGTGTCGGTGGCCTGGCGCTCGTCGAGGACCGAGTGCTGCTCGCCGCGGGCACGTCGGTGTACGAACTCGCGTAGGGCGCCGTCCGCGTGCGGCCGCCAGTCCCGTCCGCAGCCCGGACGAGCGAGTCGGCGGCGGCCCACGTCGGCCCGGTCGACCGGCCTCCGGGGCGCAATTCGACTTAACCCGGCTGAATTTGGGTGGACTACCGGTCGGTTATTCCCCGCTTTCACGGTCAGGTGTACGTGATGAACTCGGATCGATCGACGGCGACGGCACGGAGTTCGGACACGGAAACTGCCCCCGACGGCCGGCGGCGACGCTTTCTGGCGCTCGGGGTGAGCATCGGTGCGACCCTGCTGGCAGGGTGTACGTCGGGATCGGCACCCGCCGGGTCCGACGGGGGGACCACCGCGGACGACGGGGACACCGCCACCGGCGCCGGTGGCGAGACGGGCACCGCGTCCGGCGCGTTTCGACTCCTGATCAGCGACCAACCGGTCGCCATCGACGAGTTCGACTCGCTCGACGTCGCCCTCGACCGGGCTCGTATCTTCCGCTCGGGAGGGGACGACGGCGGCGACGGGATACCGACGGGCAACGAGACGGCGAACGGGAACGCGACGGCGACGCCCACCGCGACGGCGACGGCGACGCCCTCACCGACTGCGACCGAGGGCGGCGACGACCAACAGGGCTTCTCCGTCGTCGACCTCGACGGCGCGACGGTCGACCTCACTCGCGTCGTCGGCGAGAAAGCGATCACCGTCTTCGACGGCGAACTTGAGGCGGGCCGATACACCAAGATCGAACTCTACGCCGCCGACGTCGCGGGCGTCGTGGACGGCGAATCCGTCGACGTGACGATTCCGAGCGGGAAACTCCAACTCACCAAGCCGTTCGAGGTCACCGCCGACGAACCGGTCGACTTCGTCTTCGACATCAACGTCGTCGAACGGGGCCAGTCGGGTGGGTACAACCTCCTCCCCGTCGTCTCCGGAAGCGGCGTCGCCGGCGAGGACGTTTCGGTCACCGAAATCGAGGACCGAACTGACGGTGACGGCGGCGGATCCGGAGATCAGACGCCGGAGAACCCCGAGAACGCCAGCGGGAGTAGTACCGAGAACACCGGTCGTTCCGACGACTCGACGCCGACCGAGACGGGAGCAGACGCGTAGGCTGGTGGGGCACTCCGGAGTCGTCAGAATAGTGCAGCCGGTAGACTGGCCCACGCGAACGGCACCCGCCTCGCTTCGCTCGTCGGTCGGGGTCGTTCGCTCGAAAAGTAGCGGGAGGTAGATTTGAACTACCGATCTCCGGGTTATGAGCCCGGCGGAATCTCCTGGCTATCCCATCCCGCTACCGAATTCGAATCCGGTCGCGGCATTAAGGGTTGTGATTCGCTCGCCGGATGGCACTTCAGTCCCCCCTCACTCGGCGCCGACGCGCCACGTGAACAGCCCCTCTGTCAGGTAGTTGAGGAGCATCCCGCAGCCGATGCCGATGGCGTTCGCTACCGTCGGCCAGAGGTCGGCGCCGGCGACGACGAGCGTCACGTCGGTCCACGACGTCAGCGCAGTCAGGACGGCGAAGCCGACGAGCAGGCCGCCCGCCCGGACCAGATGCGACTTCAGGTAGCGGCGGCCACGGGGGACCCACCCGTCGGCGCCCGCCTCCGAGAACGTCCACCGGTCGTTGATGAGAAACATGAGGGTGATCGACACCTCGGCACCGACGGCCTTGGCGAGTTGGGGAACGACCCCGTAGCCGGCCGTCAGGATGGCGACCACGATGGTCTCGGCGGTGGCGCCCACCGCACCGACGGAGACGAACTGCCCGAAGCGGAGCCCCGAGTAGAGTTCCTCCAGCTTTCCCAGTCCGCCGCTCATCGGTGGTCGCGCTCGACGAGTGCGGGCGTCGAATCCCGTGGTCGGTCCAGCAGCGCGTGCAGGCGGTCGTTCCGGAGGAGGCGCGCGCGGTGTCGGGAGACGACGAGCCCCCGAGCGAGGCGGAGCGTCGTCCGCACGGGCGAGACGGTCGATTCCGGCCGGTCCTCCCAGACGACCGGCACCTCGGCGATCCGGCAGCCGACGGCGTCGGCGACGGCGAGCAGTTCGATGTCCCACGCGAAGCCGGGTTCGTGGAGGTGCGGACGGATCCGCGTCCACGCGTCGTTCGTGAGCGCCTTCGCGCCGCACTGGTAGTCGTGGAGGTGGACGTCGAGGAGGCGCCGCGCCAGCCACGCGAAGCCGTCTCCGAGGTACCGTCGCGCCACCGTCTGGTGGGACTCGACGACCGCCTCGGGATGACGACGCGATCCGGCGGCCAGGTCGGCATCCCCCGCTTCGACCGGCCGGATCACGTCCGCGATGGATGCGGCGGGCGTGCTCCCGTCGGCGTCGGCGAAGGCGAGTACGTCCGTCGAGAGCGCCTCGAACCCCGCGGTGATCGCCGCCCCCTTCCCTCGTCGGGCCGACGCCTCGTGGAGCGTGACCGGGAGCGCCTCGATCCGGTCGCGGACCGCCGGCTCCGCGGCGTCGAGTTCGACACGGATCGTCTCGGGTTCAACCGCCTCGTGGAGGGCGTCAACGTAGCTCTCGAGGCGGTCGACGTCCGGGTGGTAGGCGGGGATCACCACCCCGACGGATCGGGTCATGGAGCTTTCTTTCGCGACGGTCGTAAAAAACCGAACGACTTCGACTCCCAGTCACACACCACAAACGGTTTATTATCGCTGGATCGACCGTCCGGTAGATGGAGTACGGCCTCGTCCTACGCTGGTTGGTCCTCTACGGCGGCCTCGCCGCCCTCGGCCGTCCGATCGCCGCTCGCCTGTTCGTGACGATGCCCGGTCGCGGGAGCGGGTTCGGTCTCCCGACGGCACTGGTCGTCCTCGGCACCGTCGTCTACTGGGTCGGCCACCTCACCTTCGGTCCGATCGCCCTCGCCGCGGGCGTCGTTGCCCTCTTCGGTCTCGCCCTCCTCACGGCGCTCGACCGCGAAGCGCTCTTGGACCGTCGGGTCGAACTCGTCGACGGCGTCCGTCCCGGTCGCCGGACCGCCGAAACGGCCGTCGTCTTCGTCGTCGCCTTCGCCGTCCTCGTCGCCGTGCGCGCCGTCGATCCGGCGGTCTATCCGGTCGGCGGCGAGAAGTTCCTCGATTTCGGCCTCTTGCAGTCCCTCGACCGCGCGCCCCGCCTCCCGCCCGAGGACATGTGGTTCGCCGGCGAACCGGTCGCGTACTACTACGGCGGTCACCTCCTGACGGCGGCGCTCGCCGACCTCTCCAGTACGGCCCCCCGCTACGCCTACAACCTCTCGCTCGCGGGCTTTTACGCGACGCTCGTGAGCGCGGCTTACGGCCTCGCCGGCGCCATCGCCAGCGACCGGGCCGACTCGTGGCGCCGCGCCGGGCTCGCGGCGGCCTTCTTCGTCGGCGTCGCGAGCAACCTCGTCACCGCCTCCCGACTCCTCGTCGGCGTCCTTCCGCGACCGCTCCGGACGGATCTCGCGTCCGTCGTCGCCGCCCGGACCCGCTACTCAACCGACGTCGTGCTGTCGGGACTCGACTCCTTCTCCTACTGGACCGCCAGCCGCGTCGTTCCGGGGACGATCAACGAGTTTCCCCTGTTCGCCTGGCTGAACGGTGACCTCCACGCTCACATGATGGGCACGCCCTTCCTCCTCCTCGGTGCCGCACTCGCGTTCGCCCTGTACACGACGCCAGCCGCCGACGTGCGCCGCCGTCGAGTCCTCGCGTTCGTCGCCGTTCCGATTCTCGCGGGCTTCCAGGCCGTCGTCGACACCTGGAGTTTTCCCTCCCTCTTCGGCCTGCTCTTTCTCGCCCTCGCGCTCGGCTCCGCGGCCCCGTGGGCCATCCTCTCGACCCGTGTGGCTCGCTGGCGCGGCGCCCGTGATCCCGCCCCGCTGACGGCGGAGCTCGAACACCTCGCCGGCGCCCTCACCGTCACCGCCGTCGCGGGCGTCCTCGGTGGCCTCCTCGCGCTCCCCTTCCTCCTCGGTGCGGGCGCGAGTCGGCAGATCGCGATCCTGTCGGCCGCCGAGCGCGCCAGCCTCCCGGCGCTCCTGCTGGTCCACGGAGCGTTCGTCGTCGTCTTCCTGGCCTACCTCCTCGATCGGTTGTCCGTCGACCGTGTGGTGGCACCGCTCGTCGGCCTCGGCGCTCTGGGCGTTCTGGCCCTGACCGCGGACCTCGCCGTCGCTCTCGTCGTCGGCCCGCTCCTGATCTTCGGCTGGGCCGCCTGCCGCACCGACCGTCCGGTGGGCTTCGAGACGGTCCTGATCGTCGCCGGCGCGGGCCTCGTCGGCATCGTCGAACTCGTCTACGTCCGCGAACTCGCAGGCCCGCTCCGGATGAACACGGTGTTCAAGACCTACGCGCAGGTGTGGGTTCTCTGGGGCGTCGCCGCCGGCGTCGCCCTTCCCGCCGTCGTCCGCTGGCCCGGCGGCGCCTCGGTGCCCGGGTCGCGCTCCCGCTGGCTGCGTGTCGGCCTCGCCGCTGCCGTCGTCCTCGCGACGGTGCCCTACGCGGGGCTGGCGCTTTCGGCACACTTCGACGCTCCCGCCGATCCGACCCTCGACGCCACCCGGTTCGTCGAGCGCGAGCATCCCGACGAGGCACCGGCCATCGCCTACGTCGACGGCCTGTCGGGCCGACCCACCCTCCTCTCGGCACCCGCGACGAGTCGGTACCCGGGGCCGGAGCGAGACGCTCCCGCGCCGCCGGGGATGTACGGCTGGGACTCCAGCCCGGCCGCGAGCCTCACTGGCGTGCCCACCGTCGCGGGCTGGCACCACGAGGTGGGCTATCGGGGCCGGGAGCCGTATCTCGAACGGGTGCGAGCGGTCGACGACGCCTACACCGGACCCCCAGCCCGGACCGTCGCGGTGCTCGAACGCTACGGCGTCGACTACGTGTGGGTGGGGCCGGCGGAACGGGCACGCTACGGCTCGGTCGGGTTCGACGGCGTCTCGGGACTGACGCCGGTGTTCGAGAACGAGGCGGTGACGATCTATCGGGTCGACGCGGACGAACTGGGCGCGGCGTGACCCGCAGCCGTGTTACTCGCCGCGCGCGCTGACCACGTCGAGCGCGTCGGCGTCGATGGCGTCCACGTCGAGCCAGTGGGGGACGTACTGTCGTTTCTCGAAGGCCTCGCGCTCGTCCGGCGTGCCGATGGTACACCAGAGTTGCACCTCGTCGGGGCCGTGCCAGTCGCCCTGTCGATGGATCGAGAAACAGACCTGCTCCTCGCCGTCGTAATCGATGACGGCGTCCTTGCGGATGCCGGGGTCACCCCTGACGATGAGCTGTTGCATACGCAGGGGTTCGGACAGTCCGGATTTAATCGCTTCGATGGGGAACCGGCTCCCCACCGGGAGCCGACGTGTCGTTCGTCGTGACCTCCGTCCGGACGTGATTCCGCCCGTCGCGGAGGACTTCGTCGCCGTCTGATCGATAGATCGTGCCCTCGCGACGGGGGCGATGCGTGAGTCGCCGGGCACGGAGTTGAAATAGGACGACCGGGTACACCGGGGTATGGCAAAATACTCCACGGGGTCCGGCGGGGGTGGCGACGACGGCGATGCCTGCGAACTCTGCGGGCGCGAGACGTCGTCGCTCGAACGGGCGAACGTCGCCGGGGCGGACCTCCTCGTCTGTTCCGACTGCGCGCCACACGGTGAATCGAGCGGCCGCGGCCGGGATTCGGGGTCCGGGTCCGGCTCCCGCTCCGGGTCGCGCACCGACGCCGACGAACCCAACCGCCGGAAGCGAGCCGCCCAGAACACCGCACGTATCTACGACGCCTCCCGGGGCAACACCAAACGCTGGGAGGAGGAGGGCACCGACTACGAATCCGACCGCCTGCCCTACCTCGTCTCGGACTACGGCGAGCGCGTCGAGACGGCCCGGCAGGACGCCGGTCTCACCGTCGAGGAACTCGCGGCAGCACTTGATGCCGGCGAGGACGACGTCCTCGCCATCGAACAGGGACGGGCGACCCGGGCCGGGGTCGGTGGCTCCCTCGTCCGCGCCGTCGAGGAGCGTCTTGGCATCGAGCTCGTCGACGAGTGATACGGACTGCCGGACGTCAGTTCCGACCGTCGCCGACCACGGCTGCGGTGACGCCCGGAAACCGGTCACGACAAGCAGTGTAAGAGCCGAACGGATTTATGGGTCGGGCGTCCGACTCCCGTCCATGCAGACGTACGCTCCTTCCGACCCCGACGTACGGGAGTTCGAGGCGACGGTTCGCGGCGTCGACGGCCGGGACGTCGTCCTCGACCGGACGTACTTCTACGCCGAGAGCGGCGGCCAACCCGCCGACCGCGGCACGCTCGCCGGCGTCCCCCTCGCCGACGTGCAGGCCGATGGCGACGCCGTGGTCCACACGCTCGTCGAGGAGACCGCCCTCGCGCCCGGCGACGAGGTGGTCGGCGTCGTCGACGACGACTTCCGGACCTACTGCACCCGTGCGCACACGGCGAGCCACCTCCTCTACGGCGCCGGCCGCAGACTGCTCGACGACCTGGGCTACGGCGGCTTCGGCATCGATTCGGAGAAGATCCGTGTCGACTTCGCCACCTCGACCGATATCGACGACGCGGTGCTGGTCGAACTCGAACGTCTCACCAACCGGGCGGTGTGGGACTCCCGCCCCGTCTCGTGGGAGCGTGTCCCGGTCGACGAGGCGCGCACCCGCGACGACGTCGCGTTCAACACGAAGACCGAGGAGGGCGTGATGGCCGACGCCGACACGGTCCGTCTGGTCGACATCGAGGGCTGGGACGTGGCGGCCTGCGGCGGCACGCACGTCGATAACACCCGCGAAATCGGCCCGATCGAGGTGCTCGACCGTTCGAACCCGGGCGAGGGGCTCACCCGCGTCGAGTTCGCGGTGGGGCCGACCGCCATCGACCGCCGGGCACGGATCCGGGGTGCCGCCCTCGACGCCGCCCGCGAACTCGGCACTGGCGTCGCGGATCTCGACACCGCGGTGAGCGACCTGCTCGCCGACCGTGACGCACTGGAGAGCGAGGTCCGCGAGTACAAATCCGAGGTGCTCGGCGCACGCCTGTCGGCGCTCCCGACGGTCGACCACGACGGCACCGTCTGGCGGGTGGGCGCCGTCTCCGACTTCGGCCCAAACGAGGTCGGTGAGGCCGCACAGGACCGCGTCGGCGACGAGGCGGACGTGATCGCTGCGGTCGGCGACTCCGCCTCGCCCTACGTCGTGGTCGCGACGACCGGCGAGGTGGACGCCGGCGACGTGGTCGAGGAGGTGACCGCGGCGTTCGGCGGCGGTGGCGGTGGCGGCCCGACCTTCGCCCAGAGTGGGGGGACTCGACGCCGATCCTGCGGTCGTCGTCGAGTCGCTGCGGGAGTGAGACGGATCGGTGTGACCGTGGTCGGCCGTCGCCCCCGTGTGGTCGGCGACGGCCGGGATCGACTTACAACAGTCCGGACGAATCAGCGGCGTCGGAGCAGGAACCCGACGGTGAACACCGCGAGCACCGCCGCAGCGGGCGTAAAGCCCGGACCCCCCGGCCCCGGTTTCGGTCGGCGTCTCGGTCGGCGTCTCGGTCGCCGTCGCGGTCGGTTCGGCCGTCGGCGTCGGCGTGGCGCCGTCGGCGTCGATGGCTTCGACCGTCACCGCGTTCGACGTGACGCCCCCTCGCGACGCCCGGAGCGTGTGTTCACCGGGGTCCGCTATCCGCACTGCGAGTTCGCCATCGGCGTCGGTGGTGCCGACACGGTCCCCGTCGAGCGTGACGGTCACACCCGACGCGGGTTCGCCGTAGGCGTTCGTCACCTCCAGCAACGCCCGGGTTCCGGCCACCAGACGGTCGTTGGTCACGCTGGCCGTGAGATCCGGCGTCCGCGAGAGGTCGGCCTCGAGACTCGTGTTCTCCTCGCCGACCGTCAGGTCGCGAGTGACGGTCCGGTAGCCGCTCTTGCTGACCCGGAGTGTGGTCGGGGTGTTGACCGGCACTTCGAGGGTGGCGTTCCCGTCCGCGTCGGTACGGGCGGTACCGACACCCTGCAGGGCCACCCGCGATTCGTCGACTGGTCTCGGCGGATCGAAGTGTGGGTCGTCGACGGTCACCCGCACCGTTACCGATCCGGGGCGGAGCGCGATCCGGTTCGTGATGTCGCCTTCGATCCGGATTGGCTTCTGTCGGACGTAGTACCCCGGCTTGGTGACCGTGACGGTGTAGTCGCCGGCCTGGATGACGTCGGTCTCGAAGACGCCGTCCGGACCGGTCGACCCGGTCGCCACGTCGAGGCCGCCGCGTTCGACGAGAACCGAGGCGTCGGCGACGGAGCCGTTCGGCCCGTTGACCTCGAGACGAAGCGTGCTCTTCCGGAACACGTCGACCGTGACTTCGCGCTCGGACGCCGATTGGACGACGTAGGGTGAACTGCGGATGTATCGCGGATGCGTCACCGAGATGCTGAGGCGTGCCCCGTCGGGCACGTCGACGAACGCCTTTCCGTTGCCGGCCGTCGTTGCCGTCGTCGACCCGTCCGACCACTCGACGTCGAGTTCGGCGTCGGCCACCGGATCGCCGTCCGAGTCGCGGACCGCGAGGGTGACCGTGACCGTTCCACCGTCGGATTGTGCGACCACCGGCCCAGCGGCGGGGACGACGATGGACAGAACCAGTGCTACACACAGTATCGTGTGTGACCGTGCCATGACACGGGGTACGATGTCAACGAGTATATAGTTCGTGGAGTCACCCCCCGCGACGGCCGCGCTCGTACCCGGTGGTGCGCCGAGATGTCGGCGAACAACGAGTACTGACTTACGACAGTCCGGCTCAGTCGTCGGTTCGCTCGCCGCCGTCACAGACGATTCGGTCGACGTCGGCGGCCGTGTCCGTGGTGTCCTGCCCGTCGTTCACGAGGTGGGTCTTCTCCACTGGGCGGGCGGGGTTCCCGACGACGGTGGTGCCGGGATCGACCGGTTCGACGACGACGGCGGCGCCGCCGACGGTCGCGCCGTCGCCGACCTCGATCGGACCGAGGACGGTGGCGTTGGCGCCGAGCATCACGTCGTCGCCGACGGTGGGGTGGCGTTTGCCGTCGGTCGGACGACGGTTACCGAGGGTGACGCCGTGGTACATGAGTACGTCGTCGCCCACTTCGGCGGTCGACCCGATCACCACGCCGATACCGTGATCGATCACGACTCGACGGCCGATTTCGGCGGCGGGGTGAATCTCGACACCCGTCGTCAGGCGAGCGAACTGCGAGAGGAGGCGGGCGATCACGGTGTGGTCGCGCTCCCAGCACAGGTGGGCGATCCGGTAGATCCACAGCGCGTGGAGTCCGGGATAGCAGGTCAGGAGGACGAGCAGGTTCCCGGCGGCGGGGTCGCGTTCACGGACCGCCGCCAGGTCCTCGCCGACCCGGCGGCGTGCGGCCGCGAGGAGGCTACTGCCGAACATGGGCTCCGGACCGCCCGCGGTCGCCCGTGGCGACCGGCGGACGCGTTGCCGCGTGGGCCGGATACCGGATCGACGAGGCCGTCGGCTGCCGGGCGGGGCGGCAGGGACAGGGACAGCACCTCGCGAGCGATGATGGGCGCTCGAAGGCGATCCGCTGTCCGGAGTGACCGACGGTCGTCGGCATGGCCGTGAGTACTCGATACGACCACAAAAGGGTTCTGTCGACGGTCATCGGCGCCACACGATCGCGCCGACCGAAGGTCACATTATCGGCGCTCGCCTACATGGCGGCGTGAGCACCCGTATCGACGACTACGGTGCCGTCGTGTACGACCTCGACGGTACGCTCGTCCGTCTGGCGGTCAACTGGAAGGCCGCCGCCACGGAGGCGACGGCGGCCTTCGCCGAGGCGGGCGTCGACGCCGACGCCGACCTCTGGTCGCTCCTAGAGACGGCGCCGGAGTACGGTCTAGCGGACGAACTGGAGTCAATCCTCGCGGCTCACGAACGTCGCGGGGCCGAACGAGCGATCCGGCTCCCCCTCGCCGACCGCCTCCCCCACCGGGGACGCTCGGTCGGCGTCTGCTCGCTGAACGCCGAAGCCGCCTGCCGGCTGGCGCTGGAGCGACACGACCTGCTGTCCCACGTCGGCGCCGTCGTCGGGCGGGACTCGGTGGCGACGCACAAACCCGACCCGGAACCGTTGCTGACGACGGTCGACCGCATCGGCGCCGACCCGTCGGAGACGGTGTTCGTCGGCGACTCCGAGCGCGATGCCCTGACCGCCGAACGGGCCGGCGTCGCGTTCGCGTGGGCCGACACCGTGGTCGACGGCGGTGTCACCGCCGAGCGATAGTGACGCAGTCCCGCCCGCGGCGGGCGACGGACCCACGTAGTTTTTATCACCCCGGTGTGTAGTGCCTCGTACCAGCGACCCGCGGGCAAGTGCGGCAGCGGCCGCACGCGGGGACCAGCGACCGACGTGCTGTAAGACGCCGGGGCCGGTGGCCCCCGAGACGGGATTTGCGTGAGCACTCTGCCACGACTGTGGCGTTTCAATGCTCGGTAACAATGGAAATCGAAATCGCAACAATCGGCGGCTACGAGGAAGTCGGTCGGCAGATGACTGCCGTCCGCGCCGGTAGCGACGTCGTCGTCTTCGACATGGGTCTGAACCTGTCGCAGGTGCTGATCCACGACAACGTCGAAACCGAACAGATGCACAGTCTCGACCTGATCGACATGGGTGCCATCCCCGACGACCGGGTGATGAGTGACCTCGAAGGGGACGTCCAGGCAATCGTCCCCACCCACGGTCACCTCGACCACATCGGCGCCATCTCGAAACTGGCCCACCGCTACGACGCTCCCGTCGTCGCGACGCCTTTCACCATCGAACTGGTGAAACAGCAGGTCCAGAGCGAGAACAAGTTCAACGTCGGCAACGACCTGGTCAAGATGGACCCGGGATCGACGATGTCCATCGGCGACTCCGGCAAGGTGGAACTCGAGTTCGTCAACGTCACGCACTCGATCATCGACGCGATCAACCCGGTCCTGCACACGCCGGAAGGTTCGGTCGTCTACGGTCTCGACAAGCGGATGGACCACACGCCCGTCATCGGCGATCCCATCGACATGAAGCGCTTCCGAGAGATCGGTCGCGAGGGCGAGGGCGTCCTCTGTTACATCGAGGACTGCACCAACGCGGGCCACAAGGGCCGGACGCCCAGCGAGTCCGTCGCGCGCAAGCACCTCCGCGACGTCATGTACTCCGTCGAGGACTACGACGGCGGGATCGTCGCGACGACGTTCAGTTCCCACATCGCCCGCGTCACCAGCCTCGTCGAGTTCGCGAAGGACATCGGCCGGCAGCCAGTCCTGCTGGGCCGGTCGATGGAGAAGTACTCCGGCACGGCCGAGCGACTGGACTTCGTCGACTTCCCCGACGACCTGGGGATGTACGGCCACCGCAAGTCCGTCGACCGTACCTTCAAGCGGATCATGAAGGAGGGCAAGGAGAACTTCCTCCCCATCGTCACGGGTCACCAGGGCGAACCGCGCGCGATGCTGACGCGGATGGGCCGCGGCGAGACGCCGTACGAACTGGAAGATGGCGACAAGGTCATGTTCTCGGCACGCGTGATTCCGGAGCCGACGAACGAGGGCCAGCGCTACCAGTCCGAGCGCCTGCTCCGCATGCAGGGTGCGCGCATCTACGACGACATCCACGTCTCCGGCCACCTGCGTCAGGAAGGTCACTACGAGATGCTGGACGCGCTCCAGCCCCAGCACGTCATCCCGGCCCACCAGGACCTCGAAGGGTTCGCGCCCTACGTCGACCTGGCCGAGGGGCAGGGCTACGCGCTGGGCCGTGACCTGCACGTCACGCGAAACGGCAACATGATCCAGCTGGTGGAATGACGACCGACTCGACGGAAGAGCGGGTGCTCGCGGCGGTTCGCGAGCGCCGCGAGCGGGTCAACGCGGCCCTCGACGAGGACCTGCCGCTCGTGGAGCCGGAACGCCTCTGGGAGGCTTCGCGCTACCTGCTGAAGGCGGGTGGCAAGCGACTCCGGCCGACGGTGTCCCTGCTCGCTGCCGAGGCCATCGCGGACGTGCCGCCGCTCTCCGTCGACTACCGGGCGTTCCCCGCCCTCGACGGCGACGACATCGACGTCATGGCGGGTGCCCTGAGTCTCGAGATTATCCAGTCGTTCACCCTCATCCACGACGACATCATGGACGACGACGCGCTCCGCCGCGGAGTGCCCGCCGTCCACAAGGCCTACGACGTCGACACCGCCATTCTGGCGGGCGACACGCTCTACTCGACGGCCTTCGAGATCATGGCCGAGACGGGTGCCGCGCCCGAGAACGGTCTCGAGGCGATGCGGATGCTCGCGAACACGTGTACCCGCATCTGCGAGGGCCAGGCGCTCGACGTCGAGTTCGAACGCCGCACCGAGGTGCTCCCCGAGGAGTACCTCGACATGGTCGAGTCCAAGACGGCGGTGCTGTACGGCGACGCCGCGGCGACCCCGGCGGTGTTGCTCGACGCCGACGACGAGGTGGTCGACGCGCTCTACGACTACGGCATCCACTCCGGGTCGGCGTTCCAGATCCAGGACGACGTTCTGGATCTGACGGTCCCCTCGGAACAACTCGGCAAGCAGCGCGGTTCCGACCTCGTCGAGAACAAGACGACCCTCATCACGCTTCACGCCCGGCAACAGGGCGTCGACGTGGACGCGCTGGTCGACGCCGAGGACGCCGAATCCCTCACCGAGGCGGAGGTCGAGTCGGCCGTCGCCACCCTGAACGAGGCCGGGAGCATCGAGTACGCCCGCGAGAAGGCTCGCTCGCTCGTCGATCAGAGCAAGGCCGACCTCCGTGTCCTCCCCGACAACGAGGCACGCTCGCTGCTCGAAGACCTTGCCGAGTACCTGATCTCGCGGGGCTACTGACGACCCCGATCGGGTCCTTCTCCCGCGCTACACGACGACGTAGGCGACGGTGTAAGCGAGCCACGCGACCGTGATGGCCGACAGCCCGGTCAGCAGCGCGGCGAGCCAGTCGGGCGGTTCGACGGTCGGCCCGGCGGGCGTCCCGACGACGCGCACTCGGGGGAGGGCGCCGACGAGACCCACCCCGAGGACCGAGAACACGAACGGATAGGAGAGGTCGAGCGTCGGTGCCGGAATGAGGAGGACGCTCGCGGCGTAGCCCGCACCGAGGCCCGCGCGTGGGCCGACGGCCGTCCGGGGTCGGAGCCCGGTCGCGAGGCCGGCGACGGCCACGGCGGCCCAGATGGTCGCGAGTTCTACCCCGAAGGCTCCGAGGAGATGGAGCGTCGGGTCGGCCGCGAGGGTGACCCGTTCGCTCACGAGCGTCGCGTCCAGCGGGTAGAGCATCGCCGGGGGGTCGCCGGTGAACAGGTCGCCGAAGGGGTGTGACGCGAGTCCGACCACACCAACCCCGAACACCTGGGACGGCGTGAGGTCGGTGTATCGCCCGGCCAGACTGCCGAGGAGGACCGCACCGGCGACGAACGGCACCGTGACGACGACGCCGAGCGGACCGCTGGCGGTCCACGCGACGGCGACGAGGAGGCCTGCGAGGGCGGCTGCGACGGCGCCCGCGCGTCGATTCCGGCGCGCGAGCGCCGCGATCAGGGCGACTGCCGGCGCGAGGGCGAGCGAGTGTGTCACTGCACGGTGGACGAGATTCCCCGTCGACCAGAACGCACTCGCGAGCGTGAGGGCGTCGCCGCCCGCGGCGGCCGCGACACCCACGAGTGCGTACGCGATGTCGACGTCGGGAAGTGCGGCGAAGGCCCCCGCCAGCAGACCGACCGCGAGGGCTCGCTCCGCGGTCCAGTCGCGAGCGACCGCGACGCCGGCGACGATGGCGAACGCGAGAGCGGCGTGACCCACGAACATGGCCGAAATTCTCGGGGAACAGATATAAAGTACGCGGGCGGGATGCGAACAGGTCCCACGTGGACGGGGAAGCGGGGCCGCAACGGCGGTTCAGGAGCGGTCGTCGTCGACTTTCGTCCACCGCGCCTCGATGTCGGCGTTCCCCCGGACGACGGTGTCACCCGCCACCGCGAACCGGGTCTTCCGGAGTTCGATGGATCGGACCACGCCTTCCATGTCGCCGACGCGGACGGTGTCACCCGTCTCGAAGTCTGGGTCGCGGAGGAGATAGATTCCGGCGACGGCGTCGGCGATCATGTCCGAGGTGGCGTAGGCGATGCCGAGGGCGACGAAGCCGGCGGCGGTTCCGAGCGACGCCGCGATGTCGTCCAGTCCGACCACCGAGAGCGTCGAGAGGCCGACCCCGAACCAGAGGAAGACGGCGACGATGGTCGTCAGGAACTGCCGGTAGACGGGCGAATGACCGCGCATCGTCCGCGCGAGCACTGCCGTCAGGACGGCGAGGAGACCTTTGACGAGGATCACCGCGAGGACGAGAAAGACCACGCCCGTGATGACGGTCGGCAGGGTATCGACGAACTCGAAGAGCGCGCGCTGAAGGAGGTCGGACTGGAGTACGGGACCGGCCATGCCCTACGGGGCGGCCTCCAGTTACGTAAAACCGCGGCGGCCTTACGCCGCCGATCCGGCCCGGTCGACGACTTCGTAGTCGTCGTCGTCGACGCCGATGACGGCCCACTCGTAGTTCGGATCGAGGCTGGAGAGTCGATCACGGAGGTCCCCTGCGGCCTCCATCCACGTGACGAAACACCGGAGCCGATAGTCCGTCGTCCCCCCATCCGCGCGCAGTTGACGGGGCGAGGACGCGTCGTCGGCGTCGAGTGCGGTCACGTGGACGGTACGCCACTTCCGCTCGGCCCGGAGGTCGACCCCGTCGCCGTCGACGGAGTACCCGAGGCGACGGAAGATCCTCCGTGCCTCTTCGACAGGTGGCATGGTAACAGGGGCCATGTACGCTCCACTACGACCGGTCGGGTGATAAGTGTTACCACGACAAGAGGTCGGTCGTGTGCGGCGTCGGGGCGGTCCGGGTTCCGGTAGTTGCCACAGGTGTGGCACTCGACGTGTCCTAGGCGTCCACGGTGCTGTCGACGGTGTCGCAGTTGCCACACTCACCGGCGGTCGCGGTCCGGCGAGCAGTACGCGACGAAACAGGTCCGTTCGCCCCGCGTTCGGTCGTGTCACGGTCCACGTCGACGGTCACGTCGTCCGGGGCGGTGCATGTCGACGGCGACGCGTCAGGTTCGGAAGGACTCGCCACAGCCACACTCGGAGACGACGTTCGGGTTCTCGACGTGGAAGCCTTCGGCCTGCAGGCCGGACTCGTAGTCGAGGACCGACCCGCCGATGTAGTCGGCACTCGCCGGGTCGACGAACACGCGCAGGTCGTGGTCCTCGACGACCATGTCGTCTTCCTCGGGTTCGTCGTCGAAGCGCATCCCGTACGAGAGCCCCGCACAGCCTCCCTGCTGGACGAACAGGCGTAGCCCACCAACGTTCCGATCCATCCCTTCGCGGTCCATCAACGCGAGGGCCTCCGAGGCGGCTTCGGGTGTGATGTCCACCACGACGTTGCTCGTTCCGTCCACGCTCTCGGTACTCATGGCCGGGAGTACACCGCGGAGCCTGTTAACCCTGACGGGGCGATGTAATCAGTCCCCGTTACGTGAGGCCCCGAACGGGGCCGTGGCGTCCGCCCGAACGTCCCCGACGGCCCGTCGGAGTCCCGCCCCGAGAGCGTAGCCGGCGACGCCCCAGGCGGTCACGGCCGCGAGCAGGACGCCGAGGCCGACGAGCACCACGGAGACGGCGCGCCGCCGACCGAGCAGGACGGTTCGGACCGGTCCGCGGACGAAGGCCTCGGTGCGGGCGCCGAGGCGGCGAAGTCGAGTGACGAGGAGGCCGAGGAGCCACGCGGTTCACGAGGCCAGCAGTGCGAGGGAGGATTTCGTGCGGTTCAGGAGGGTCGGAACGGGTGTGGAGGGCGGCATCGCGGGCCGACCTACGGGTGCCCGGCCCGTCAGCGTTGCGGACTATTCGAACCGCTGGCGGACGCTCTCAGCGTGGCCGTGCAGGCCCTCGGCGTCGGCGAGGGTAGTGATCGTCCCCGAGAGGCCGTCGAGGGCGTCCCGGTCGAGTCGCTGGACGGTCGTCGACCGCAGGAACGTCTCGACGGAGAGGCCGCCGTAGCGTCGCGCGCCGCCGCCCGTCGGCAGGACGTGGTTGGTCCCCGAGGCGTAGTCGCCGGCCGCGACCGGCGTGTAGGGACCGAGGAAGACGCTGCCGGCGCTGTCGATTCGGTCGAGCAACGCCTCGTCGTCGTCGGCCTGGATCGAGAGGTGCTCCGCGGCGTACTCCTCGGCGAACAGGACTGCCTCGGACATGGATCGGGCGAGGAAGACGCCGCTGGCGTCGTTGTCCAGCGCCGCTTCGACCGTCTCCGCGCGGGCCACCTCGGGGAGTCGGTCGTCGAGTTCGACGGCCACGGCCTCCGCGAGGTCCGGGTCGGCGGTCACCGCGACGACGGAGGCGTGGTCGTCGTGTTCGGCCTGTGCCAGCAGGTCGGCGGCGACGAAGGCCGGATCGGCCGTCCCATCCGCGAGGACGAGCACCTCGCTCGGCCCGGCGAGGAAGTCGATGTCGACGTCGCCCCGGACCTCCGCCTTGGCGGCGGTCACCCAGCGGTTGCCCGGCCCGACCACCTTCTGGACGGCCGTCACCGTCTCCGTGCCGTAGGCCATCGCGCCCACGGCCTGTGCGCCCCCGACGCTGTAGACGGCGTCCGCGCCCGCCTCGTGGATGGCCGCGAGCGTCGCCGGGTTCGGGTCCTCGGCGGGCGGCGTCGTCACGACGACGTGGTCGACACCCGCGACTTTCGCGGGGATGATCCCCATCAGCGCACTCGATGGGTACGCGGCCGCGCCACCGGGGACGTAGACGCCGACCCGGTCGAGCGGTCGGAACCGTCGGCCGAGTTCCCGCCCGTCGAAGTCCTCGCGCCAGTCCTCGGGTACCTGTCGCTCGTGGAACTCGCGGACGTTGCCGGCGGCGTCCCCTGATCGCCGCCAACAAGTCGTCGTCGACGGCTTCGTGGGCGCGTTCGGCCGCGTCGGTCACGTCGAGATTGCCCACCTCGACGTCGTCGAACTCGCGGCAGAACTCGCGAACCGCCACGTCGCCCTCGTCGCGGACCCGGTCGACGATGCTACGCACGTCCTCGCGGACGCCCTCGACCCCTGCGTCACGCTCGAACAGCGCCGCCCGTTCGCCCGGACCGAGGTCCTCGATTTCGCGTACCTCCATATCGACCCGTTGTGCGGGTGTGCGAAAAGGGATTCCGATTCGGGGGGCGGAACCAGTCCCGTCGTCGACCACTCATACGGCCGGTGAACGGTTACGGTCTTACACCGGCTGGTTGTACGAGTGGCCGACGACGAACGCGACGGCGTTCAGGCCGAACAGCCCGGCGAAGGCGGCCAGGTGGCCGGTCATCACGCCCGTCGCTAAGAGGGGAAGGTACGTCAACGGGAGCAACACTGCCAGCCAGAAGGCGACGAACCGGACGGGGAGGGTCGCGTAGCAGGCGGCCGCCCGGAGGGCGTCCTGGGGGGGCCGAAACCGATTCGGTCGCGGGGGCGTCGTGGGAGGTGGGTTCGGACAGGGACATGGTGACTGGCTCCACTTCGACCATGCACTGCCAACCCCATATAGGGGGCAAACCGTTGGCCTGTCTTCGCCCCGTTTCGCTCGATCGCCGACGACACGCGTTCGATTCGGATCGTTTTACGACGCCGAGAGATCGTTCGAAACGTTTCATAGCGAACGCTGAGGCCGCGATGGGCGTCCGAATGCACTCGTCCCGGAGATCGCCCTCCCGCGCCGGCACGTAACCGGAACCGGTAACATCGGCGCCCGCCCGTGACTCGTATCAGTTTCTCGATAGTTGTTTAGGGATCGAGGAGGTAGGGCGAGTCGAACCGTATGTCGCTTGCCAGTTGGCGGGAGTCGCAATTCGACGTCGTCTGGGGCGACGTGACAGGTGCCGTCGGCGACACCGTCACCGTCCTCCCCATCGTCGTCGCCGTCGCGGCGCTCACGGACCTCGGCCTCGGCCGACTGCTCCTCGGGTTCGCCGTCTTTCAGGTGGTCTGGGGACTCCGCTACGGTCACCCGATGTCCGTCGAGCCGATGAAGGCGCTCGCGGCGCTGGTCATCGCCGGCGGTCTCTCCACCGGCGAGTACGTCGCGGCCGGCCTCCTCGCGGGCGCCGTCCTCCTCGTCGTCGGCAAGACGGGGGTGCTGGCCCGGTTGGCGCCCTACGTTGGCGAACCGGTCGTCCGTGGCATCCAGGTCGGCGTCGCGCTCATCCTCCTCCGAACGGGTGTGACGACGGGCCTCGGCGACCCCCGACTCGCCGCGCTCTCCGTCGCCGTCGCCCTCGGTGCCGTGGCTCTGGGATACCGGAACGCCGCCGCCCTCGCCGTCCTCGGTGTCGGCGCCGCCCTCGCCGTCGTCGCCGCCGGTCCGATCACCCCCCGCCTTCCCTCGCTGACGCTTCTCGATCCGGCCGCGCTCACCCTCTCGCACACCGCCGTCGGCGCGACCCTCGGCCAGTTGGCCATGACCGTCGGCAACGCGGCCGTCGCCACCTCCCTCCTCGTCGAGGAGTACTTCGACGCCAACGCCTCGCCCGACGACCTCTCGACCAGCATGGGCGTGATGAACCTCACCGCCGTCCCCTTCGGGGCGATGCCCATGTGCCACGGGAGCGGCGGTGTCGCCGGGAAGTACGCGTTCGGCGCCCGCACCGCCACCTCAAACCTCGTTCTCGGTGGGTTCTACCTGCTGCTCGCCGTCGTCGCCGTCGACGCCGTGGCGGCGTTCCCGATGGCCGTCCTCGGTGTGGTTCTCGTCTTGGTCGCCATCGAACTCGGCCGTGCCGGAGCCGACACGGAGGACCCCCTGCTGACCGGCGTCGTCGGCGTCGTTGCCCTCCTCGCGAACGTCGGCGTCGCCTTCGCCGTCGGCCTGGTCGGCTACCACGCTCTCGCCCGCTGGCGAGGCGACGGAACGGACCTCTAGAAGCCCGCCGCCGTCCCGTCCTTCCGCGGTTCCGTCGCACCGGAGACGACGCCGTCGGCGAGCCGGGTGATCTGTCCGCCGCCGAACTCGGCGGCCGGTTTCACCACCACGTCGTGGCCACGCCGAGCGAGTTTCGGAAGCAGTCCATCGGGGAACCGGTCCTCGACGGCGAGCGAGCCGTCTTCGAGGTAGCGCCAGCGCGGCGCGTCCATCGCCGCCTGCAGCGGCATGCCGTAATCGAGCACGTTGGCGAGCACCTGGAGGTGACCCTGCGGTTGCATGTACCCACCCATGACGCCGAAGGCCGCCCAGTCGTCGCGGTCGAACCGGACCAGTCCGGGGATGAGCGTGTGGAACGGCCGCTTGCCGGGTTCGATCCGGTTCGGGTGCGCGGGGTCGAGCGAGAACGAACTCCCGCGGTTCTGGAGGGTAATTCCCGTTCCCGGAACCACCACGCCGCTCCCGAAGTGGCCGAAGATGGAGTTGATGAAGGAGACGACGTTGCCTGCCTCGTCGGCGACGGTCAGGAGGACGGTGTCGCCGTCGCCGGGCGCACCCGGCCCGCCGATGGTGACGTCGCTCGCCCGTTCGGAGACGGTCGCCGCTCGGTCGGCGGCGTAGGCCTTCGACCCCAGTTCCGGCACGTCCTCGAACTCGGGGTCGGTGATGTAGTGGTGGCCGTCGTGGAACGCCCGCTTCAGCGACTCGGCGAAGTAGTGGACGCGCTCGGCGGAGTCGTAGTCGTAGGCGCCGGCGTCGAGTTCCTCGGCGACGTTGAGCGCCTCCAGCGCCACCAGTCCCTGGTTGTTCGGTGGGAGTTCGTACACCTCGGCGCCACGGTACGTCGTCGAAACCGGCTCGACGTACTCGGGGTCGAAGTCGGCCAGGTCGTCCGCGGTGAGCAGTCCACCCCGCTCGCGGACCGCCTCGCCGATGCGGTCGGCGAGCGCTCCCTCGTAGAACGCGTCGGCACCCTGCGTCGCGATGGTCGAGAGCGTCGAGCCGAGATCGGGGAGTCTCATCACCTCGCCCGTCTCCGGCGAGCGACCGTCGATCAGGTACTCCTCGCGGGCGTCTGCCTCGTCGAACAGCGCCTCCGCGACGGTCCACATGTCGGCGATCACCTCACTGACCGGGAACCCCTCGGTCGCGTAGTCGATTGCCGGCTGGAGGGTCTCCGACAGCGACAGGGTGCCGTGGTCGGCGAGCAACCGCTCCCATCCGCGGACGGTTCCGGGAACGGTCACGGCCAGCGGTCCGGCGTTCGGCATCGACGCCTCGCCGGGGTCGACGGCCGAGCGGTCGGCGACGCGTTCGCGGACGGCGTCGATAGTCGCGTCGGCGGGCGCCCCGCCGCAGGCGCGAAACGCGCCGACCTCGCCGTCTGCGGTGCGATAGAGCGCGAACGCGTCCCCGCCGATACCCGTACTCATGGGCTCGACGACGTTCAGCGCCGCCGCCGTCGTCACGGCCGCGTCGAAGGCGTTACCACCGTCGCGGAGCGCCGACACCCCGGCCTGCGCGGCGAGTGGTTGACTCGTCGCTACCATCCCGCCCTGTGCGTACACCGTCGACCGGCGTGAGTCGAATCGGTCGAGGTCCGGTTGTGGGTCCATGGTGGATGCAACCGAAGGACAGCACAAAGTCGTTGGGTATGAAGCCAGAATATCCGTAAGATCAGTCGAATTCCTCGACATAATTGCCTACTCGTAGGTTCTTTTCCGGGAGTTCAAAACGTACGCTCCGACCCGGGAGATCGGCGGCGGCGTTCGGTCACTCCCCGAGTCGCGGTGCCGTAGCTCACCGGTGGGAATCGGAGAAAAACGGGCGCGTCACGAGTACAGTGGTAACTGGTCACCGGGGGTTCGCCGGGCCGTCACGGCGAGCCACCGGTACTCAGTGGCGACGCTCCGTCTCAGTCGATGTGGCCTTCGCGGCGCAACTGGTCGGCGTCCTGTCCGGAGTACCGCCACTCGATGTTGGCCTTCTCGTCCTGCCACGACCACGGTTCCACGAGGACCACGTCGCCCTCGTTGATCCAGGTGCGGTACTTCATGCGGCCGGGAATGCGACCCATTCGGTTTTCGCCGTCTTCACAGCGGACACGGACGTGATTCCCGCCGTTGTGTTCCGTTACTACTGCGAACATCTCGTCGTCGTCGGGCATTCGGAGGTTCCGACGCCCCGTCTCTTCGCTCATACCTGTACTTCGCGGTGCGCACAGTTAAGTCATCGGAGATGTCCGCTAACGTTTCTCACACGACGCGGTCGCCGACACCCGGAACCTTTCACGGCCGGCCACGAACGAACGGGCGATGCGTGCCGCAGCCTTCACCGAACTGATCGGACCGGACGGCGTGGACGTCGTCGAACAGCCAACCCCCGACCCCGGACCCGGGGAGGCCTTGGTGGACGTCGACGCCTGCTCGATCAACCACCACGACCTCTGGATCCTGAACGGCGCGTCGGCGATGATCGATCCGACCGACCTCCCGTTCGTCAGCGGCCTCGACGTCGCGGGGACCGTGAGCGAAGTGGGCGAGGGCGTCACCGGCGTCGAACCCGGCGACCGGGTCGTCCTCTGTCCGAACGAGACGTGCGGCACCTGCCGGTTCTGTCGGGAGGGGCCGGAGAACCTCTGTGAGAACTACTCGCTGTACCACGGCGGTCTCGCTGAGGCGGCCTGCGTGGAGGCGTCGCGGCTGCTCCCCCTCTCCGACGACGTCGACGCGACCACCGCCGCGGCGCTCCCGACGGCGTATCTGACCGCCTACCACATGCTCCGACGGGCCGACCTCGAACCCGGCGACCTGCTCTTCGTCCCCGGCGCGACGGGCGGCGTCGGCGTCGCCGCCGTCCAGCTCGCGGACGTCCTCGGCGTCCGCAGCATCGGCACCTCGTCCTCGGCGTCGAAACTGGAGACGCTCTCGACACTCGGCGCCGATCACACCATCCAGGGCACCGATCCCGACGAACTCCGCGCAGCGGTCGAGGCCGTCGGCCGCCCCGACGCCGTCGTCAACCATCTCGGTGGCGTCTACACCGGCCTCGGTCTCGACGTGATGCGCCGCGGCGGGCGGATGGTCGTCTGCGGGCGGACCGCCGGGCCGACCTCCGAAATCGACATCGCCAGCCTGTTCCGGAGCCACCACCGCGTCATCGGGAGTACGATGGGGACGCAGGCCGACCTCGAGCGACTGGTCGACCTCGTCGCGAGCGGTGATCTCTCCCCGCGGATCGACCGGACCGTTCCCCTCGACGAGACGGGCGACGCCTTCGCGACCATGAGAGACCGTGACACGCTCGGAAAGCTCGTCGTGACGATGGAGTAGCCCGCTAACTCATCGTCTCGGTGAATCGGTTGGTCCCCTCGTCGGTGCCCGCGATGACGAGTTCGTCGCCCTCGCGGACCACGAACTCGGGACCGAGATCGGTCACCACCTGGCCGTCGCGTTCGACGCCGACGACGGTACAGCCGGTTCTGGCGCGTACGTCCGCCTCGCCGAGCGTCCGGCCGACGAGGTTGGGCGCCCGCGTGCGGACGACTTCGACCTGTTTGTCCAGCGAGATCACCTCCTCGTCCTCGAGAATCGTGGAGGCCAGCATCCGCCCGCTGACCGTCGCCAGCGAGAGCACGTAGTCCGCGCCCGCGCGGTACATCTTCTGGACGTTCTCGGTCTGTTCCGCGCGGGCGATCAGTTCGATGGAGGGGTTCAGATCTCGGACGACGAGGATAGCGAACTCGGTGATGGTGTCGTCCGGGAGCGCCAGGATGACGCTTCGGGCGTCCTCGACGCCCGCCGCGGAGAGCACCTCGGGGTCGGTGGCGTCGCCGACCACGTCGACGCTCTCCCCCTCGTGTAGATCGACCACGGTGTGGGCAATGCCCGCGCCCGAGAGCGCCTCGGAGACGGTGCCGCCGACTTCGCCGTGACCGACGACGACCGTCCGGCCCCGGCTGAACCGCCGCACGTCGGACATCGTCATGTCCTTCAGCCGTTCGAGTTGGTTCTCGCGGCCACTGACCAGCAACACGGTCCCGTTGTCGAGCGTCGCGTCCGGATCGGGCGGGCTCTCGAACTGCCCCCGAAACCACGCTCCGATCACGTTTGCCCCGGCCCGTTCGCGGATGCCGCTCTCCGCGATGGTCCGCCCCACGAGGTCGCTCCCCCGATGGATCGGGAACTCCGCTACCTCGAAGTCCTCGCCCACCTCGATCGCCTCGCCGAGTTCCGTCGAGACGCCCGTGGTCACCTTCGAGGCGAGTCCCTCGCCGAGCAAGGCCCGCGGCGAGAGGACGTCGTCGGCGCCGGCGAGGCGGTGGTACCGCTCCCGGTCCGGATCGTCGACGACGCTCACCGTCCGCACGTCCTCAGCGACTTCCTTCGCCGTCAGGACGATGCTCGTGTTCACCGGATCGGAGTCGTCGGCGACGAGACTCCGGGCGTGCGGGAGTCGGGCGGCCTTCAGGCCGTCGACCGACTGCGGGTCGGCGTGGATCACGTCGTGTCCCTCCTCGTAGAGATCCTCCGCCCGGTCGCGGTCGGGTTCGAGGATCAGGTGGTCGACGCCCCAGGAGTCGAGTTCGTCGACCAGCGTCTCGCCCCGCGGCGTCAGCGTGCAGATGACGACGTGGTCCGTGAGCTCTTCCCCGGCCGCCGTCGGCACCGTCGTCGAGACGGCCTCCTCGAACAGCGGAAAGACGAGCACCGGAAGCGCCAGGAAGATGAGCACCACGCCGGTCAGATCCATGACGATGACGAGGACGTTCATCTCATTGCTCGACCACGGGGCGTCGGAGCCGAAACCGGTGGTGGTGAACGTCTCGACGACGACCTGGAGCGCGTGGAGGTAGCTGATCGGCGTCCCCTCGAACACGGACATGCCGGCGTCGTACACCGCGGCGTAGCCAATCATCACCGCGACGAGGACGACCACGTAGATCAGCGTCCGGCGCTGCCAGGTGTCCATGGCTCATTCTGAGCGGTCGGTGGAATAAAGCGTCCGCTCCGCGTCGGCAGCCGACCGCCGGCTCACCCGTCGGCGGAGCGAGAGGACGACCATCGCCCCGACCAGGACGACACCGCCGGCGGCGGCGAACGTTCGGTCGTACCCCGTCGCCGCCAGCCACCCGCCGGCCACGCTCCCGACGCCGCTCGCGAACGTCGAGAGGGCGCTGTAGACGCCGAGTGCCTCGCCGCGGACGATGGCCGGCGACAGGCGAGTGACGAGCGTCCCCGCCGAGACGGCGAGGACCGCCCACGACAGGCCGATCACCACGAACAGGAGGACGACCGGTGCCAACAGCCCGCCCGTCAGCGCGACGGCGGGGATGGCGACCCCTCTCACCGCGAGGCCTGCACTGTGGACCAGCGTCACTTCGTACCGCGACGTGAGCGCCGCGGACGCGCCGAAGAAGGCCGCCGCGGCGACGTTCAGCGCGAGATAGAGGCCGAAGACGCCGCCGTCGCTCGTCCCGACGCTCGCGAGGTAGGCGGGGAGCGGGGCGAAGAAGGCGCCGAACCCGGCGAACACCAGGACGACCGCGAGGAAGAAGGTGGCGAGTTCGGGGGTGAACCGCCGGGAGAACCGCCGCGGGTGGAGGCCGCGGAGGTCCATCCGACGTGGCGTGAAGGGGAAGCCGGCGCCCCGGACGCCGAAGCGTCGAGCGTCACGGATGGCCCGACGTAGGCGTCGCGGGGCCGGTGTGCGCCCGGCCCCGCCGTCGGCGGGCAACGACCGGGCGGCGACGAGTCCCCCGACGGCCGTGCTGGCCGCATAGACCAGACAGGCGGCTCGCTGGGCGTCGACGGCGGAGAGTCCCAGACGCTCGCCGGCGACGACGACGAGGAAGCCGACCAACAGACCGAGCGCCCAGCCGACGCCCTGAATCTCGTTGAGGCGGGCGATCCGGTCGCTCCACGCGGACTCCGCAGTCCCGACGACGGCGAGGAGGGTGAGGATGGGGACGGCGGCGGCGAACGCCAGCCAGATGACGGCGTTCACGACGACGACGGCGGCGATGGAGTCGAGCGCCGGTACGGCCGCGAGTGCGGCGGACACGACGCCGACGGCCGCGAGGACGTAGCTCCGGCGGCGGCCTGTTCGGTCGCTCAACACCCCTGCACCGAGCGCCCCCGGCGCACCCGCCGCCGCGGCCGCGGCCGCAAGGATGCCGAGCGTCGCCGGACCACCACCCAGTTCCACGACGTACAGCGGGACGATGAGCGACGCCCCGCCGAGACCCAGCGAGACGAGCCCCCACGCGTAGAGCCACCGGTCGGACACGCCGGAACGGTCACTCCCACGACACTTATACGCGCGGGATCGGAGTCGAAGGGACAACCCTTTGACCGCTCCCCCCGACGATCGGGGAGTGTTCGGTCCCGCGCTCTCGGTCGGATTGGCGCTCGTCTCGACGGCCGTCATCTGGACGGGGAGCGAGCGCCTCGAATCGTCGGCCAGTCGGCTCAGCAGGTACTACGGTCTGCCCGTCGCCGTCCACGGAGCCGTCGTCGTCGCCGTCGGATCGAGCTTTCCGGAACTCAGCTCCGTCGTCATCAGCACGCTCGTCCACGGGGAGTTCTCGCTGGGTGTCGGTGCCATCGTCGGGAGCGCCATCTTCAATCTCCTCGTGATTCCCGCCGCCGCGGCGCTCATGAGCGAGGAACTGGAAGCCACCCGTGACATCGTCCACAAGGACGCCCAGTTCTACATCATCAGCATCCTCGTCCTCTTTCTCACGTTCGCCCTCGGCGCGACGCACGTCCCCGGCGGCACGAACGAGGCGGCCATCCTCACGCCGACACTCGCCATCCTCCCCCTGCTCACCTACGGCATCTACGTCTTCCTCCAGTACCAGGACACCCGCGACCACGACGCCGCGACCCCCCCCGATATCTCCGTCCGCCGGGAGTGGGCGTGGCTCGCCGTTGCCCTCACCCTCATCGCCGTCGGCGTCGAGGGCATCGTCAGCGCCGCCCTCTCGCTCGGCGAGTTCTTCGGGACGCCCCCCTTCCTCTGGGGGCTGACCGTCATCGCCGCCGCGACCAGTCTCCCCGATACGTTCGTCAGCGTCCGCGCCGCCCGGGACGACGACAGCATCACCAGCCTCACCAACGTCCTCGGGAGCAACACGTTCAACCTCCTCGTTGCGATTCCCGTGGGCGTCCTGCTGGCTGGATCGGTGACCGTGAACTTCCTCGTCGCCATCCCGATGCTCGGCTTTCTCGCGTTCGCGACCATCGTCTTCGTCGTCTTCACTCGCACGCACCTCGAACTGACGAACCCCGAGGCCTACGCGCTGCTCGCGCTCTACGCCGTCTTTCTCGTCTGGATGACCCTGGAGACGGTGGGCGTCGTCGACGGGGTTCAGGGGATCTGACCGGCGCCGTCCCCGAAGGACTAACCACCCGAGACCGTACGCCGGACGTATGGCACGGAAGCCCTCTGCGGGTGGCGGTGGACGGGAGAGTGGCGCGGGAGCCGACGGCTCGACTGGTGACCCGCCGCTTCCACCCTACCCCTCGACGCTCGGCCACCCTCTGACCCACACCGTCGGGGCGATGCGTGACGTGTTCGGCTTCCGGAACCGCGCGATGGCCGAGCGCGACTTCGTCCGGATCAAACTCCTCGGTCCCGGCGACGTCTACCACCTCGGCCACCCCGACTACTTCGAACGGGTCCTCCTGAGTGGCCGGGACGAGTTCCGCAAGTCCGACGACTTCCGCATCGCCTTCGATGGCGGCCTCGTCGCCGTCGAGGGCGATGCCTGGCGCCGACAGCGGGAGACCCTCCAGCCGCTGTTCGCGCGGGACCGCCTTCTCGGTCACGGCGACGAGATGGTCGCACAGGTTCGCCGTCGGTGTCGCCGCTGGGAACCGGGCACGCGGATCGACCTCGCCGCTGAGACGAGCCAGTTGAGTCTCGACGTACTCTTCGCGACGCTGTTCGGACGGGAACTCGCCATCGACGGCGACGCGGAGATCCGAACGGCCGCCGACCGCCTGCAACACTGGTTCGCCCCGACCTCCTACCCGCTCCCCCACTGGGTGCCGACGCCCGCCCGCCGCCGGTTCCAGCGGGGGAAAGAGCGCCTCCGGAACGTCGCGGACCGCCTCCTCGACGCGGCGGCCACGGACCCGCCGGCCGATCCGTCGGCGGCCGACGACCTCCTCTCCCTGCTCGTGGCCCTCCGCGAGTCGGGCGTCGCGGCCGACGGCGCCCTCAGCGACGACCGCCTCCGCGATCAGGTGGTGACGATGATCTTCGCCGGCCACGACACCACCTCGACGGCCATCGCCTTCGCTTTCTACGCCCTCGCCACCCACCCCGACGTCCGGGAGCGCTTCCACGCCGAAGTCGACGCCCTCGACGGCCCACCCACGGTCGAGGATCTCGACGACCTGAACGTCACCAGACGCGTCGTGACCGAGACGCTCCGCCTCTACCCGCCGGTGTACACCATCCCCCGCGAGGCGGCGACGGACGTGATCCTCGACGGGTACCGCATCCCCGAGGGCGCGGCCACGTGGCTCACCGTCGATCAGGTCCACCGAGACCCTCGATTCTACGACGACCCCGCGGCCTTTCGCCCCGGGCGCTGGGACACCGGCCTCCGCGAGCGACTTCCCGACTTCGCCTACGCGCCTTTCGGCGGCGGTCCTCGGCGCTGTATCGGCCGCCAGTTCGCCCTCATCGAGGCGAAACTCGCGCTCGCGACGGTCGGCCGCGAGTATCACCTCGCCCGCCCCGGCGACGCCGGGTCCGACCCACCGCTACTCGGCGAGATGACTGCACGGATGGAACCCGGCACCGAGTTCGTCGTCGAGGCACGGTGAGCGACGACCGGTCGGGACCGTCGTCCGCGCCGTCGTGACTGCCGATCACACTACCGATTCGCCGGAGTGATCCCGTCGAGAACGCGGTGAACGCGGTCCCACCGGTGACGAGTGGATCGTCGACCGGGTGGTGCGCTGTACGGCGGTCGGGTCGTCGACTACTCGTCGTCGGAACTGTCTTTCATGTCCGCGAGTTTGTCGACGAGATCGTCGGTCGACGCGTCCGACTCGAAGGTGAACTCGCCCTCGTGATCGTTCTCGTGGACGTTCACTCCCTCGCCGTCGTCGGTGTCGACCTCCTGGTTCTGCTGTTCGGACTCGTCGTAGCTTCCAAAACCCATACCGGATGCGAGCACCGTCGAGTGTTAAGCGGCCCGGTTCCAGTCCGGCCGTTCGCTCGAACGTCGGCCGGGCGGATCGAGGGTCGCGGAGTCGTCCCCTGCCCGGAGTGTGACTGCTGCTCCGGCGTCGTGTTCGTCCACGACCGTCTGCGGGGACGACGCGACCCGCTCTCGAGGCGGACGCCGTTCCGATTCGAAGCGCACGTCCTCCGGAAACGGCTCGGCACTCGGTCCGTGGGACGCTAGTCTCTCGCTTCCGCGTCCGGCTCACGGACCCACATGACCGGAACCGGCGACGTGCGCACGATTTTCGCGCTGACGCCACCCAGCACGTATCGGCTGAAGTCCGTCTCTCCGTGCGTACCCAGGATAGCGAGGTCGATTCCGTTCGCCTCGGCGTAAGAACGGATCGCCTCGGACGGGACGCCGTCTTCGATTTCGCTCACGATACGGTCGAGGGACGCCGCCGCTGCAGTCTCGGTGGCGTCCGCGATAATCCCGTTCGCTCGCTCCGTCAGTTCGCCCTCCGTCGAGACGGAACGATCCTCCGGACCGAGGCTCCCCGTCTCGACGACGTGCAGTAGATGCAGCGCCGCACCGGTCGCTTTCGCTACGGCGATACCCTCGTTCAACGCGAGCGCGGCCCCCCGGCTACCGTCGACCGGAACGAGCAGGTCCCGGCACGGATAGGTGAGTGGCCGGTTCCGCTCGGGGTTGACTGCGACTACGGGCGCGTCGGCCGTGGTGATGACGCGTTCCGTCACGCTCCCCAGCAGGGTCCGCTCCAGCCCACGCCGCCCGTGGGTCGGCATCACGATCAGGTCGATATCGGACCGGTGGCTGTACTCGACGATCGACGTGTGCGGGTCGCCCTGGAGGACGTCCGAGGTGACGGGGATATCGCGTTCGGTCGCGCGCTCCGCCGTTTCGTTCACGATTGCCTCTCCTTCCCGTTCTAGGACGTCGAGCACGTCGTCTCGAAGCCGGGCGAGGCCGTCCTGGCCGGTGTCCACGACGTGGACGACGTGGACCGTGGCCCCGTGTTTGGACGCGATCTGGAGTGCGTAGTCGAAAACCGATTCCGCCGGCTCGCTCCCGTCCGTCGGGAAGAGGATTCGGTCGTACATACTGGGGTTGTCGAGAAAATAGCGCTGTTACACGCCCTCGTCGCTGATATCCAGCGTTCCCTCCGCTGCCGTCTGGGCGTCGCGCCACCAGACCAACTCGAACTCGATGCTCTGTTTCGCCTCGGCATCCCCCTCGGACCAGTCCGATTCGCCCTCTAATTTCAACGTCACTGGATTCGTGGGATTCAACTGCACCCGCCGGCCGCCGAGTTCCAGCGTCACCTCTCCGCCGCCGTCGAGCTGGTCGGCCAGTTCGCGGAGAATCGAGGCGACTTCCGACCGCGTTTTCTCGGCTTCAGTTTCGAGTTCGCCCATACTGGGCGGTACGACGGAGGTTTCAATAAGACAAGGGGATCGTTCTCACGTCCGTAGAAACGGTCTCTCCCTCGCTGGACGGTCCGTCCGACAGGGCACCGGGCGCTACGCTCCGCGTGCGTCCCCAACGACCGATTCGGCGGGGCTGCAGACCGCGAACGTCTCCGGTGGCCCGACGCCCTGCCGACGGGGTCGTGATCCGACGACCCTCTGACGGACGGATGCAGACGGCGCTCCGCGGCCGACTGCCGGTGAGCGGCGAACGCAGGCCCTCAGCGGCGACCAAATAGCCGCTCGGAGAGCGACCGTGGCGTCGCCCGCTCGGTGAGCAGCACCGAACATTCCACGTCGTCGATCACCGACAGATTGAGCGAGTCGCGGACGAGCCGCGAGAGGAGGCCGCGTTCAGTCGCTCCGATAATCACGAGCGAATGTGACCGGGCTTCGCGGGCAATTGCGCCCTCGATATTTCCGGAATCGTCGACTGTCCGTGTGGCATCTTCGAGGTTGTGGTCCCGAGACCACTTTTCGAGGAACTGCTCACCGGCCTCGCGTTCGTCCCGTCCGTCGACGACGTGCAACAGCGAGAGCTCGGCATCCACGGCGGACCGGAGCGTGCTCGCGATCTCGGAGCCCAGTTCGCAGTTGTGGCCGCCTTCCGTCGGAAGCAGGATCCGCGACGGATCGAACCCGCGGTTCTTGAGAACGAGGAAGTCACAGGGGAGTTCGCGGGTGAGGTCGCTAAGTGACCGGTCGGCTCTCGCAGCACCCCACACTCTGTCGTCGTCCCACTGCATCACCACCAGATCCGCCTGGTTCCGCCGAGCGACTTCGAACAGCGCTTCGAAGGAACGCTGGGAGACGACGGTCGAGGTCTCGTATTCGACGTCGTACTCGGCGGCGATTTCTCCCAGTTCGTCCATCAGCTTCTCGGATTCGTCGGCGATCTGTCGCCGCTCCGTCGTGCCATACTTGTGCCCCTCGGGGGGTGTCTGGACGATGTGTACGGGCGAGACCAGCGCGTCCTGTCTCTCACTGGCCAGCGTACAGGCCAACTTGACGAGATCAGCTTCCGTTCGCGGGTTCAAGATGGGAACGAGAACCCGGTAGGTGTCCTCGTCGGTCACCGCGGGGGCGTCTTCCGTATCGAGTAGGGGGACGTACGACCGTCCGGCGAGACTCCCGAGGGTCCACTCCGATATCGACAGCTGTCGTTCGGCACCTTCGAACCGGGCCGACGCGAGCCGCTTTTCGGTCGTCTGGAAGTAGTTGACCACCGTCACCAGCACGACGCCGCCGACGGTGTTCCCCAACAGGACCGGCAGGACGAACTCCGTGGCCCCCACGACGACCGAGAGATCCCCGAGTAACACCAGGTAGATCATCTCGGTGAACGAGACGACGGAGTGATATAGCCCACCGAGCGGGATGGCGAGGAAGGCGAGATAGACTACCACGAGACGGGAGATGGTATCCCTGGCCGCATATTCGACCCACACGACGCCAGCCACGATCAACCCGGCGAACGCGGCCTTGCTGAACAGACTCCACCACGCAGTATCCACGCCTTCCTGTGCGATCTCGGCGGCGATCATCCCGGCTTCCGGCGAGAGTACGCCCCCGAACGCGAGCGCCGCAGCGCCCATCGCCCCTCCGGTAAAGTTACCGGCCAGAACGACGACCCAGTTGCGAAGTAAGGCCGGAATGCTCGCCAACCGCTCGAGCGTCAGCGCAACCGGTGGGAGGGTATTTTCGGTGTACAACTGGTAGCCGCCGATGATAATATAAATGAATCCGAGCGGGTAGAGGAGGGAACTCAACACCGGATCGGACCCAGTGGACGTTTTCATCGAGACGTAGAGCAGGAAGGTAATCGTGATCGCGAAGCCGCCCGCCAGGGCGCTGAAAAACAGTTCGCGGTTCCCCGCCGTGATCTCTTCGTCGGCTGCCGCGACGATCCGCTGGAACACTTCGTCCGAAGAAAAGCGGTCACGCACGACGCTGCCGACTGCGGGGGCGCCACTCCGAGAGCGTTCGACGGCCTCCCGAAGGGACTCCTCGGCGTCCGTCCCGTCAGAGTCACTCATTGGGGAAAGGACTCAACAGGCGGACTAACAAGTTTTGTTTTATATCCCTGCTCGGAACGAACGACTGGTTCGTGGTCCTGTCGACGTTCCCAACCGGAGATGGGTTGCAGAAGCGGCGTCGACGCCTCCAGACCGACTCCGAGAGCCGGCTGGTCGGCCCGAGTCAGCGGTTGCGGGGGGAACACGTGTTCAACCCCAGTATGCTGTTTATCGGGCACTTCTGCGTGTAGCCAGTCACGAGCAGGATCGCGCCAACCACCACGAGGATCAGCGCCATCAGCGCCTGTGGGACGGGCCCCACGGCGACGCGCAACAGCCCAACGTAGCCGACGATTCCGACGACGAGAAGGACTGCACCGATGACGGATCGCCCGAGCCTATCGTAGCCGCCGACGTTCTTGTTCACGGGATAATCACCGGTCATACCGTGGTAGTCTAGCAAAATAAACCTGTGAGGTGACTTTCATTTGACGGGAAGACAGCCTCGGCACTCAACGACAGTTGAAACTCCGGGCTTGCCACCCAGTAGAATCACGGACACGAGTGGCCACACGACAGGGGCTTTTCGTTCACTGTGGGTTTCGTGGGGTGTGTAAAAGAATCACGGTGCGGTCGTTTCGGTGAGTGACGCACACGCCGTGTCCGTCACGGATGAACGACTCCACGTTCGGGCTATCACTCTCGCCGTCCGCGGGCGTCACGATTCGGTCGTCTCACGGCCCGACGAGTGATTCGTTCCTCACTCGAACGGGAGCCTGCAGTGGCCATTCGACGAGCATCACGATGCCGCCGACGAACGCGACGAGCACAGGGGTGCGTTCCGAGCGCTGTGGGGTTCGGTGTGCGGTGCTGTCAGGACGAACCGCAGTCGCCAGTTACTATCGACCGGGAATAGTCGTTGGGATATTTTCACTTTCGCCCACGTAATGGGGACTGCGGAACGTCACGGACTCACCATGTCATACACGCTGGCGGTCGGTCCCCAACTCGCGTATCGACCGGACGTCCACTCCCGGGGAAGACGAATCAGATGGGGAGCTCACTACCGGGGTGGACCCCCTGTGAGAGACCGACGGGACGTCTCTCCGGGGCGGTCGTTCGGAAGAAGCCGCCGTCCGAGGTGGCCCTCCGTTATGGAAGACCGTCTCTCCGGTTTTCGTGTCCGTGGCTCGTGGGACGACATCGTCTCTCACGGCGAGCGGATGGCCCGTGCGTTGCGGGAGTGTGGCGTGGACGAGGGGGCACTCGCCGAGTGGAACGACCGGCGGCCGAAGGCCCACGAAGCACTCGAAGAGGGAGTGAGCGAGAAAACTGCCGAGAAGGCCAGCATCGAAGCGGGGACCGGACGGGCGGCCACGGAGGACCTCAAACGGGCCAGCGAGCGGGCCATCGAATCGGTCGAGACGGTGGAAGTGGACGGCCCAGAAGACGTTTTCGAGAAGTGGGAGGATGCCCTCGAACACGGACTTCGGGCGGTCGACACGACCACCCGAAAAGCTATCCGCAGGATCGAAACGGCAGTCTACGACCAACTCATGGCTCGATTCACGCCGTACTACTTCGATACCGAACTCGTGAGCGCGAACATTCGAGCGACGACACGACTGGAAGACGGCGACGAATTCGTGTTCGAAGTGGACGTCAACGACGACCAGCTCAAGGACGAACTCAGTGACCGACTCGGCACGGCGGAAGAGGCCGAACGAGAGGACGCATGACAGTACAGGACCGCACATCGTGGACCGAACCGGGAGATATCGAGGCGGCGGCCGCAGGCGTTCGTTCCCGGGCACACGGACTCGAACATCCCGACGACTTGGATCGCCTCGTCGAACAGTTCGGTGACCGGAAGTACGTGTTGCTCGGGGAGGCGTCGCACGGCACCTCGGAGTACTACCGCTGGCGTTCGCGCCTGACTGCTCGACTCATTCGGGAGAAAGGGTTCTCGTTCGTCGCTGTCGAGGGCGACTGGACGAACTGTTACGAACTCAACCGATACGTCAAGGGTCTCCCGGAGTCCCCCGGGACGGTCCGTGACGCCCTCGAAGCGTTCGACCGGTGGCCGACGTGGCTGTGGGCGAACTGGGAGGTCCTCGAATTCCTGGACTGGCTGGAGATTCACAACCAGAGCGCCGCCGAGGAGGAACGGATCGGGGTCTACGGTCTCGACGTGTACAGTCTATTCGAGTCCTTGGTGGCGGTCGTAGACTATCTCGAGGACGTCGACCCCGACGCGGCAGCCGAGGCCAGGGCCGCCTATCGGTGTTTCGAACCGTACGGTGACGACGCCCAGGAGTACGCGCGAGCGCTCCGGATGGTCCCCGAAACCTGTGAGGACGAGGTGGTGGAGATACTGACTCGGCTTCGCGAGGGGGGCGCGGCGGACGATCACGGCCGCGACGACTACTTCAACGCCGAACAGAACGCGCTCGTCGCGAAAAATGCCGAGCAGTACTACCGCGAGATGGTCCGCGGCGACGTCGACTCTTGGAACATCCGCGACCGGCACATGGTCGAAACGCTCGACCGCCTCCAGAATCATCACGGGGCGGATGCCAAGGGAATCGTGTGGGCACACAACACCCACGTCGGTGACGCCAGGGCAACCGATATGGAGGCGCGTGGGCGGCTCAACGTCGGGCAACTGGTACGCGAGCGCGAGGGCAGAGCCGACGTGGCGCTGGTTGGCATGGGTTCACACCGGGGCAGTGTCGTCGCCGCGGACTCCTGGGGTGCGCGGCTGGAGGAGATGACGGTCCCACCCGCACAGGAGGGAAGCTACGAACACGTCTTCGAGCGAGCGGGTGGTGACGACTGCGTCCTCGTGACCGAGAATCTCCCCGACGACTCGCCGCTCGTCCGACCACGGGGCCATCGCGCCATCGGCGTCGTGTATCACCCGGCCCGCGAAGCCGGGAACTACGTGCCAACGGTCCTCCCCGACCGGTACGACGCGTTCGTCTATCTCGACGAGACGAGCGCCCTCCATCCCCTCGCTGTCCACGTGGACCCTGGGGCGGTCCCGGACCTGTATCCCTGGGGATTCTGAGCGTTGGCCTTCGGCCCGCCGCCCGACGGAACGGTCGTACCGGGTGTGATTACTACGAGCGGGATGCGACAGTGACGATGGAATCTCTGACGGACACCGACGGTAGGGTTCGTACATCATCACCGACCCGACCGCACGCAGTCCGGCGATCGGACGTGCAAACAGTCCCACACGCTACGACAGGAGTTTGGATCGGGACTGTGGTAACTGGACTCACTCCCCGCGTTTGCCGTACGTTTCCTCACCCCAGCCATAGCTAGACGCCTCGTCGTCCCGTTCGAGGTAGTCCTCCAGCACCTCCTGTACGGCTCGGCCGAGGTCCTCTAACGCGGCGTCGATCATCGAGACTGTGCCCGAATCGAGCGACTCAGTCGCGTCTCGCTCTCTCCAGTCGTCCGGCATCGACGGGGCGTCGAAGCGAAGGCGGTCTTCGGTTGGGTCCCAGTAGAAGTCGAGCGCCTGGAACAGGCCGAGGTCGTTGACGATCCGAACCTGCTCTTCGCCGAGGTTCGTGTATTCGGCCCACTCGTTGAACCCCTCCTTCCACGCACCCTCCTGGAGCAGGTCTTCGAGATCCTCGCGGTAGAACTCCTCCGATCCGAGCGTCTCGTCTTGCCACTCGAACTCGCGCGGCATCCCCCGGTTCGAGAGGTCCGGTGACTCCGGAACCTCTACATCGAGTGTCATACCAGTCCTTTCAGTGGCAATACAATAAACCCCCATATCAGTTCCCAACGAGGTGTCCCCGGAAAAAGTCGTCCGCGAGTGGGGCGTCGGCCTGCGAGATCACCCCACGGATACCGGGCGGGTTGGCCGGTATTGCTCCGCTGAGAGATCTGACGACCGACGACCGATCCGTGCCCTGTATTCGGCGGAACCTCGAACGACGTGTCGCATACGGTACGAGTAAGAGTCACTCCGCTCAGACTACCCCCGTTTTGTGTGTCCGTGTCGTCATCGGAGGCGTTTTCCAACGGGCGGGAGCGACGGGGCAGCGTCCGCTTTCGACAGGTCGATGCTCGAAGACCCGCTACGCGACTGATCGGCGGTGGCGGCTCCCCCGGATCGTACTCACTTCCGACCGGTAGTTCTCTCACGGGGACGACGACGGACCGGCGGGACCGTCCCGATCAGTCCAGGTTCGAAATCGCTTCGTCGATATCGAAGTCCTGCGTGGTTTCGGACCCCTCTTCACTCCGCTCGACTTTCTCCTGATCCTCTTCGATCTCTACTTCGGGTCCCTCTTCCTCGGTGAACTCCGTGTTAACTCCCCATGGCATAGTCTCGTTCTTGTCGTACCGGACGTACCGATATATCAGTTCGGTTCCCACCGTGATGTCCGTCCGACCACCGGCGGTTCCGTGAGGACGGTTCCGTCGTCTCTCTGCCAACGTTCGGCCGACTCGACCGTGTTCGGTACTCGCCGTCGGCCGACGACAAACGAGTGGTCGGGGCGACACCGCTAGGCACCGACGACCCGACGGACCAGCGCCGACCGTTCCCCGAATGCGTCCGCACGACGTCCGTGGCTATAGAGCGTATTCCGATAGTGGCGGAAGATGTACGCCCGGAACACTACCGGACGACAATCTACTAGTAGGCTCATCGGAAGTGAAATTAGACGCTCTATAGACTGATGCCGGATAATTCGTCGGATCAATAATACTCCCAACATGTGAGGCGCTTTCTTCTTTTATACTTCCGTGACATCCCGCATCGCACCGACCAGTTTGTCAACCCGCCCCTCGCTAATTACGGGTGTGACTTTCGTTTCCCACTGCCGTTGCTCGCCATCAACTGGGATTTCTTCCGGGTATTGAATCGTTTCCTGCCGTTCCACGCACTCGCGGTACTGCGACTCGATTTCACTGTCGATTTCGTCACCAACAGCTTCCGTGGGCGTCTTGCTGGCGATTTCGTCGTTCGAGAGGCCCGTCAACTCTTCATAGACCTCATTCACACGCTCGACGTAGAACTCGCGGTCCTCGGAAACGTCAATAACGAACAGCGCATCTTGGGTGTTCTCGAACACGGTCTCGGCTAACTCCAGTCGTTGCTCGCGTTCGATACGCTCGGTGGCATCTTCTTGGAATCCAACCCAATTGCTGACCTCACCGTCTTCGTCTCTGATCGGTGCAATCGTCACGTGGTTCCAGAACATCGTGCCATCATTCCGGTAGTTTCGAAGCACGGTCGACACTGGCTCCTCGTTGTCGATGGCGTCGTGTATCTCGGCAACCGGTTCGGGATCGGTCTCCGGGCCCTGCATAAATCGGCAGTTTCGTCCGAGGATTTCGAATTCCTCGTACCCGGTTAATTCACGGTAGCGTTCGTTCGCGTATACCAGCGGGTTGTCCGACTGATCCGGGTCCGAGAGTGTTATCCCGACTGGTGCCTTCTCCATCGCCTCTGTTTTCCGGGTCAGCTCCGCCTCACGTTCTTTGCGCTCGGTGACGTCAGTGACGATGCCAACCATCCGCTTGGAATCGCCGCCATCGTCGTAGACCTCACCCCGTGATTCGACCCAGATGTCTGTGTCATTCTCGCGCTGGATACGATACTCGGTCTGAAATCGACTCTCGGTTTCGGCGGCCTGTTCAACAGCGGCAGTGGCTCCCTCTCTGTCGTCAGGATGAATATACTCCGCGAACGCATCGAAGGTACCCTCGAACGTACCTGGTTCGATCCCGACCAATCCTTCCAGAGACTCACTCCAGCGTACCTCGGCCGAGCCGATAGTCCAGTCCCAGACTCCCGTGTCCGTTCCTTCTAAGGCGAGTTGGAGCCGTTGTGTGGTCTCTTCAACTTCCTGCTCGCGTTCAATCTGCTCAGAGACGTCCCTGAAAATGGCGTAGGTTACAGGCCCATTAGGGAGCGAGACCGTAGCAGCGCTGATCTCGACCGGGACGTGGTCCCCGTTGGCGGTCACAACAGTTATGTGTGATCCATCGGGAAGCCGGCGCTTCACTCCACCCGATTCGACGTGTTCTTTGAACACTTGCCGATAGAGTTCGGTCTGCTCCGAGGGATGGATCTCGGGCTGATGCATCCCGATAATTTCGTCAGATGACATCCCGAGTAACGTTTCGGCGGCTTCGTTCACCTCAATTATCTCTCTGGTCTCAGGATCTGCAACGAACAATGGATCGGGGGCCGCCTCAACCAGGGTTTGATACCGCTGTTTTAACTCCGTCACCTCCCGTTCACGCTCTTTGCGCTCGGTGATATCCCGGCTAATGAAGAGGTGTTGGCCGGGGATAATATTTGACGTTCCCGAGTACTCAATACTTTTCTCTACGCCATCGGCACCGATTATCGTCGTTGTATCTCTTTGATCGCCGGTCTCTTGGAAGTGCTGCCACTCGGTATCGAATGCAAACTCGTCAGGGAAAAATTCCGTTAACGACCGCCCGAGTAGCTCGTTGTTCTCGACGCCGAATATCGTACTCGCTGCTTCGTTCGCATCTACAATTCTGCCATCGTCATTAACGATAGTGATCGCATCAGACGCTTCTTCGAAGCTTGTTTTGTACTTGTCACGCGACCGCGTCAGTTCTGTCACCTGTTGTTGAGCAGGAACGTCGGGCTTCCGGGGGATAGCAACCGTCATCGTCGTCCCGTGTTCCGTGATCTCCGGGTCGATGGATCCGTCGTGGCTTGACACAATCCAGTAGACCAACCAGAGGCCCAAGCCGGAGCCGTGGGTGAGTGGCGTCTCTACCCCTGATGTGAGGACTTCGGCTTCGTGATCAGGAAGCCCGGGTCCATTATCTTCGATGTGAATCTCGATACCGTTCGGGACAGTCCTGATAGCAACCGTGACATGGGGATTGTCGCCACTGTGTTTGACAGCGTTCTCGATGAGTTCCTCGATGGCCCGATCGAAGTTCTGCAGCACGTCCCCCTGGATTTCGTTGTCGTACTCAACAGTGATCGACGCAGCCGGATATTCCTGGGTAATCTCCTCGGCAATATCCTCAATCAGAGTGCCAATCTCGGTGGACTGTCGTTCGGAGCTGGTGGTGATGACTTCTTCCAGTTCGCGGGCTTTCTGACTTAACTCGATCAAGCCGTCGATATGGGTGAGAACAGTTTCACCGATGGAATCGTTATCCAGTTGCTTGGCCATGAGCTTCGTATAGCCCCGAATGACGGAGATTTCGTTTCGAAGATTGTGCCGCAGGACTCGGTGAAGAACCGTGGCAAGGTTGGTCTGATTCGTGAGTTCGCCCTCAATGAGCTCTTTTTCGAGTTCGCGTTCGAGCAATCGTGTAAGGTGGTCAGCAAACTGCGTCTCAGCCTCGCTAAACGATTCAGAACGGGGTTCGTCCGCAGCAAAACAGACGGTTCCGTAGGGTTCTTCCTCAGTAATGAGTGGGATACCGAGATACGTATGATGCCCGCTGATTTCGAAGGCGGGATCGTCGCCCCATCCTTGGGTAGATGCATCGTGGAGTGTGAAGGGAACGTCGTCTTCGATGGTCTCACGACAGTACGTTTCCTGAAGCTCTAGTTCAAGGCCAGGCGGGGCCTGTCCGTCTGCCGTGTCGGTCGTGACGACGATCTCCCAGTGATTGGTTTCTTGATCGATCCGGGTGAGATAGCCGTTGTCCACGCCGAGATACTGTTCGCCAAGCTCTAACGCCTCACGCGCTTTGTCATTAAATGGTACATCCTTTCGAACGATTTCATGGAGTCGCTGACGGGCCTCATGAACGCTTAGTGTGGGATCCACCATCTCTAACGTACACCTGTGGTCTGGTATTCAAATGGTATAAAGTCACTTTTATTGAATAAAATCACAACCACCAAGATCTTCAGCTTCATCAGAACTTTTCCCTGTGGGACTGATTCACATACAGAATGGCCGATGATCCAGATACGAAATCCTATGTTTTGCGTTCGACGTACCGGATGGACGTCATCCAGTCGCTCTCTCAAGCAGGTCAGCTAACGCCGACTTCGATCGCGCAGAAGACGGGTATCCGACAGCCACACGTGTCCCGAACTCTGTCGGAATTACGCGAGAAGGATCTTGTCTCCCTCGCAGTTCCCGAGGATCAACACAAAGGCCGACTGTACGAATTGACGGAGTTCGGTGAAGAGATCCGGGCAAAAACAAACCAGATAACTTGGCAGAACGACATCGCTAACATTCCTTCCACCCATCGAGAGATAGTCGCCTATCTTCACCAACGACTCGGAGAGAAAGTAACCGGAGTAGGATATTACGATGGGGGGACCGTCAGCATGTACTATTTCCATGACCAGATGCGGAACACGTTCTCCGAGGAACAACTTGTGAAATCGTCGGAAACCCTGATCAAGGAGTTCAGCCACACCGATACAAAGGCTGCCGAAATCGTTGGCGAACTCCGTTACGAAGTTCAATCCTTCACCGAACTGAATCGGATCGTGATTTACTCGGATGGCGGATTTTTGATGATCGGATTGCAGTCAGAGTGTCAATTCGAATATCCGTCGTTGATAGAGGAATGTAAATCCATATTGGATGGAGATGCGTCCGAATAGTATAGATTGTGATGTATCGAGAGAATAGACATCAATTTCGGTCACTGCCCGCTGTTGTCTCACTACATTTGAATAGGCTAACTTTAGAGTCGCTCTTGTGCGAGATACGGGCGCTTATTTCGCACGGCTATCCAAAGTAGACGGATATCAGTACTCCCGGCAGCTCTCATCCGCGGGTCGTCGTCATCGACAATCTCCAAATACGTGGGCGGAAAAGCCGTCGATACGGGAGAATCTCCCTCAACGGGAGGTAGTCGGTGACGTGATTTGTATTATTTATAAGTGATTCTCATAGTGCGCTCGGAACACTACCGGGCGAGACGCTACGAGTATGCCTGATGAACGTAAAATCAGCAAGCATCTACCGACCGAACGGCTCGGAGAGCCCGGTAGGTCGCCGGTTCACTCGCGCGAACGGACGCGAGCGCGAGGCTGACGACTGAGGGACGGAACGGATCGACTGAGGTGTGCTTTTGGTCGAGCTTTTGCAAGCGAGCGTAGCGAGCGCTGAAAAAGGTCGATGTACGCCCGGAACACTAACGTCCGGCCTCATCCCTGGCGGCGTGCCGTGTCGGCCGGCTAACCCTCGTGCCGGGCGGCCGTCGGATGCGTGGGGACGGCGCCACGTTCGGGCAGGCATCGCCTGCCCCGGTCGGCGTGCGTCGCACGCCTCCCGTCGGTGGTTCGTGGAACCACCTCTGTCACGTGCCCGGGTTCGCCGCGCGGTCATCGCGCCCTGGTGGGCGTACTCGGGCGGGGACTGAAGGCACGCACACGGCGATACGCCCCCCACGGGCTAACGTCTTGCGGACCGTCGGAGTCAGTAGACGTAGTCGTCTTCGGAGATATTGACGTAGCCGCCCCGCCGGAGGCGACGCTTCCGCCAGCGGTAACTGACGAGGAGTTTGATCGCGTTCCACCCGGCGGCGAACTTGCGCTCGAACATCCGGAATCCCTCCTCCTCGGCGAGCATCTTCCGGGCGGTGCGGAAGATGTTGTCCCAGTCCTCCGGACCGTACTCTTCCACCATGTCGGCCATCGTCACGTTCCGCAGAATCTCGTCCTCGATGGCGTCTTTCCACGCAGCGTTGTAGCCCGAGAGGTCGCCCGTCCCGGCACGTTCGCCCGCGATAGCGCCCGTGCGGACGGCGACGTGGTCGCCTCCCTCGTGGAACGCGGAGGTCGTCCCCATCGCCCCGCCGACGACGGCGATGCCGGCGTCGACGGGGGAGTCGACGGGCCTGGTCGAGGAGATGGGGTATGTCTCGGTACCCTGGGACTTGCCCCGGTCCTCGACCAGGGGAAAGTCCTCGGGAACGTCGTACTCGTCGCCGTACTCGTGTTCGAGGAGGCGACGGAGATACTCGCTCCCGCCCGGAACCGTCTCGTCGTCCGGATGGATCAGGGCGTAGGACTGCGGGTCCGTCACCTCGTCTAGGTCGAGACCGATGGGCATCGTGAGGCCGATGCGGGCCACGTCGTCGTCGTTCGGGAAGACCCACGGATAGGCCGTGTGGCCGGGGATGTACCCCCACCAAAACGTGATGGCGCCACGGAGGTCCTCGGCGACTGCCGGCGGCAGTTCCCGGTGTTCCTGGTACGCGATGTGGTTGGCCGTCGTCGTTCCGAGGTGGTCGGTCACCGGGTAGGGAAGATAGCGGTCGAGGACCCGGTTGGTGACGGTGCGCTGTGGGCCGTCCGCGAGAATCACGAAGTCGGCAGTCACTGCGTCGCCGTCCGCCAGACGGAGCGTGTGTCGCGGGTCGTCGTCGAGCGTCGTCTCGACGTCCCTGACGGAGACGCCGACGCGGTAGTCGGCGCCAGCCGCCTCGGCCCGTTCCCGAAGCCAGTCGTCGAAGCGGGCACGGTGGAAGGTGTAGCCGAAGCCGTCGTACGAGGATTCGATGCCGGTGTTGTGGAGGACGCAGGACTCCGACGGGCCGACGAACGTCGCGCGGTCGAGTTCCGATAGCAGGACGCCGTCGGGAAGTTCGTCGGGGTGGATGCCCATGATGTCGACCCAGTAATCGAGGATGCCGGCGGCGTCTGTCGAGTCCGGACCGAGTCCCGGTCGGTCGTCGCGGGGGACCCCCTTCTCGAAGACCCGCGCGGACGCGCCGGCCTCGGCTGCCGCGTGTGCCGCCGCCGATCCGGCGGGTCCGCCGCCGACGACGGCTACGTCGACGTGTTCCATACCTCCCCTCCGACAGGCGACTGTATTAATGACCCGGAACGCGACGCCGAATCGACTCCGGATACCGCCGCCACTCCCAGAGGGTCTATAACGGAGGCGGGTGCAACCCCGTCCATGACCGATCCGGATATCGTCGTCTTGCGGCAGAAAGTACACGGCATGACCCCCGAATCCTACGGGGCGAAACTCCGCGACCGGCTCCCCGACCACGAGGTGGCCGTCGCGACGACGCCCGACGAGGAGCGCGACCTTCTCAGCCGAGCGCGAGTGGTGACTGGTATCGACTTCGAGCCGGAGTGGCTGGAGACGGCCGAGAACCTCGCCCTGTTCGCTTGCGCCTACGCCGGGACGGGACACGTCGACGTGGGCGCGCTGGAAGACGCTGGTGTCGCCGTCACCAACGCGTCCGGCGTCCACGGGCCCAACATCTCGGAGTACGTGATCGGCGCGTTGATCGCACACGAACGCCGATTCGGGCGCGCCCGCGAGCAGCAGGAGCGCGCCCACTGGGAAGCCTATCCCGTCCGCGAACTCCACGGGAGCACGGCCGCCGTCGTCGGTCTGGGGGCCATCGGCTCTGCTCTCGTCGAGCGGCTCCACCCCTTCGGCGTCGAGACGGTCGGCGTCCGGTACACGCCCGAGAAGGGTGGGCCGACCGACGAGGTGGTCGGCTTCGACGACGTCCACTCGGCGCTCGCCCGCGCTGACTACGTGATCCTCGCCTGTCCGCTCACCGAGACGACGCGAGGACTGATCGACGCCGAGGCGCTGGCGTCGATGCGGGCGGACGCCCTACTGGTGAACGTCGCCCGCGGCCCCGTCGTCGATACGGAGGCGCTGGTGACGGCGCTCCGGAACACGGATATCCGCGGAGCGACCCTCGACGTGACCGATCCCGAACCGCTGCCCGCGGACCACCCGCTCTGGTCGTTCGACAACGTCCAGATCACGCCGCACAACGCCGGCAACACGCCGCAGTACTACGACCGCCTCGCCGACATCCTCGCGGAGAACCTGCGGCGGATGGAGGGTGGCGAGGTCGGCGGCCTCGTGAATCAGGTGGGCTAACCCGGGACCGACCGGACGCCGGTCACAACGGGGACCGCCAGACTCCGGGGTCCGTCGTTACCCATCCTCGGGCGGCGCCACGTGGTTGCGGAGGGTGCCGACGCCCTCGTAGGTGATCTCGACGGTGTCGCCGGGGTCGATGGTGCCCGGGTTGGCGGGGCTGCCGAACGCGATGACGTCGCCGGGGCGGAACGTGAACCGCTCCGAGAGGAAGGAGACGATTTCGTAGGGGTCGAACAGCATGAGTTCGGTGTTGGCCTCCTGCCGTCGCTCCCCGCTCACGTCGGTGTGCATGTCGATGCCGTGTGGGTCGAGCTCCGTCTCGATCCACGGACCCAGCGGCCCGGACCCGTCGAAGGCCTTGCGTGCGGTCCGCCCCGGTTGATCGAGGGCGTCCACGTCGTTCATGATGGTGTACCCACGGATCACGTCCGGCACCTCGGACGCGTCGATGTCGTGACACCGCTCGTCGACGACGGTACAGAGTTCTCCCGCGTACGTCACCTCGTCGGAGAAGGTGGGGTACGGGATCGGCTCCTCGTGGGCGACGACAGCGGCCGGGGGCTTGATGAAGAACGCCGGCTGCTCCGGCACGTCGTACTCCATCTGATCGAGCGTCTCGGCGAAGTTCCGACCGACGCAGTAGAGTGCCGAGGGATCACAGGGGGCGGCGAGGGTACCGTCCTCGCCGACGACGAACGTGTCCGCCTCCGTCTCGACGACGCCGTCCCGGTACTCGCCGGTGTGGACGTCGCCATCGACCGCGATGCGTGCGAGTTTCATACGCTCCCGTCCCGGTCGACCGACAAACCGCTTGTGGAACGTCCGCGCGGCCCGACGACCGCGGTGGGCCGGTCGCCTCCCGTCGGCAAAACCGTTATCTATGACAAACGGTAACACGAAACGTACCCCTACCCGCGGCCCCCGATCCACGCCAGTTTTTACCCGTCGGCCGGAATCGAGAGTCAATGGACTCCGAACTTCGCGAACGCGTCGAACGAGCGGCGCGGACGCACGCACTCCTCAACGCGGTGAAGTACGAAAGCGACGCGGACGTGGGCGCGGTCATGGGCCCGCTGATGGGTGAGAACCCCGACTTCCGCGAGCACGCCGACGAGATTCCCGGCGTCGTCGGGGGCGTCGTCGCCGACGTGAACGCCCTCTCCCCCGAGGAGCGCCGGGCGGAACTCGAGGAACTCGCACCGGCGGAGTTGGCCGAAATCGAGGCCGAGGACGAGGGCGACGAGCATCCCCTGCCGGACTTGCCGAACGTCGACGACGACGTGGGCGTCGTGATGCGCGCGGCACCGAACCCGAACGGTCCGTGGCACCTCGGCCACGCCCGGATGCCCGCCGTCATCGGGACGTACAAGGAGCGCTACGACGGGCGGTTCATCTGCCGGTTCGACGACACCGATCCCGAGACCAAACGCCCAGATCTCGACGCCTACGACGCCATTCTCGACGCTATCGAGTTTCTCGGGTTCGACCCCGACGTGGTGATTCGCGCCAGCGACCGCCTGGAGACGTACTACGACCACGCCCGGAAGCTGATCGACCGGGACGGTGCCTACACCTGTTCCTGCCCGCAGGGGGAGTTCTCGGACCTGAAGAACGCGGGCGAGGCCTGTCCGCACCGCGAGAAGGACGCAGCGACGACTCGCGAGGAGTTCGAGGCGATGGTCGACGGCGAGTACTCAGCGGGCGAGATGGTCCTCCGGGTCCGCACCGACATCACCCACAAGAACCCGGCGTTGCGCGACTGGGTGGCCTTCCGCATGATCGACCGCCCGCACCCGCGATCGGAGGCGGCGGACTACCGCTGTTGGCCCATGCTCGACTTCCAGTCGGGCGTCGACGACCACCTCACGGGTGTCACACACATCATCCGTGGCATCGACCTGCAGGACTCCGCCAAGCGTCAGCGGTTCGTCTACGACTACTTCGACTGGGAGTACCCCGAGGTGATCCACTGGGGTCACGTCCAAGTCGACGCGTACGACGTGACCCTCTCTACCTCGACGATCAAGGAACTGATCGACGCCGGCGAACTCGACGGGTGGGACGACCCGCGCGCACCGACCCTCGCCAGCCTACAGCGCCGGGGGATCCGCGGCGAGGCCATCGTCGACGCGATGATCGAACTCGGTACCTCGACGAGCAACGTCGAACTGTCGATGAGCGCCATCTACGCGAACAACCGCGACCTGATCGACGACGACGCGAACCGCTACTTCTTCGTGCGGTCGGGTGAGGCGGTTCCGGTCGAGGGCGGTCCGGACGCCGGCCACCCGCCAGTCCACCCCGAACACGAGGAGCGCGGCCGCCGCGACGTGCCGGTTCCGGGTGCCGTGCGGATCGAACCGGCCGACGTGCCCGCCGAGGGCGAACGCGTCTGGCTGAAGGGCTTCGGCTGTGTCCGCCACGTCGACGGCCGCTTCGAGTACGCCGGCGACGACATCACCGCCGTCCGCGAGGAGGGCGTTCCGGTGATCCACTGGGTGCCCGCCGAGGGGGGCGTCCCCCTGCGACTGCGGACGATGGACGGCGACGTGACCGGCGTCGCGGAACCCGAGATCTCGGACGCGGCCGTCGACGACGTGGTGCAGTTCGAGCGCGTCGGCTTCGCCCGCATCGACGGCGAGACCGACGGCGAGACGGTCGCGTACTACACGCACGAGTAACACTGTGGGCCATCGAGGTCACCGACCCCGAGACCGGCGACCCGTTCCACCACCCGTGGGTGGCGTCGGGAGACGACCCCGTCGACGACGTCATCGGTGAGGCGGAGGATCGCGGCGTCCTCGTCGGTGGTGGCCGGCCGCGCATCCAGATCATCGTCGCCCCGCCGCTCCCGGTGACGGATGCCGACATCGACGAGGCCGTCGACGCCATCGACGCGTCCATCGGAGTGGTGTTCGACTGACGGCCGCTCGCGGGGGATACCGTTTAATAGCTCCGCGGTCCCGAAACCACCATGCTCACTATCGAGGGACCGCTCCTCACGGTCGACGTGGGGTCGCGGCAGGCCGAGACGGCGGACGTGGACGACGTTCTCGACGCGTACATCGGTGGCCGGGGAGTCGCCACCCGCCTCGCCCACGACCGCATCCCGTTCGACGTCGATCCACTGGGACCGGACAACCGCCTCTACTTCACGACCGGCCCGATGCAGGCATCGTCGATGAGTTTCACCGGTCGCGCCTCCGCGACGGCCGTCTCGCCGCTAACCGACGGCCTGCTCTCGACCAACGCCGGCGGGTTCGTCTCCCGAAACCTGCTCGGTACGGGCCACGCCGTCGTCGAACTCGTCGGCACGAGCGACGTGCCGCTGATCGTCCACGTGCGCGAGGACGGGGCCACCTTCGAGGAAGTCCCCGACTTGGCGGGCGTGGAGGTTCCCGCAGTCACCGACTACGTCGAGTCGGAACACGACCTGGGCGCGGAACACGTCGCCTGCATCGGTCCCGCCGGGGAAAACGGGGTTCGCTTTGCCTGCATCATGACCAGCGAGACGCGGGCCTTCGGTCGCGGGGGCCTCGGGGCCGTCCTCGGATCGAAGAACGTGAAGGCGCTCACCTTCGACGGCGACGCCGTTCCGGACGTGGACATCGACACCGAGGCGGCCGCTATCCACCGCGAGGCGGCCACCAGCGACCACATCATGAAACGGCAGGGGACGAGCAGTGTCACGGACCTCGCCAACGAAATCGGCTCCTTCCCGACCCGCTACTTCGCGGACGTCCGCTACGAGGAGTTCGAGAAGATCAACGGCGACCGGGTGGAAGAGAAAAAGTACAAGAACGGTACCTGTTCGCAGTGTGCGTTCGCCTGCAAACTCCCGACGCGAGACGAGGCGTCGGGCGTCGAGACGGAGGGTCCGGAGTTCGAGACGATCATGTCCTTCGGGGGCAACTGCGAGGTGAACGACATCGTCTCGATCATGCAGTCGAACGACCTCTGTGACCGCCTGGGGATGGACACCATCTCCTGTGGCAACGCGGTGGCCGCGTACCTCGAAGCCGAGGACGCCTTCGGCGATTCCGAGTTGATCCACGAGACGGTGCGGACGATTGCCCACCGCGAGGACGACGGCGACGTCCTCGCCGAAGGTATCCACCGCTTCCACGACGAACTCGGCGTCGAGGACTGGACGGTCAAGGGAATGACCTTCTCCGCCCACGACGGGCGCACGCTCAACGGACAGGGACTCGGCTTCGCCACCGCGAACCGCGGTGCCGACCACATGTACTCCACCTTCTACGCCTACGAGTACCCCCTCGTCGACGCCTCGGAGGCGTTCGAACCGTCGGGCCTCCCGGCGGCCAAGGCGGAGAAACTCGTCGAACTGGAGAACAAACGGGCACTGGAGGACTGCGGTGTCGTCTGCCGATTCTCCCGCGGCACGATGACCGAGGAACGCTTCGAGATGCTGTTCGACGCCGACTTCGACGACCTGTTGGCAGTGGGAGGACGCGTCGTCGAACTCGAACGCCACTTCAACAACCGCCGCGGGTTCGACCGGTCGGACGACGACTTGCCCTACGACCTGCCGAACTTCGAGGCTGCCCTCGACACCTACTACGACGCCCGCGGGTGGAGCGACGAAGGTGTCGTCCCCGAGGAATCCGTCGGGACGGCCGCGAGCGCGGAGTAGCGCGTTCGGTCGTAGGTTTATCCGTCCCGGGCGCCGAACCCCGGGTATGGCCATCGATCCGAACTTCGAACGAACCCGTGAACAGGTGGACGAGGAGGACGGCGTCGCCGTCTGGGGACCGGTCGAACCCCCGGAGAAACTCGGCATCCACGGCACCCACGTCGCCGTCGACTTCGACATCTGCCTCGCCGACGGCGCCTGCCTCGAGGACTGTCCCGTCGACGTCTTCGAGTGGGTAGACACGCCGGGACACCCCGAGAGCGAAATCAAGGCCCACCCCACCTACGAGGACCAGTGCATCGACTGCATGCTCTGTGTCGACGTCTGCCCCGTCGACGCCATCGACGTGGACCCGAGTCGCGAGAACCGCGTCTGAGCGACTGACACTCGTCCGGTGAGCTGCCGCCGAAGTGTCACGAACGATTAAGTATGACACTGTGTTACACGTCAGCATGGAACTGACCGAGCAACTGAACTTCGATCACGAGGACCGCCGGGACATCTACGACTACGTCGAGGCCCACGGGGAGGTGCGAGCGGATCAGGCCCGTCGGGCGCTGAACCTCGATCCGGAGGCGTTCGGTCACCACGTCACCATCCTCCGGCGCGACGGATACATCCGACGCGACGGCAACAAGCTCAGGGTGGCCTATCAGGAGGAAGACGTGGAAGAACACGCCGCCGCCGACGTGACGTTCACCATCCGGGCGGCCCAGCAACGGGATCTCTCCGGGTTGATCGGCGTCATCCGCGGGGTGGCGGAGGAGGGGACCTACATCGAGGCGGAGACGGTGGCCGATCTGCTGGACCACGAGGAGGTGATCCTCCGACACAACGAGGTCCGCTCGCGGATGGTGTTCGTCGCCTGTGTCGACGACGAGGTGGTCGGCTGGGTCCACCTCGATCTGCCCGAGATGGAGAAACTCGCCCACACCGCGGTGTTGACCGTCGGCCTCCTGCCGACGTACCGCGGCCACGGTATCGGGGCTGCCCTTCTCGACCGGGGCGTCCGCTGGGCGTGCGATCACGACTTCGAGAAACTGTACAACAGCGTCCCCGCCACCAACGAGGCCGCCATCGACTTCCTCGAAGCTCACGGCTGGGAGACGGAGGCGGTACGCGAGGACCACTACCGGATCGAGGACGAGTACGTCGACGAGGTGATGATGGCGACGTTTCTCGACTGCCCGTAACTCACTCGTAGCGGCGTCGTTCCTCGGTCGCGGCGTCCGTGCCGTAGCAGTCGACCAGCGGCCGGTACGCCGCCCCCAGCGCGCGCATACACTGTCGCGTCGAGACGTAGTCCAAGTCGGCGGCGACCCGTTCCCACGCGTGGGCCTGGAGTGGTTTGTGAACCAGCAACCGCTCGGCGCGCGCCGAGAGGTCGACCCTCCGATCCGTGAGGTGAGTGAGCGCCAGGTCCCTGAAGGCGCCGGGTGCGGCGTCGTACAGTCCCGGGCCGAAGGCCGCGGCGGCGACGACTCGCCACTCGTGGTCCGCGAGCGCCGGCGACGGCGAGTGGGCGGTCGCCCGCAGTATCTCGCGGGCCACGTCCGGGTCGAGGTCCCGGAGGGCATCACAGAGGCCGTCGCGCATCCGCGCACAGAACCGGCGGGCGTGGCGGTCGTGGAGCCGTTCGCCGGCCGGACTCGTCGGCCGGAGCATGATCGCGGAGTACTCGCCGCTGGTCTCGTTGCGGGTCGTCGAACAGTGGACCGTCCGGTAGCCGTTGCGCGCCCAGAACCGGACGAGCGGCGGTGTCGCCCCGTAGCCGACGCCGAACCAGTCCACGGCGTCGTCGAATTCGTCGTGGCACGCGGCGAGGAGGCGGGAGCCGAACCCCTCCGACCGGCGCGCGTGGTGGGTGGCGATGCGCAGGACGCGGTAGCCGACGGGCGCCCCCGCCTCGACGTCGCGCAACTGGCTCGTCAGCACGTCGGGGAGCATGTTACCCCGGACCCGGCCGCCCTCGTACATCTCCTCCCGGAGCGACTCGGGGAGTCCGCCCTCCCGGGCCAGCAACGCGACGGCGACGACGTGGCCGTCGACGCGGAGCGCCCGGCAGGTCAGGTTGGGGGCATCGAGCAGGCGCGCCAGGTCGTCGGGCTCCGTCCGGTAGTGTGCGAGGACCAGGAGTCCGAACGTCTCGCGGAGCAGGTGTTCGTCGGCTCGCAACGCCTCGGCGTCGAGCGCCCGGTAGGTGGCCTCGGAGGGGGACGCGTCCTCGACCACCGGGTCGACGGCGGGGCGGGCGTCGAGTAGGAGTGCACGGAAGGCCCACACTTCGACGGGGTCACCGGCGGCGTACCGAATCGGATCGTCGAGGCGCACGTCGGTCGCCGTTCGGTCGCTCTCCGCGAGGCGCTCCCGGAAACGCACGTCGAACCCGCGGCCGGTTCCCTCGTAGCCGTGGACCGTCGTGACGAAAGCCGTCGCCGGGGCATCGAGGAGCGCTTCGAGACGGCGCACCGGCAGGGCGGCCGCCTCGTCGACGATCACCGCGTCCGGATCTCCGGGCAGGTCGACGGCCGTTTCGGGGGCGAGAAAACGGACGGTTCCGCCGCCCGCCGCTGACAGCACGTGTGCCTCGTCGTCGGCGTCCGCGAGGGTGCCGAGGGCGTCGAGCAGCACCCGGGCTCGCTCGAACACCTCCGCCGCGTTGCGGTAGGCGGGCGCGGTGACGAGGACGTCCCGACCGTCCGCGGCGAGGCTCCCGGCTGCGAGGCCGGCGGCGGCGGACTTCCCCCGTCCTCGGTCCGCTTCGACGATGACGGCGACGTCGCGACCCCGGAGTCGTTCGAGTGCGGAGAGGGCGTCGGCCTGATCGGCCGTGAGACACGTCTCGTAGGCGGTCCGCGGGAAGGCTGCCGCGTCCGGGACAGTCACGTTTTCCCGCGGCCGCGCGCGAGCTGCGCCGGTCAGACCGTCGCGTTCGACCGTCTCCGCGTCCACGTCGACGACGGCGACGCCCGGGTGGGAACGGAGCGTCTCGACCAGTCGGCGACGGAAGTGGCCGGTCACGTCGTCGACGGTGAACGGCGGCACGGCGAGTCGCTCGTCGTCGTCGGTTCGTTCGTCCGGCCAGCCGTCGAGGGGCGGCGTCACGAGGACGAGGAGTCCGCCGCCGTCGACGGCGCCGACGACGCGGCCGAGGACGTTCGCCGAGAAGCCCGCGTGGGCGTCGAGGACGACGACGTCCCGAGTGGTGCCGAGGAGGCGACTGGCGTCCCTCGGTACGATCCGCTCGGCCCAGCCCACGTTATCGCGGGTCGTCAGGACGGTCACGTCGGGGTTCTCGGCCCCCGTTCGGTCGCTCGTGGACCCGTGGGCGTACGCGGCGACGGCGTCGGCCGCGGCAGCGAGGCCTCGGTTCCGGTCGCCGGCGAGAGTCAACAGTCGACGCTCGTTCGCGCGGACGGCTTCGGCCCGGAGTGCGGCGACGACGCCGTCGAGATCCATGGCCGGTCGTACCCCGTCGGCGACCAAGGGCCTTACCCTCCGGTCCCAGCGACGCCGACGACGGCTGGTTACACTAGTGTTACGGAGTCGTTAACTTCGGGCGAGACGTACCGTGAACCGTGCCTCAAGCAATTCCCGGGATTCACCACGTCACCGCCGTCGGGAGTGATCCCGTCCGCAACGCGGCCTTCTACACGGAGACGCTCGGGCTCCGACTCGTCAAGCGGAGCGTGAACCAGGACGACGTGTCCGTCTACCATCTGTTCTACGGCGACCACGGCGGGTCGCCGGGAACCAGCATGACGTTCTTTCCGTACCCCGAGGCGGCCCCCGGTCGGGTCGGTCGGGGACAGGCAAGCGCCGTTGCCTTCCTGATTCCGGCCGACGCGGTCGAGTACTGGGCCGAGCGACTGGACGCCGCGGACGTCTCCGTCGAGGAAACCGAGCGCTTCGGCGATGCAGTCCTGCGGTTCCAGGATCCGGACGGTCTGCCGCTCGAACTCGTCGCGCGTGAGGACGCCCCGGCGGGCGACCCGCCCGAGGGACCGATTCCCGCCGAACACGCGATTCGGGGCTTCTTCGGCGTCACGCTCACGCTGGCGGACGCCGACCGGACGACGACGCTGTTGGAGGCGATGGGGTTCGACGCGTCGGGGAGCGAGGGCGACCGTCGGCGCTACGAGTCGGATGGCGACCTCGGCTACGTGATCGACCTGTACGCGGACCCGGACGCGCCGCAGGGCCGACCCGGTGCGGGGACGGTTCACCACGTCGCCTTCCAGGTGACCCGGGAGACCCAACCCGAGTGGCGACGGACGTTGATCGACCACGGGCTCCGCCCGACGGAGATCATCGACCGAAAGTGGTTCGAGTCGGTCTACACCCGGACGACCGGCGACGTTCTGTTCGAGTACGCCACGAACGAGCCCGGATACACCGTCGACGAGGACCTGGAACACCTCGGGGAGCGACTCGTCCTGCCCGAGTGGCTGGAGAGCCGGCGCGACGAAATCGAGGCCGGACTGCCGTCGCTGGATCGCTCGTAGCGTCCGGCCCCGTTCGCACGCCCGAGCGTCGGACTGCGTTCGATCGGGAGGCCACCGACGTACCGCAGCTACTGTCGACGGGTGATTCGAGGGGAGGACCGGGGACCCGAACGCCCGTGTGCCCCCCTCACACCCCTTCACGGCTTTGAAAGCGCTTTTATGGGGTCCCCTGCTAACCGACTGTACAGCCTACCCGCGGTTGATGATGCGCCTCGCCATCAGGGACTCACTCTGGTGAGGTGCGCGAGCCGACGGGTGGGAGGTACAAACCATGTCAGTTTACGTCAATTTCGATGTCCCGGCGGACCTCGCCGAGAGCGCCATCGAGGCGCTCGAAGTAGCGCGAGACACAGGCAGTGTAAAGAAAGGAACGAACGAGACGACGAAGGCGGTCGAGCGCGGCAACGCCGACCTCGTCGTCATCGCGGAAGACGTCCAGCCCGAAGAGATCGTGATGCACTTGCCGGAACTCGCCGACGAGAAGGGGATTCCCTACGTCTTCGTCGAGACCCAGGACGACGTCGGTCACGCGGCGGGGCTCGAGGTCGGGAGCGCCGCGGCCGCCATCGTCGACGCGGGCGACGCCGAAGAACAGGTCGAAGACATCAGCACGAAGGTCGAGGACCTCCGGTAAGCGACCATGAGCGCCGAAGAGAGTGCCAGCGACTCGATGCCCGCCGAGGTAATCGAGATCGTCGGCAAAACCGGCATGCATGGCGAGGCCATGCAGGTCAAATGTCGTATCCAGGAAGGCTCGAATCAGGGTCGAATCATCACGCGCAACGTGCTGGGCCCGGTCCGCGAGGGCGACGTGCTCCAGCTGCGCGAGACACAGCGCGATGCCGACTCCATCGGAGGACAGTAATGGTCGATACACGCACCTGCGACTACACGGGCGAGGAGATCGAACCCGGCACGGGGACCATGTACGTCAGGAAGGACGGCACCATCCTGCACTTCGTGGACTCCAAAGCCGAGAAGAACTACTTCCTCGGCCGCGAGGCCCGCGACCTCGAGTGGACCGCAGACGGGCAGGCGGCCGGCGGCCAGGGTGAGGAATGAGCGACGCCGAGCGTACCTTCGTGATGGTCAAGCCCGACGGCGTCCAGCGTGGCCTCATCGGGGAGATCATCTCCCGCTTCGAGGATCGTGGTCTCAAACTCGTCGGCGCGAAGTTCATGCAAATCTCCGACGATCTGGCCCACGAACACTACGGCGAACACGAGGGCAAGCCCTTCTTCGACGGCCTCGTGGACTTCATCACGTCCGGCCCGGTGATGGCGATGGTCTGGGAGGGACAGGACGCCACGCGACAGGTCCGAACGATGATGGGCGAGACGGACCCCGCCGAATCCGCCCCGGGTACCGTTCGCGGCGACTTCGGTCTCGACCTCGGTCGGAACGTCATCCACGGCTCCGACCACGCGGACGAGGGCGCAAACGAACGGGAGATCGACCTCTTCTTCGACGAGGACGAACTCCAGGACTACGACCGGATCGACGAGACCTGGCTGTACGAGTAGCTAGTCGGTCTCGCCGAGATAGCCGGTAACGAGCCTTTCTTCGGCCCGACGCAGACGATAGGAGAGCGTCGATCGCGGCACGTCGAGCGTCTCGGCCAGGTCGTCGAGCGTGATCTCCCGGGGCGTCCGATAGTAGCCGTGATCGAGAGCGGCCCGCATCGCCGTTCGCTGGTCCGGCGGGAGCGCAATCGATCCCAACGAGTCGTGACCCCACCGCTCGGCCTCGCCGAGGTGACCCATGTGAAAGGAGAGCCCTTCCCGCAGATTCGCGCCGAGGGCGTCGTACAACAGGCCCACCTTCTCGTCGGACTTTACGAAGATGCGCCAGCTGTGACGATTCTCTCGCCGCGTGGTGCAGTAGAGCGATCCGTGGGGAAGATACCGACCGGCGAGCGTCTGTACGGACTCGCCGTCCTCGACATTCTCGACGTGGCTGTAGATCACCCGCTCGTCGTCCGAGCGCTCCAGCACGTCGTGGAACCGCGTGGCCGAACAGTCCGTCTCGGTCACCGACGCCGTCCGCACCGTCTCGTCGAGGCGGAGTCGCTCGACCGCGTCGAGCGCCGCTGTCGGGCCGATCAGCCGCTCGATGCGCCAGAAGCGGTCCTTGGTCACGCAGCCGTGTAACGCCTCGGCGACGAGTGTGGGATACTCGATGAACACGTCCATCACCGGATCGGCCCCCGGCTCGTACACGATATCGAACGCGAACTCGCGCATCAGGCACCCTCCAAGTCGTCACGGGCTACCATGAACACACCTCCGGGTACGTCGGCCATCGCAAAAGGCTTCCTTAGAGTCGAGCGAACGACACGAGTTGTCGCTCGACAACTCAATCATTATTTATGCTCGTAATGTGAATGATACTGTCTGGCATGAGTACTGACGAACCCGGCAACACGGCCGAGGAGCACGGACACGAACACCACGAGGTAGAAGGACCGGGCTATCCGACACCCGGAGCGATGCGGACCGAGTCGGAGCGCGAGAAGACGGCGTTCGTCATCGCACTCCGTGTCGGGATGGACGTCGACGGCTCCGACTTCATCGGCGTCGTGGACCTCGATCCCGAATCGGACACGTACAGCGAACTGGTCGACACCGTCGAGATGCCGAACAAGGGCGACGAACTCCACCACTTCGGCTGGAACACCTGCTCGTCGTCGTGTCACTCCGAGGGGCTGATGCGCGATCACCTCATCGTCCCCGGACAGCGGTCCTCCCGCATTCACATCCTCGACGCCGAGGATCCGCGGAACATGGAGATCGAGAAGGTCATCGAGCCCGAGGAACTCTTCGAATACGACCTGTCGGCGCCACACACCGTTCACTGTGTCCCCGGTGGGAAGGTCGTCATCAGTATGCTCGGTGACGCCGACGGGGAACTCCCCGGCGGTTTCCTCCAGTTGGACCAGAGCGACTTCTCCATCGACGGCCACTGGGAAGCCGACCTCGGCGACATGGAGATGAACTACGACTACTGGTACCAGCCCCGGCACAACGTGATGATCTCGACGGAGTGGGCCGCGCCGAAGACCTACTATCCCGGCTTCGACTTAGACGACGTCGAGGACGGAAAGTACGGCGACAGCATCCACATCTGGGACTGGGAGAACAAGACACACCAGCAGACCCTGACCTTCGGCGAGGAGGGGCAGATTCCGCTGGAGATTCGCATGCCCCACGATCCCGAGGAGACACAGGGCTACGTCGGAGCGGCGCTCTCCTCGAACATCCTCCGCTTCTGGGAGGAGAGCGACGGCGTGTGGGAGTGGGAGAAGGTCATCGACGTCGAGTCCCGCGAGCACCCCGACTGGGACATGCCCGTCCCCGGTCTCGTGACGGACATCGTCCTCTCGCTGGACGATCAGTACCTGTTCTTCTCGAACTGGCTGCACGGCGACATGCGGATGTACGACGTGAGCGACTTCGGCAATCCCCGGCTGGTCGACCGGATCTGGGCCGGCGGGAACTTCGGCGACCGACAGGAGATTCAGGGCACCGAAATCCGCGGTGCGCCCCAGATGCTCCAACTCTCCCGCGACGGGAAGCGCGTCTACTGGACCACGTCTCTGTTCTCCTCGTGGGACAACCAGTTCTACCCCGACATCGGCGAGCAGGGCTCGCTGATGATGAAGGCGGACGTCTACCCCGACGAGGGACGGATGGAACTCGACGAGGACTTCCTCGTCGACTTCGGCGACGCGCCGGGCGGACCCGCTCGTGCGCACGAGATTCGCTGGCCGGGCGGCGACTGCACCAGCGACGTCTGGCAGTAGATGCATCGGGTCACCCTCGAGTGGCGCGACGGCCGGGAGACCACCGTCGAGGTAGCCGACGGCGAGACGGTCATCGACGCCACCGAGCGCGAGGGCCTCGGCGTCCCCTACGGCTGTCTGTACGGTGCCTGTGCCACCTGTACCGGGCGCCTGCTGGATGGTGACCTCGTCCACGTCGAGCGAGCGAACGGGCTGAAACCCCGGCACCGACGGGACGGCTACGTCCTGCTCTGCGTGGCCGAACCCAGATCCGACTGTCGGATCGAAGTCGGTGCGGAGATTCAGGCCGACCTCGTCCCAAACCCGTGGAAATGAGACCGCTCGTCCGGCGGACGGCCGTCGCCACGCTCGTCGCCGCGTTCCTGTCGACGCCGGCGGCTGCCCACGGCGTAACCGCCGCCGCGACGGGTCTCCCTTTCGCGCTCGTCGTCGCGGGCGTCGTCGCGCTCAGCCTCGCCGGTGGTGCCCTCGTCCTCGCGGTGTCCACCTGCGTCGCCCGTCCGGCCACCTCCATCCACCGAGTGGCGGTCCCGCTTCTCGTTCTCGCACTCGGCGGGACCGCCCTCGCCCTCGCGCTCACGCGATCGACCGGAACGGCGCTCGCGGGGACGCTCGTGGGGGCGAGCGTCGTCTACTTGGCTCGCGACGCGGCGGTGACGGACTGCGGCGTCTGTGCCGACGCGGCGCTGGGGGCGGTGACGCTCCACCGCGGCCTCGAAGGCGCCGTCCTCGCCACGGTCTACGCCGCCGACGCCGCCCTCGGCCTCGTCGGTGCGCTCGTCGTCGCCGTCCACGCCGCCGCCGAGACGGCCGCCGTCGGGTCGCTGTACGCTCCTGCCGGGCGTCGATACGCCGTCGCGGCCGTCGTCGCCGTGCAGGCCGGTTTCGTCGTCGGCGTCGCCGCCGGTTGGGTTGTCGTCGACGGCGTACCGCCGACCGCCGAGGCCGGCTTGCTGGCGCTCGTGGGTGGCGTCCTTCTCGCCGTCGGTGGCCGGGAGGCCCGGCGACGCCACGTGGCGTCTGCCCTCGGCTCGGCGTGAGCCGAGTCAGGACACCGGCTCGCCGTCCGCCCACAGCAACTCGAAGAGTTGTGAGAGCGTGGTGTAGAGGTGGGGACTCGCCGTCGAGATGCCGACGTAGCCGTCGTCGTTCTGGGCTCGGAAGGCCAGCAGGATTCCCTCGCCGTCGTACGTGTAGAGTCGGCCGCGGATGTCCTGGACGAGTCGCATCGTCATCAACTCGCGCGCTCGGTCGCGAACCGCGGCGTCTACCTCCCGGTCGTCCGAAATCAGTGCCCGAATCTCGACCCCTTGCTCGTGTTTCTCTGCGAGAAGTTCGGCGTGGTGGTTGGCGATCCGCTCGAAGCTCTCCGGCGTCGTGATCATGAGTATCTCCGACTCCGCGGCCTCACCGAGGCGTTCGAGCTTCTCGAGGATGTGGTGCCGATTCGGATACGACCAGCTGATGTCCACCTCGTCGCTCTCCCTCCCGTAGTCGGCGTCGTCGACCGCGTTCAGAAAGTGTTCGCCCAGGCCCTGTATCTCGTCGAGTCTCCGGACGTGTTCGCGCCGCTTGAACTCGCGGAACTGCGAGACGGCTCGGGTCGCCTCGATCGGCCCGAACTTCTTCGGGCGCCCCTCCTGAACGACGACGAATCCCTTCGTCTTCAGCGAGTCGAGGACGTCGTACACGCGCGACTGTGGGACGCCCGCCCGGTTCGCGACTTCCTTTGCCGTCGACGTCCCGCCCCGCAGCAGGCCGACGTACGTCGACGCTTCGTACTCCGAGAGCCCCATCTCCTGCAGGTACATCTCCGGTTCGCTGTGCATGCGTACTCCCAGGCGGCCCGACACTTGCACTTTTCCCCGATAAATCCACGATAATCGAACGAATGTACTGTTCTTTTATCATTTACCACTCGACAGTGGTGAACTAGGTATATTGCACTACACTCGCGTCTCTTTGACGTGATTCGGTAGATGATTGGGTACCAATCTAGAAGAAAGAGAAACGAACGAACAGTATTGTCGGGGATTCGTGGAGTGATGGCCGCATGGCGGTAGATCTGAACGAGACGGCGGTGACACATCCGCTCGATCCACTGACGACGGACGAAATCGCCGCCGCCACGGACGTCCTCGAAGCCGAGTGGGACGTCGCCGACGACGCGGTGTACCACAACGTCGTCCTCGACGAACCCGAGAAGGAGTTCGTCCGTGCCTTCGAGGAGGGCGATCATTTCGACCGCGAGGCGGTTCTCACCGTCCGGCAGGACGGTGAGACGTACGAGGCGACGGTGTCTATCACGGGTGAAGAGCTCCTCGACGTGACACACATCGAGGGCGTTCAGCCGGCCATCACGCCGCCGGAGGTCGACCAAGCCGAACAGGTCGTCATCAACGACCCCGAGTGGCAGGAGGCGGCCGCCAAGCGGGGCGTCGAGAACTTCGACCTCGCCATCGTCGATCCGTGGCCGGCGAGCGGGTTCGAACCCGACGAGTTCGACGAGCGACGCCTCGTCCGCGCCATCTCCTGGATCCGTACCGAGGAGGAGGACAACGGCTACGCCCGTCCCATCGAGGGGCTGTTCGCGTTCGTCGACCTCGACGAGATGGAGGTCGTGAAAATCGAGGACAACGGCGTCGTCGACGAGGAGAACCCGCTCCCGCCCGAGGATGCCGACTTCCGGGCCGACCGCGTCGACACGCGGGACGACTTCAAACATCTCGATGTCGTGCAACCCGAGGGACCGAGTTTCGAGGTCGACGGGCAGACCGTCGAGTGGCTCGACTGGGAGTTCCAGGTCGGGTGGACACCCCGCGAGGGGCTGGTCTTCCACGACGTCACCTTCGAGGACGAGGGCGAGAAGCGCAAGGTGCTCCACCGTGCCTCCGCCTCGGAGATGGCCGTCCCCTACGGCGACAGCGACCCCAACCACTCCTGGAAGGAGGCGTTCGACATCGGCGAGTTCCACGTCGGCCGGATGGCGAACGTGCTCACCGAGGGCTGTGACTGCCTCGGCGAGATGCACTACTTCGACGTGGCGATGAACGACACCAACGGCGATCCGAAGACGCTTCCCAACGCCATCTGCATGCACGAGGAGGACGACGGCGTCCTCTGGAAGCACACGGAGTGGCGGAAAGAACACACCGAAGTTCGTCGTCGCCGCCGCCTCGTCATCTCCTTCATCGCCACCGTCTACAACTACGACTACGGGTTCTACTGGTACTTCTACCCCGACGGCTCCGTCGAGGGCGAAGTCCGGCTGACCGGAATCGACTCCAACGGGGTGGTGCCCGCCGACGAGGACGCGACCGACACGAACGGCGAGTACGAACTCGTCGCCCCGCAGGTCAAGACCTCGATCCACCAGCACCACTTCAACTTCCGGCTGGATTTCGACATCGACGACACGCCCAACCGGGTGAAGGAAGTCCACAACGAACCCGTCGGGAGTGAGCGCAAGAAGGGTTTCAAGGCGAAGGAGACGGTTCTGGAGACCGAGACGGAGGCCCGCGACGACATCGATCCGCTGACCGGCAAGTACTGGCGGGTCGAGAGCACGGAGACGACGAACTCTTACGGCCGACCCTGCGGCTACAAGCTGGAGCCACACACCAACGTCAACTCGCCGGCACGACCCACCTCCAGCACGAAAAAGCGGGCCGGGTTCATCCAGAACAACTTCTGGACGACCCAGTACGACCCCGACGAGCAGTTCGCGGCCGGCGACTACCCGAACCAGAACGGCGAGACGACGGGGTTGTCCGAGTGGACCGAGAAGGATCGTAACCTCGACGGCGAGGACGTCGTCTGCTGGTACACCCTCGGCGTCAACCACGTCACCCGCGCGGAGGACTGGCCGGTCCTGCCGGTCGAAATCGCGAGCTTCCACCTCAAGCCCGAGGGCTTCCTCGACAGCAATCCCGCGATTTCGCTCCCGCCCGAGCCGTGCCACACCGAACACGACCTGACCTCGACGGGTGACGACTGATGACGGCGCTCCTGCAAGTCGACCCGTCCGTCGTCGCCGAGGGGGTCAACCTCCTCTGGGTCATGGTCGCCACCTTCCTCGTGTTCTTCATGCACGCGGGCTTCGGCATGCTCGAATCCGGACAGGTCCGCTCGAAGAACGTCGCGAACCAGTTGACGAAGAACGTCCTGACGTGGGGCGTCGGCGTCCTCGCGTACTTCATCGTCGGCGTCGGCGTCTCGGCGGTGGTCGCCGGCGTCACCTCGGGAGGCGGCGTCTCCGGGGTGTTCGCTCACTACACCGGCGGCTCGACGGCGTGGGCGAGCATCCTCTTCGGTGCGGCGTTCTCGATGGTCGCAGCCTCCATCGTCTCGGGCGCCGTCGCCGAACGCGCACAGCTACGGGGGTACCTCCTCTTTACCGTCCTCGTCGGCGCGCTCATCTACCCCGTCGCGACGGGACTGACGTGGGGCGGCGGCTTCCTCGCCACCCTCGGCTTCCAGGACTTCGCCGGCGCCGCCGTCGTCCACATGACCGGCGGCGTCTGTGGCCTCGTCGCCGCGTACGTCGTCGGCCCGCGGCTCGACAAGTTCGACGACGACGGCTCACCGAACGTCATCCCCGGCCACTCGCTCCCCTACGCCATCCTCGGGACGCTCATCCTCGCCTTCGGCTGGTACGGCTTCAACGTCGGCACCGCCGTCAACGTCTTTCAGGTCTCCGACGCCGGCGAACTGGTCCTCGCCGACTACGCCTACGCCGGCCGAGTCGCCATCAACACCGCGCTCGTCATGGGAACCGGCAGCATCGGCGCCGCGGCGATCAGCGTCCTCCGTAGCGGCAAGGTGGACAGTCTCATGACCGCGAACGGCCTGCTCGCCGGCCTCGTTTCCGTCTGCTCCATCGCGGCGGTGGCGAGTTGGCCCGCGACGCTCGTCGTCGGCTTCATCGCCGGCGTGCAGGTCGTTCTCGTCTTCGATCTGCTGGAGAAGGTCGGCATCGACGACGTGTGTGCCGTCTTCCCGGTTCACGGCTCCGCGGGTGCGTTGAGCGCCCTCGCGTACCCCTTCGTCGACACCACGTCGGCGTTCTCCGTCTCCCAACTCGGGGTGCAGGTCGTCGGCATCGTCGTCCTCGCGCTCTGGGCGGCCGCCATCACCTTCGCCATCTACGGCCTCCTGAAAGCCCTCGGCTGGGCGCGGGTGAGCGAGGAACACGAACGCGAGGGGCTCGACTCCTCGGAGCACGGTATCGTGACCTACCCCGAGTTCGGCGAGAACTCGATCGGGCGTGCCCCGGGTCGGACTCCCGAAACCGCCGCCGATGGAGGAGTAAGCGACGATGACTGAGATCGAAATGGTGGTCGCCTACATCCGTCCGGACAAACTCGGCGCAGTGAAACAGGCGGTGGCCGAGGCCGGCGCTCCTTCCATCACCGTATCGAACGTCTCGGGCCGCGGCTCACAGCCCGCGAAGAAGGGGCAGTGGCGCGGCGAGGAGTACACGGTCGACCTCCACCAGAAGACGAAAGTCGAGTGCGTCGTCGCCGACGTGGACGGATCGGTCGTGGCCGAGGCCATCAGCGACGCGGCCCGCACCGACGAACCCGGCGACGGGAAGATATTCATCCTGCCCGTCGACGACGCCATCCAGGTCCGAACCGGCAAGACCGGACCCGACGCGGTCTGACACCCCACCTCCCGTCGACTCCACCCCATGCCCCACGACAGCTCAGACCGGCGCAACGCACTCGTTTCGAGCCAGCGACGCCGGTGGATTCTCACGAGTACCCTCCTCCTCGGATCGACGGTTCTCGCTGCCCCGGTGACCGCTCACGGGACGGCCGAGCGGACGGTCGGCCTCGCCTTCCCCGCCGTCGTCGCCGCTTCGGTCGGCGCCAGCCTGCTCGGGGGCGGCCTCGTCTTCGCGGCCGTCGACCGCCTCCCCCGGTCGCGTGGGGCCGTCCCGCTGCTCTTTCTCGCCCTCGGCGGCCTCTCCCTCGCGCTCGCCCTCGACGGGGCGCCGGTCGGCGCGGGCCTCGGCGTCGCCGCTGGCGTGGGCGCCGTCTCCATCGCTCGCGGCCACGCCGTCACGGACTGCGGCGCCTGTGCCGACGCCGCGCTGGGTGCCGTGACGCTCCATCGCGGCCTCGAAGGCGTCGTCCTCGCCACCGTCTACGCCGCCGACGCGGCCCTCGGCCTCCTCGGCGCGGCCGTCCTCGCGGTCCACGCCGCCGTCGAGACGGCCGCCGTGGGGTCGCTGTACGCCGGGACCCGGCGGTACGCCCTCGTCGCCGTCTGCCTCCTGCAGGTGGGGTTCGTCGTCGGCGTCGCCGCGGGGTGGGGCGTCGTCGACGCCGTGTCGCCGGCCGCCGAGGCCGGCTTACTGGCGCTCGTCGGGGGCGTCCTCCTCGCTGTCGGTACCCGGGAGGGCTACTCCCGCTACGCCGGACGGCAGCCGGTCTACCCGGTGTAGCCGACGCTCGGGGCCAACAGTGATATCCGCCTGACACCCCGACGACACCCCGTCAGATGCTGTTTCCCACCCACCTCGCCGCGGCGTACGTCCTCGGGAGGCGGTGGGACCTGTCCGTACCACTGCTCGTCGCGGGGGCGGTGCTCCCCGATATCGTCGACAAGCCGGCGGCGATGGCCGGCTTCGTCGACCTCTACCAGTCGGCCGGGCACTCCCTGCTCCTCATCGTCGTGGGCTTCGCCGTGGTGTTCGTCCGCCGCGCGTGGACGCCCGTCTGGATCGGGTGGGCGTCGCATCCCCTCCTCGACGCGTTCCACATGCTCCTCAACGGCCGCCCGAACGACCTCCTCTTTCTGGCGTGGCCGATCATCGAACACACACCCGCGGTCGACCTCCCGCCCCTCGAGTTCTTCCTGCAGTACCTCTGGACGCCCTCGTTTTACGCCGAGTTCGTCGTCTGGGGGCTGCTGGTCTACTTGGTGGTCGACGGCGAGGTGACCGACGTGACGGCCGAAACCTAGTCCGCGCTGACTTCCGGCCCGAGGTCGATTTCGCCGGCGTCGAGTTCGGCCTCGATCTCTCGGGTCGCCGTCACCATGTTCTCGATTTTCCGGTAGGCCACTTCGCGGGGCAGTAGCTTCACGCCGCAGTCCGGGCTGACCGTCAGGCGCTCGGGAGGAACGACCTTGAAGCCCTGCAAAATGTTCTCCTTGATCTCCTCGACGGTCTCGACTTCCGTCGTGTGCACGTCGACGACGCCGAGGGCGAGGTCGGTCGTGAACTCGGGGTCGGTGAACACGTCGATCTGTTCGTAGCCGCCGTTGCAGAGTTCCACGTCGAACTCGTCGATGGGGTACTCCAGCAGTTCTGGGTAGATTCGGGAGTAGTCGCCGTAACAGACGTGGAGCCCGATGCGCACCTCGTCGGGCACCCCGGCGACGATGCGTTCGAGACACTCGCCGACGATGGCGTGGTCGTCGGGCGTCGTCGCGAGCGCGGGTTCGTCGATCTGGATGTAGCGCGCGCCGGCGTCGACCAGTGCCTCGATTTCCTCGTTGACGAGGTCGGCGAGGGCGTAGGAGAGGTCCGCGTCCGTCTCGTAGGCCTCGTTGAACGACCACGCCGCCAGCGTGTAGGGTCCGGTGATCGGCACCTTGACCGGCTTGCTCGCGGCCGACTGCGTGAACTCGAACTCGTCGACCAGCCACGACTCCTCGTACTCGACGTCGTCGACGACCGACGGCTTGTCGAAGTAGTTGTGTCCCCACACCTTCACGGGGCCGTTGAACTCGTAGCCGTCGATGCGGTCGGCGAAGAACTCGACCATCTCGTTGCGGCGCATCTCGCCGTCGGAGACGGTATCGAGCCCGGCCCGCTCGTGTTCGTCGACGATGACACGACAGGCGTCGTCGTGGGCCTCGTGGAGGTGGTCGTCGGTGAACTTCGAGTCCGGGTCGTCCGCCAGGTCCGACACCCGGTTGAGCCACTTGGGTTTCGGATAGCTGCCGACGATGGAGGTCAGCAGGAAGTGGTCGTTCGGGTGGTCCTCGGGGCGGAACTGCTCGCGGTTGTTCGTCATGCGTCCACCTCCGCGAGCGCGGCGGCGTCACCCAGCGCCGCGAGTTTCTCCTCGAACCGGTTCACGGGCAGGTAGAACAGTTCGGTGTTCGACGTGAGGTAGGCCCGCTCGAAGTCGGTGTGGGTCCGCTCGTCAACCCACTCGACGCGGTCGCGGATCGTCTCCGGTGACTCCACGAGCGTGTTCTGCCCGTCGACGAGGCCCATCGCAATTCCGTCCTTGGTGCCGTACTCGTTGATGTTGTAGAGCGAGGCGTCGGCGTCGGTGACGAAGTCGAAACCGATGGCGTCGACGTCGGCGTCCATCAGGTGCGCGTAGGTCTTCTCCGGCACCGCACCCCAGTAGGTGTGGACGACCACGTCGGCGTCCGTCGCGGCGGCGACGCGGTCGATGGTTTCGCTGACGTGGTCGTCGGCGTCCTCGTCCGGCGGCGCCTCGACCAGCGACGGCTCCAGTAGGAACAGCGTCTCGTGGGCCGGGAACCCCTCGACTTCGCCCGCGAGGTAGTCGGCGACGGCGTCCAGGAAGTCGGCCTCGTCGCCGTAGTGCTCGTCGGTCGCCAGGTCGGCGAGGGAGTACGGGCCGGGCAGGACGGCCTGCAGGTCCTCGGCGTCGGCCTCGACGGCCGCGAGTTCGTCGGCGACGTCGCCCGACGGGGTGAGTTCGCCCCGCACCTGCGGGTCGCGGTAGAAGTTGTTGTTGTCGTAGTAACGGACGATTCCGCCCGTCTCGACGTTGTCGTGAATCGTCAGCGGGTGGGCTAGCATGTCGTCCCAGCGAAGCTGTCCCTCGACGATCCGGTCGAGCCCCGTCTCGACCTGCGCGTCGACGACGTCGGTCCGGGCACGACGGTAGGCGTCGACGATTTCGGGTCCCTCGTCGCCACCGATCAGGTCGCCCTTCTGGTGGCCCTTCAGCGCTGATAGTTCGTCTTTCGCCCAGTCGGGCAACGGATACAGTCCCGGTGTCGTGGCGACCAGTTCGGTCATCACGTTCGGCTAGGTGATGCCGTCGCTTAATATTTGCTAAACCAAAATATGTCTGTTGGTTATTCTCGATCCAGCCGAAGGATCGACAGCGTCTCGAACGGGTAGGACTCCTGACGGGCCGTCGTCGTCGCGAATCCGTTCTCCTCCGCGTGGGCCACCACCGTCTCGAACCCCGTGAGACTGCTGACGAGGAGGAGAACGACGCCGTCCGGGCGGAGGACACGACCCACGGTGTCGAGGAACGGATCGATGACGGCCCGCCCCGACTCCCCACCCGAGAGCGCACGCTCCATCCAGTCGTCCCACTCGTTGTCGGGGTCGGTCGGGAGGTAGGGCGGGTTGAACGCCACGGTGTCGAAACTGTCCGCCCGGAACGGTTCGACCAGGTCGGCGCGGACCGCCGGGATTCCCCTGTCGCGGGCCTGTCGACAGGCGTCCGGGTTGCAGTCGCTCGCGACCACCTCGCACTCCGTCTCCGCCGCGATTCGTTCGGCGACCCACCCCGATCCCGTCCCCACCTCGAGCGCCCGTCCGTGGGCGTGGTCGACGGCCGCCTCGGCGAGCAACCGGGAGTCCTCCGCCGGTTGGTACACCGCTCGATCCACGCCGCGTCGGTCAGCCAAGTCGGCGAGGGTGTCCGCGTCGTCCCCGTCCACGGTCATTCCTCCGCCCCGTCGTTCGGGCCGCCGTCCGGCGTCGCCGGGGTCGCCTCGCGACCCTCGGCGATGGCGAGTCCGCCCGCCTCCGTTCGGCCCATGAGTTCGCGCTGTGGGAACGGGATCTTGATTCCCTCTTCGGCGAAGGCATCTGTGAGGGACTCGATGACCGCCGTCCGCGTCCGCCACATCCGCCGGGCGCTGGGATTGTCGATCCACACCCGCACGCCGAGGACGATAGCCGAGTCGCCGAAGCGTTTGCCGACCACCTGCGGCGTCGGGACGTTGAGGATCTGGTCCAACTCCGTTACCGTCTCCCGGGCAATTTCGGCCGCGTGACTCGGGTCGTGGTCGTAGTCGATGCCGACCTCCACCTCGATGCGGAGACGACCCTTGCGCGTGCGGTTGGTGATCGCCTGACCGCTCACCTCGTCGTTCGGCAGCATCACGTACTCCCCGTCGAAGGTCTGGATGCGCGTACTGACGATAGTGATCTCGGTGACGATCCCCTCGCGGTTTCCCACCTGGATCCAGTCGCCGATCTCGAAGGGGCGCGAGAACATCAGGACAAAGCCCGCGAGAGCCGCCCCCAGCGTCTGTCTGGCCGCCATCCCGACGACGATGCCGAGGAAGCCGGCCCCGACCAGCAGACTCCCGAGGTTGCGGGTGAACAGTCCGACCACGACGAGTACTGCAAGCGTGTACAGCGTCACCTGTGTCAGGCGGTAGACGATCTCCCGCTGGTGTTCGCTGATGCTCGACCGCTTGCCCGTGAACTCGCCGATGATCCGCCCGACGAAGTCGGTCAGGGTGTAGGTGGTCGCCAGGATCACCACCGCGAGCAGGATCCGCCCGGCGAGATCTTGGAGGCCGAGATTCCGGTACGACCGCGCGAGCGGTCCGATCAGGTCCCATAGCCCGACGACGAGCAGGATACCGCCGCCGGTCACCAGCGATGCCACGGCCGACAGCACGAGTTCGCCCCGCTGGCCGATATTCCGGTCGCTGCGGCGCACGCGGTCGACGCCGTACCGGGCACCGAGGACGGCCACCACGACGGCGGCGGTCGCGACCACCCGACCCGCCGTCGTCGCGTCCGCGGCGGCGAGTGCGTCAGCCACCGTCGCGACCTCCACCGTGTTCGGCCGCGAGGGCCGCGAGCGCGGCGAACTCGTCCGGCGCCACGTCGCCCGCCCGCCGCGACATGAGCGTCTCGTCCGCGGCTGCGACGACGGCGTCCGGATCGTCGAGGCCCGAGATGTGGGCGGTGTTGCGGACCGCGTTCCGCAGCGTCTTCCGCCGCTGAGTGAACAGTGCCTTCACGAACCGCAGGAAAAAGTCCTCGTCCTCGACTTCGTAGTCCGGGTCCCGCGGCGTCGTCCGCACCACCGCGCTGTCGACCGCCGGCGGCGGCGAGAACGCCGTCGGAGGGACCGGTTCGACCACCTCCACGTCGGCGTAATGCCCCGCGCTCACCGACAGCCGGCCGTACTCGTCGGTCCCCGTCTCGGCGGCCATGCGTTCGGCGAACTCCCGTTGGAACATGAGGACGGTCGGAATCCCGAGCGGCAGGAGGCGGAACGTGATTTCGCTGGAGACGCCGTAAGGTAGGTTCGAGACGCTCGCGGTGGCGTCGGGCAGGTCGACGTCGAGCGCGTCGCCCTCGAGGACGGTCAGCCGGCCGGCGGCGACCGCCTCGGCGAACTCCGTCTCCAGGAAGGCCGCGAGCTCCGGGTCGCGCTCGACTACCGTCACACGGTCGCTCGTCGCCAGCAAGCGGTCGGTGAGCGCACCGGTTCCGCCGCCCACTTCGAGTACGTGACTCCGGTCCGCGTCGTCCGGCAGGTACGTCGGCAAACGGTCGAGGACGCGCTCGTCGACGAGGAAATGCTGATCGCGGTCGGGGTTACCGCTCACTCCAGCCCGCCCGAGCAGTCGATCCGGTGAACGGGACCCTGTCATCGTCTTCGATAGCGCACCAACCCGGGTAAATTTCCCGTTTCCCCTGGCGGCCGTCGACGCGGACCGGTCACAGCGTCAGCCCGGCCAGCAGCGTCGGACACCCCAGTCCGAAGCCGATCAGCCCACCGACCGCTCGGGCGCGGCGTTCCTGTTTCCGTCCGGCCCGCTCCGGGTGCTCCTGCCACTCCCGCGACCCGACGAAGTTGCGGACGCCGTGAGGAAAGGCGGCCATCGCCGCGCCGATGCCGATCAGGACGAGACCGGTCAGGACGAGACCAACGTTCATGCTCGGCGACGGCCCCGGGGCGCTCGCGCACGTGGACGAACGACGCACATGACTCCGGTGTGGCGACGATCAGTCCGACTGCTCGCCCACGAAGGTTCGGTACTTGAGGTCCTCGTCGCGGAGTTCTTCCAGAATCCGGTCGACGAGGACGTCCTTCGGATCGTGGAGCCCCGCGATCCGATCCTCCAGTTCGTCGAAACTCTCGAACGGCGCGCGCTTGCGCTCGTCCAACACGTCGTTGCGGAGTTTCTTGCCGATTCCTGGCAGGAGGTTGAGTTGGTGGAGTCGGAGAGTGATCGGTTGGGCGTCGTTGTAGAAGTCGACGAACCGCCGTTCGTGACGGTCCACGATCTCTTCGACCCCGTACTCCAGTTCGGAGTGGGCGGCGTTCGAGAGGTCGTCGTACGTCACGTCACGGATTCGGTCGACTGCCTCCCGCTCGTCCGCGGGGTCGATCACGATGCGGTCGCCGATACCCACGTCCGCCTCGTCGGCCAGCGTGAGTTCGAGGAGTCGAAACGCCGACTCCCCGAGCGCATACGCCAGCGGCGACTTCTGGTACTGCGGCCGGTCGTCTCCCGGCCGGCCGTGTGGCAGGTAGTCGAGGACCACCGCGTAGGTCCGCTCCGCCTCCTCTGCGGTTTCGGCACCGTCGGCGGCGCCAGCCTCTCCGCTCTCGGAGGTCGTCATACACGATCTGTACGGTGACCGACTATTTAAACCGTCGGACGAGACGGGTACGCACCCGTCGGCTACCCGAAGTCGTCGCCGAAATCCACGGCCCGAAGCTCGCCAGCGATCTGGGTCTCGAACCGTCGTTCGACCCGCTCCCACGACGGCGACTCCCGGTCGGTCGCGTAGTGTAACACGCCGACTGGGAAGCGATACGGCGCGTAGTCGACCGTGATGCCCGCCGCGTAGTCGCCCGGCACCGACCGCTCGACGACGTGGTAACTGCCGGTCTCCTCGCTCGCACGCGACACCGCCGCTACGTCAACGTCGGTGAGGTGATCCACGAGCGGATCGGACTCGACGGCCGCAGTGAGCGACTCGATCAGTCCCACGTCGGCCGCGCTCACGACGATCCAGCGTCGCTCGCCGACGGCGGCCGTGTAGCCGCCGTGCTCCAGAAGCGAGTATCCGTCGCCCCCGTCGTCCAGCCGGGTCCAGCCGTCGCCGATCATCCCCTCGACGGCAGTCGCCGTCGAGAACTCGCCGCGGCCGAGCGTCACGTTCGAGAGCGCTCCGGGCTGGACGTGGACGAGTTCGAACGCGTCCGTCTCGGCGTACTTCGGCGGACCCGCTCCCAGCCACCCTTGCCGGAGTCGCCGGCCGACGGTGTCGTCGTCGACGCCCGAGAGCAACCCCTCCGCGTCCACGTAGCGTGCCCACACGTAGGAGGCGTCGGGCATCTCGGGGTGAGTGGGCGTCCGGTCGAGCATCGCCGCGAACCCGACCGTCTCGCTCGACGGAGCTCGCGGCGTCGGCGTCGGCGTCGGCGTGGCCCTGGCCGTTCGCGTCGGCGTCGGTGTCGGCGTCGCGTCGCCGGTGTCGGTGTCGCCCGAACAGCCCGCGAGTGCGAACACGCTCGCGGCGCCCGCCGCTTCGAGAAACCGCCGTCGAGAGACACACGGCATACCGTCCCCTCGGTCCGGCGGCTCTTATACCTGCCCCGCTCTCCCGCCCGTTCCGGGACGTTTATGCGCCCGTCCGACACCCTTTCGGGCATGAAGGCGACCGCGACGGCCCACCCGATCCAGGGGCTGGTGAAGTACCACGGGATGCGCGACCCCGAACTGCGACTCCCGTATCACGACAGCATCAGCGTCTGTACGGCGCCCAGCCGGACCATCACGACCGCCGAGTTCGGCGCGACCGACGAGGACGTCTACGTCGTCGACGGTGACCCCGTCGACGGACGGGGCGCCGAACGCATCGACGCGGTCGTCGACCACGTTCGCGAGCGCGCGGGGATCGACGCCCCAGTCCGTCTGGAGAGCGAGAACTCCTTCCAGTCGAACGTCGGCTTCGGCTCCTCCTCGTCGGGGTTCGCGGCGGCCGCGATGGCGCTTTCCGCCGCCGCCGACCTCGGTCTCTCCCGGCCCGAAATCTCGACCATCGCCCGCCGCGGGTCGTCCTCGGCCGCCCGCGCCGTCACCGGGGCGTTCTCGCACCTCCACACCGGTCTCAACGACGCCGACTGTCGCTCCGAGCGCATCGAGACCGACCTCGAAGACGACTTGCGGATCGTCGCCGCGCTGGTGCCGTCGTACAAGGAGACCGAACAGGCCCACGAGGAAGCCGCGGACAGCCACATGTTCCAGGCGCGGATGGCTCACATCCACGGACAGATCGCCGAGATGCGTGACGCGCTACGGAACGCGGAGTTCGAACGCGCGTTCGAACTCGCGGAACACGACTCCCTCTCGCTCGCTGCGACGACGATGACCGGACCCGCCGGCTGGGTGTACTGGCAGCCCCGAACCATCGCCGTCTTCAACGCCGTCCGCGCGCTCCGCGAGGAGGACGTGCCGGTCTTCTTCTCGACGGACACGGGCGCGAGCGTCTACGTCAACACGACGGCGAACTACGTCGACCGCGTCGAGTCGGCCGTCGCCGACTGTGGTGTCGAGACCGAGATCTGGGAGGTCGGCGGGCCGGCCGAAGTCCGACCCGAGTCCGAGGCGCTGTTCTAATCCTCGATCCACTCGACCCGGTGTTCGTACGGTCGGTCGACGTCGCCGCGCAACCAGAGGATCGCACTCGACCGGTTGGGTTTCGTCTCGCCGGCGTGACTCGGGTCCCGCGACCGGTAGTTGAGTTCCACCTCCGCCCCGTCGGGGTACGTCCGCGCCACGTTGACCGTGTGGTACTCGCGGTCGAACCGATCCACCGACGGCGTGACGTGGTCGAACTCGGCCGGGACGCTCTCGGCGGTGAGTTTCTCCCCCGTCGCCGCCACCCGATCCAGCGCGTCGAGTAACGCGCCGAAGTCCGCGATGGCCGCCGCCGGTCCCGGCATCGGCAGTTCGCTCCGCTCGGCGAACGCCTGCGCCGCGGCCAGTCCCGCCGGTCGCAGGGTCGTTCCGTCGACGAGTCCCGACTCCCGGGCCTGCCGCAGTGCCCGTGTCCCCGACGACAACTGCGCGTTCAGTACGCGTCGCAACTCCGCCCGGTCCTCGACCGACTGCGCCGTCCAGCAGACGAACCCTTCGACACCCATCCGTTCGGCCGTCGGTGCGCGTCCACTTAACTCTCGGCCGTGGGTCGGGCCTCGTGTTCAGATAAGGATTGAAAGGTGAGGCGTAGCGTTTTTTGAGTGTTCTATGCCCGAAAACGCTAGCCTCAACGGGTGTATCGACCGAATCGAGTTAGGTTTTGTGGAACGAGAGGCAACACCGCGGCTGTTGATGAAGCTCAGTATTCAGCTCCATCTTGCCGGACTATCACTCTCGAATACTGTCTCTATTCTTGAGATATTTGGTGTTGAGCGGGCACGATCCACCGTTCACAACTGGGTTCACAAGGCAGATCTACAGCCCGAAGAGGGTCGAAGCCCGGATCACGTTGCGGTTGATGAAACGGTGATCCGACTCAATGACGAGCGGTATTGGCTGTACGCTGCGGTTGATCCGGAGACGAACGAATTACTCCATACAAAGCTTGAACCGACGAGAACTAACGTTATTGCTTACTCGTTCTTCCGTGAATTGCGCGAGAAACACAACGTTGACGACGCCGTGTTTCTCGTCGATGGCGCGACACCACTAAACGACGCGTGCCGTCGCCACGGCCTCGATTTCAGATATGAACGCCACGGAAATCGGAACAGCGTCGAACGTGTCTTTCGCGAAGTAAAACGTAGAACTACCAGTTTCTAGAACTGTTTTAGCAACGCCGAAGCAGAAACTGCAAACGAGTGGCTCAGATCGTTCGCCTTCGCATGGAATCAGCTAATCTGAACAGGACCTTTCGCACGGTACCAACACTCATTTGACCGCGCGGAGAACTGTCCCGCGAGTGCATCGAGAATGACACGAGTCGCGTTCGTCGCGTCGAGTACGCCGGCGGAGGCTGCAGACGCCGTCCGGCCGGGAGCGAGAGGCGTCTCGCAGTTCCGGCCGTCCGGGGAGTGGCGAGTCCGCCCGACCGGCAGGACGAGGGAGCCATGGACATCCTGATCTTCGGCGCCGGAAGCCTCGGAAGCCTCCTCGGCGGACTGCTCTCCCGGACCCACGAGGTGACGCTCGTCGGTCGGGAGCCACACGTCGGTGAGGTCCGACGCGACGGGCTCCGGATTACGGGCGTGGAGACGGTCGACGTCCACCCGGCGGCGACGACGGACGGCACGGAAGTGAGCGCGGATCTCGCCGTCGTGACGGTCAAAGCCTCCGACACCGAGGAGGCCGCCCGCACCCTCGCGACCGGTGACGTCGACGCCGTCTGTTCGCTCCAGAACGGCATGGGCAACGAGGACGTCCTCGCCGCCCACCTCGACGGCACGGTGCTCGCCGGGACGGCGACCTACGGGGCGCGACTGGCCGGTCCCGGTCACGTCGAGTGGCTCGGGAGGGGACGGCTCACGGTCGGCCCCTGGCGTCCAGAGGACGACGTCGAGACGGCGGAGCGGGTCGTCGCCGCGTTTCGCGCGGCCGACCTCGACGCCACGGTGACGACCGACGCCCGGGGACGGCTCTGGGAGAAACTGGCGGTCAACGCGGCGATCAACCCCGTTACGGCACTGGCCCGGGTCGAGAACGGGGCGCTGGCGCCGCCAGGGGAACTGGCCGATCTGGCGACGGCCGCGGGCGTCGAGACGGCGGGGGTCGCGCGTGCCGACGGCGCGTCCCTCTCGGACGCGACGGTGCGGGAGTCCATCGCGGAGGTGGTTCACGAGACGGAGCGGAATCGCTCGTCGATGCTGCAGGACGTGACCGACAGCCGGCGGACGGAAATCGACGCGATCAACGGCTACGTGGTCGACCGGGCCGAGGAGTTGGAGGAGTCGGTCCCGGTCAACCGGACGCTCGCGACGCTGATTCGTGGCTGGGAAGCGGGCGCCGGGGTCGAATAAGGGGTACCGTTAATTCCCCGGCGGCCGATTCGCGGGACGATGCCAACGGTACAGGAGATTCGGCAGGCGTCGGCGGACGGGGAACCGCTGACGATGTTGACGGCGTACGACGCGCCGACGGCGGGTATCGTCGACGCGGCCGGAATCGATCTGATTCTGGTCGGCGACAGCATGGGCAACGCCGTCCTCGGCTACGACTCGACGCTTCCCGTGACGGTCGAGGAAATGGCGAGTCACACCGGCGCAGTGGCTCGGGCGGCGGAGGACGCACTCGTCGTCGCCGACATGCCCTTCATGAGCTACGGCACGACCGACGGCGCGGGCGTCGAGAACGCGGGACGACTCGTGAAAGACGCGGGCGCGAACGCCGTCAAACTCGAATCGGGGCCGCACACGGTCGCGTTGACCGAGCGCCTCGTCAACCTCGGTATCCCGGTGATGGCCCACCTCGGGTTGACACCCCAGCGGCTCAACCAAGTCGGCTACAGCCGTCAGGGGACGACCGAGGCGGCCGCCGAGGAGATCCGCGAACTCGCGGAGAGACACGAGGCGGCGGGGGCGTTCTCGCTGGTGCTCGAACACGTGCCCGGCGACCTGGCCGCGGAGGTAACCGCGGCCCTCGACATCCCGGTGATCGGCATCGGCGCCGGTCCGGAGACGGACGGCCAGGTGCTCGTGCTGACTGACGTGATCGGACTCTCCGAGTCGGCACCGCCGTTCGCTGCGGAGTTCGGCGACGCGCGCGGAGAAATCGAAGACGCGGTGACGGCGTACCGGGAGGCCGTTGAGGACGGCGACTTTCCCTAGTCGCCGCGAACGGCCGTCGCGAGGAGGGGACGCATCAGGCCGACGACGGGTGCCTCGGCGCTGTCTGTCCAGACGGCGCGGTGTTTGCGAACCCCGGGTAGATCGGTCGCGGCGTCCGCGCTGACGAGCAAGGCGTCGCCGTCGACCATGCACACGCTCGTGACGGCGCCGGCCTCGATGGGGACGGACTCCCACCAAGTCCAGGTTTCGACCACGTCGGCGCCGTCGACTGCGTCGGTCAGGCGCTCGCGGATCGACTCGTCGGGTGAGCCGATCACCACGTCGACGCCCCGGTCGGCGGCGTCGGCGAGGGCCTCGGTCAGGTCGTCGCCGAGAAGCGCCTCGACGGCGACGGCGAACAACACCTCGTCGTCCGCGTTCCCGACGAGAGTGGCGAGGCGCTCCGAGACGGCCGTTTCGCCCTCCATCGTCCAGACCTCGCCGGCGCCCGAGGAGCGATCCGGCGAGCCGAGTCGTGGGAGAATACCCCCGAGTCGGTCGAGTCGGGTCTGGGCCTCCTGTTCCAGGAGTTCGACCGATTCTCGGGGGGAGACGGCCCGGAATCGGCGGGGTTTCGACTCCTGAACGCTGACGAGACCACGATCCTGAAGCGCGTCCATACTGTCGTAGATGCGCGCACGTGGAACGTCGGCCACCTCGCTCACTTCCTTGGCCGTGCCCTCGCGCAAGCGCGTGAGCGCGACGAAACATTTCGCCTCGTACTCGGTGAGTTCGAACGTCCGGAGCGTTCTCACCGCCTCCTCGACGAGTGAGTCGACGCCGGCGTCCGAAGATGTGTGTTGAGTCACGACGAGCGTCTCCCGTGTCGCTCCCGGGTAAGGATGACACCACCAAAAAGAGTCGGGTCCGGGTCGAGCCAGTTGGTGACTCCCCACACGAGTTGTTTCTATTGGAATCAAAACACAGTAGAAACTATTAAGATACTACCAATCCTACAGGGTGATGGAAGCGGCAACCGCGGCCTCGTGCCGCCCTCGACAATCATGAGCCAGCAGCCCCAAACCCACCGAGAGATCGGCGGGGAACAGTACACGACGACCGAAGCCCGCGAGGAAGAAGAGACGGCAGAACACGTCTGCCCGGAGTGTGACGCCGCCCTCGTCGTCGACGAGTCACACGGCGAGACGGTGTGTGAGTCGTGTGGCCTCGTGGTCGAGGAGGACGAAATCGACCACGGCCCCGAGTGGCGCGCCTTCGACTCCAGCGAACGCGCTCAGAAGAGCCGCGTCGGCGCGCCGACGACGAAACTCCTCCACGACGACGGCCTCTCGTCGGTCATCGACTGGCAGGACCGGGACGCCAAGGGGCGGACCATCGACGGGAGCAAACGCCGAAAGCTCCAGCGACTCCGAACCTGGGACGAGCGCTTCCGGTCGAAGAGCGCCCAGGAGCGCAACCTGAAGCAGGCACTCGGCGAAATCGACCGGATGTCCTCCGCGCTCGGATTGCCCGAGAACGTCCGCGAGACGGCGAGTGTCGTCTACCGACGCGCACTCGAAGACGACTTGCTGCGCGGCCGCTCAATCGAGGCGATGGCGACGGCGTCGCTCTACGCCGCCGCCCGGCAGGCGTCCGTGCCGCGAAGCCTCGACGAGTTCGAACCCGTCAGTCGGGTCGGGCGCAAGGAGTTTTCGCGGGCCTACCGGTACATCGTCCGCGAACTCGGACTCGCCATCGAACCCGCTAACCCGCTCGAGTACCTGCCACGTTTCGCCTCTGACCTCGACCTGGACGGCGAGACGAAGAGCCGTGCTCGTTCGCTCCTCGAGGAGGGCATGGAGAGCGGCGTCCACAGCGGCAAGAGTCCCGTCGGTCTCGCGGCCGCGGCGCTCTACGCCGCGTCCATCCTCGAAGGCGAGAAGGTGACGCAAAAGGAGGTCTGTTCGGTGAGCGACGTCTCGGAGGTGACCGTCCGCAACCGGTACACCGAGTTACTCGAAGCCGGCACCGACCCCGACGCGGCCCGCGCCGCCTAGGGGCGGATCGCCGTCTCCAGATCCGCGGCCGCCAGTTCCGTTTTGAGGCGCTTCGCAGTCCCGTTCGTCTCCGCGACGTTCTCCATCAACACAGTCTCGCTCGGGAACAGATCCTCACCCACGACCAGTCCGTGTTCCCGAGCGGTCGACCCGGTCATCGTCAGGTAGACGCCGAGACCGACGTCCGCGATGGCAGCCTCCTCCTCGACCGACGAATCGGGGTAGGTGAACGTTACGTCGTCGAGCGCGTCCGTGCCGAGGATCGCTCGGACGAGTCGCTCGTACCGGGGAGAGATACAGAGCGGGCCGGCGTAGTCGGCGACGAACGAGCGGTCGAGGTCCGAGCCGGGCGGCAGAATCTCCGGCGTCGCGAGTAACGTGTGATACACCGTATCGCCGAGCCCGGTTTCGATCCGCACGTCGGTGTCGCGGGGATCGATACGGTCGTTCACGTCGGCGATGGATTCGACGCCAGTCTCCCCCAGCGTGACGACTTCCTCCAACACGAGGTCGGCGCTGTCGAAGCCGAGGCCGAACTCGTGGGTGCGGAGCGCGCGGAAGGGTTCCTCCCGCCCGATCAACTCCACCGTCATGCCGTCGACGGGGACGGTCACGCTGTCGAAGACGATCCGTCGGGGTTTGCCGTCGCGGTCGTCGCGCAGGAGGGTGTACTCGGGATGTGTCGGGTCCGAGAGGTCGGAGTACGTCGCCAGTCGCTCGTACACGTCACGGTCGGCCGTCGACAGACCCTTGGTGACCGCCTTCTCGTAGCGAAGCGTCGAAGAAACGTCGTCAGCCAGGGCGTCGGCGTCGGCGACGGCGGCGAACCGTTCGAGAACCGCCTCCAGCGGGCGCCCCTTGCGTGGAACGGCGACCCGAACCGTCTCGGTCATTGTCGGCCCGACGCGGTGGCGGGCTTTACCGATTGCGCTTTTCGCTCACGCCTCGTCAGTCCCGAACGCACTGCTGAGGCGGTCGCGGAACGACCGCAAGTCGTCGAGTTCCGCACGGACGTCCTCGATGTCGTCTTCGAGCGCTTCGACGGCTTCCAGGCGCTCGTCCAGCCGCTCCAGCCGCGACTCGACGCCGGCAAGCTCGTCCTCGACGGCCGCGACCCGCTCGCTCGCGTCGGCGACAGCGGCGGACGCGTCCTCCGCCTCGGCCTGCAGTACACCGCGCTCCTCGGCGGCCGCCGACAGCGACTCGTCGAGGGCGTCGATCCGGTCGTTCAGGTCGCTCACCTCCTCGCTCACGTCGCCGAGCACCTCCTCGGCGGTACCGTTCTCGTCGAGGAAGTCGGCGAGGGCGTCACGGTAGGCGAGGACGTCCTCGACCTGTGACTGGAGGCGACCGACGCGTACGTCGACGCTCGTCGGAACCTCCCCCTCGAACGCCTCGTGCAGGACGGCCAGGTCGTCGTCGTCGACAGTTCCCTCGCGAATCTCGGCGGCGAGGGCGGCCGCGACGGAGCCCGGCGCGGCCGTGGGACCGCCGGCCTCGCTCTCCGACGCGGTCGATTCGGCGGCAGCGGCCGCCCCGTCTTCTCCGGCGGCAGCGGCCGCCCCGTCTTCCCCGGCGGCAGCGGCCGCCCCGTCTTCCCCGGCGGCAGCGGCCGCCCCGTCTTCCCCGGCGGCGTCCTCGGCCTCGGCCGCGTCACTCGACCGTGGGTCGAGCGCTGCCGCGGCGTCCGCGGAGGCGACGGTTTCCGGCTTCTCGGCGTCGTCCGCTTCGTCCGCTTCGTCCTCGGTCCCTCCCGCGTCGGCGCCACCGCCCGTCTCGACGGCAGTCACGGAGTCGTCGCGGTCACCGAGGGCCGCGGTGAGGTCACCGTCGCGGTCACGCGGCGGCGGCGCCGTCCCGGCGTCGCGGCCGCCGAGGAGCGGCTCCGGACCCGAGGTCGGGTCGGCGGACCCCATCTCCGAGAGTTCGGACGACTCCCCGCCGGAGAGGGCGTCGCGGACCACCTGCGTCGTGTCCCGTCCGAGTACTTCGTCGGAGCCGGGTGTGACGTCGTCCGGTTCGATCAGGTCGAGGGACGGTTCGTCGAGGAACGGGTCGACCTCCTCGGGGTCGTCGATGCGGATTCCGTACACCGTGAGGACGGACTCCCCGGGATCGAGCGTTCGCTCGTACGCGACCCGGTGGTCACGGTACGCGGTCCAGTTCCCGCTGTCGTAGTCCGGATGGAAGCCCACGCCCTCCATCGCGAACGATTCGGGGATCTGATCGACGAGCCGAATCCGGATCGGATCGTCGGCGAGCGATTCGATTTCGAAGGCGATAGCCGGCACCGGAAATCGGTCGGCCTCGAAGGTCTTCCCGACGCGTACCTCCCCCGTCGACACGGACACTGGGGTCTCGGGGTCTGGGTCGTTCGCCATGCGCCATACCTTTCCCAGTAGTAGCATAAAACATCCGGCGGTCCCACCCCCAAGCCGGTACCTCGACGCCGCCAGTGACGACCGGCGTCGACACGCTCGGCTCGTTCCCAGCGACCGGGGTCGGCCACGGCCGTTTATGCCATCAACGCTACTACAGGATTGCATGGATTCTCGTGACACCCGGACGGAACGTTCGTATCGAACCGAACGGAAGACGCCGAGTGGGCGCTTGGCGGTCCGCCGGCGGAGTGGCCGGGAGTGAGCGATCGATGTACGATACGATCCTCGTGCCGACCGACGGGAGCGCGGCTGCCGAGGCGGCAGCACGACACGCAATCGACCTCGCGCGCGCGTTCGACAGCGAACTCGTCTTTCTGAGCGTCGTCGAAGAGGGGGTACTTAGCCGCGCACTCGGTGACGTCGATCCGCCGGTTGGGGAGCGACGGGAGAAACTGGAGCAGGCCGCCCGGGAGGCAGTGGAGGCGCTCCAGGGACTCGCCGCAACGTCGAACGGCGGCGCCGTCCGGACGACGGTCGAGCGGGGACGCCCCCACGAGACGATCCTCGACGTCGCCGACCGACACGATGCGGATCTGATCGCGATGGGGACCCACGGCCGGACCGGACTCGACCGCGTGCTCCTCGGGAGCGTAACCGAGCGAGTGGTCCGCACGAGCGACGTTCCAGTCCTCACGGCCCGCGCCGACTCGGCCTCTGACGGGGCGGTCGAGGCGGTGTTGCTCCCCACCGACGGGAGCGAGGCGGCGACGGCAGCGGTCGATCACGGTATCGCCATCGCCGAGCGCTACGGCGCGACCGTTCACGTCCTGTCGGTGATCGATATCGGGGCGCTCGCGGGCGCGTCGAGCATCGGAATGAGCGTTCCGGACGTGGTCGAGGATCTGGAGGCCACCCACGAGGAAGCCGTCGAGACGATCGCCGATCGGTGTGAGCGGGGTGGGCTCGACGCGCGGACCCACGTCGAACAGGGGACGCCTCACCGATCGATCCGCGAGTACGTCGACGCGGAGGGAATCGACCTCGTGACGATGGGGACCCACGGCCGGACGGGGTTCGACCGGTTCGTCCTCGGGAGTGTGACCGACAGGGTGATCCGCACGAGTTCGGCACCGGTCCTCACCGTTCGCTGACGGTCACGAAGGGTTCGTGACTGTCCGTCTCGTACGGGGTATTGTAACGGTTTCCCGATGGGGGCCGAGACGGTCCGGCACCCCGTCGGTAATGACTTAGCATAAACGGTATCAGAGGTCGATCCGGTCGCCGATTTCGACGACCTCCAGTCGTTCGGGATACGGGAAGCTCCGAGCGTGGTGGTGGAGGGCGGTCGGATCGGCGTTCAGTCCCTTCCACACGTCCCAGTGACTCGGGAGCACGCGGTCGAGTTCGAGGGCGTTCGCCGCCCGAATCACCTCGTTCTCGGTCGCGTACCACTGCGTTCGCGTCGGCTCACGGGTCTCTTTGTCGAGGATGGTCCCGGCCGATCCGAACGCGAGAACCCCGAGGTCGATGTCGAACCGGTCGGCGAGGTCCGGGAACGACTCGTCGGGTCGCGTATCGCCGCCGTGGAAGACGGTGCCGGCGTCGTGTTCGAAGACGTACCCGACGGGGTGGTCGGCGTCGGGGTCGTTCACCGGCACGACGTGGACGGTGAACTCGCCGACGTCGAACTCGTCGCCCTCGGTGACGGTGACGAACTGTTCGGAGACGACGCCCCAGTCGTCGGTCCACCCGGCCCGGTCCACCACGGCCATGCTGGCGTCCGGCGCGTAGTAGTCCGCACCCGTCGCGGCGAGGATGGGCGCCTGCGTCGGCCCGTGGACGTGATCGGAGTGTTCGTGCGTGGCGAGGACGGCGTCGGCGTCGGTCACGTCGGTCGGATCGAAGGGGACCGGCAGCATCCGCACGGTCCGCGGCGGGTCGCCGAGCCCACAGTAGGGATCGACGAACAGCGTCGTCCCCTCGCTCCCCTTCAATACGAAGCCGTTACAGCCCAGATACCAGACCGCGACCGTGTCGGGGTCCGCCGCCGCCACGGCGGTCGGAAGCCAGTCCCCCCAGTCGCTCTCGCCCAGTTCGTGTGCCATATCGGTCGTCGGGTCGGTCGGGGGCTAAGCGTTGTGGTGGACGGCGTCGACGAGGGACCGACCGCGAACGAGGAACACCGTCCACGCACCCCGGAACTCGCCCGGCGCCACGACGGACCCGGGAAGCCTTTTGCCGTGGCCGTGCGACGACGCCCATGACTCGCGACGAACTCCCGCGCCTGCGGACGGTGGCCGACTACCAGTTCGGCGCCGGTGCGGGGCGCGCACTCTTCCCGCCAGCCGAGGACCAGACCGTGACCCGTTCGACGAGCGGACGGCCACGGCAGGTCCGCGCCGACGACGGACGTCTCGTCTCCTACGGTACCGACGGCCGTTTCACGCTCGGCCTGGAAGGCGGGCGGCGGCTCATCGAGGCCCTCGACGACCCGCGAGCGCGCGTCGTCGTCGGTTCCGAGAGCGAACCCTTCGTCCGCGAGGGGAAGAACGTCTTCGCGAAGTTCGTCCGGGACGTCGACGACGACGTGCGACCGACCGACGAGGTGGCCGTGGTTCACGCGGATGGTGACCTGTTGGCGGTCGGTCGCGCGGAACTCGCCGCCGACGCTATGCGTGACTTCGAGTCGGGGATGGCAGTCAAGGTGCGCGCCGGCAACGACTAGAGGTACGGCGCCAGGCCGAGCGCCCGGACGAGGGGGACGCCCGCGAGGGCGGACCCGAGGAGGTACCCGCCGATGGCGCCACCGTTTAGGAGTGGGAGACCGGCGTGGGCGCGGCCTTTCATCACGGCCCAGAGCAGGACGCCGAGGCCGAGGAACGTGCCGACCATCGCGAGCAGTGCGGGGAGGTTGAGCGCCGGGAGCGTGGCGACGCCGAGCGACGGTGCCGGCGAGAAGAAGGCGCCACTGGCGACCATGACCGTGGGCATCACCGCATCGCCGAGGCCGATGAAGAAAGCGTCGCGCTCCGAGGGTTCGACGTCGTCGGTGTCGTCACCCACGTTCCCGTCCCCCGTCGCCGACCCGTCTCCGTTCTCGTGAACCTCGTTCGCACCGCCGAAGTCGTCCTCCAGCAGGGAGTACGAGAGGGTGAGTGGGACGACGAGAATCACGGGCACGTGGAGGTCCATCACGCCCTCGGCGAGGCTGAGCATGTGACGCGTGCCGTAGACGCTGATGGCGTCGTACACCGCCAGCACGGAGAGGAGGACGATGGCGGGCAGGAGGCCGAAACTGATGCCGAACAGGGCGCCGGCGCCGATACCCATTACGACGCCGGCTCCGTCGATGACGTACCATTCGGGGTAGACCAGTAGGGCGACGGCGACGCCGACGGAGAGGGCGACGGCGAGGAGGTTGACCGAGCCGACGACGACCAGCGGCGGGGCGACGACGCCGAAGACGTACCACGAGACGAGGGCACTCGAGAGGACGACGACGGCCCGGACGGCTCGCTCGAAGGCGTACTTGAAGGCTGCGAGCATCAGGCCCGTCGCGACGAGGATGGCGGCGAAGTAGACGAGGCTGTTGGTCGGATCGGAGGGATCCTCGACGGCCTGATAGCCCGCCGTCTCGAAGGGACCGACCATCGCGAGCGCACCGACCTGGACGAGCAAAAACAGCGCCGCGGCGACGGCGACGCCCCGGCCCTCCCGTGCGTTCATGTGCGCCCCTTGGTCGGGGGGTGGTTTGGCCGTTGTGACTTCGCCAGGCGATCCGTCCGCTTCATCGCGCGTAGAGTTTCGTCCCGAGGAGGTCGGGCAGTCCGACGTGGTCGTCGGGCGAGACGGCGAGGTAGGGACGGTCGACCGGGCCGAAGACGTCGACGACGCGACCGACCGTCGAGAGCGACTCGTCGACGGCCATCGTCCCGATGTCGGGTGCGTCGTCGTCACAGCGGACGATGGCGAGGCCCTGTGCGGTACGGGTGACGGTTCCCAGGCGACGCATTAGTCCCGGAGGATCGCCACGTAGGCCGCGATGGCCTGGACGAGGTCGTTCTTCGAGGCGTCGTCCGCCCCCTTGACGAGCACGCGACCACGGGGATCGAACTCCCGCGGATAGGTCTTGTCGCGTTCGATGACCGCGTCGTAGCCGACCTGCTGGACGGATTCGGCGATTTCGTCGACGGTCGGGTCGTCGACGGCCTCGTCGAGGGGGACGCGCCGCCCCTCCGCGCGACTCTTGGTCGCGTCCAGATAGGCCGGCCAGATGACGTTCTCCACCATACCCACACGCCGCGGGCCGGCCCTAATACGGTTTTGGATGGGGCGCCCGGCCGCCCGACGTCGACCAGCGGCCGACCCGACCCCCGATTCGGGACCGTCTCACGACCGATCGGGAGCGGTATACAACAAGTATTTACCTACTGCAAGGAGGCCTTCGTAGGTATGAACGTCGGCGTGCGGACGGGTGCGTGGGTCGGCGGGTTGAGCTGTGTGCTCGTCGCCGTGACGCTCGTCAGTTCCACCATCGGCCCGGTGCGTATCGGCGTCGGGAGCGTCGCCGACATCGCGCTCGCGTCGCTCCTCGGTGGGACGGCCGACGCACCCGAGGCTCACCGGACGATCGTGCTCTCGATCCGGATGCCACGGATCGCCCTCGGTGCGGTGGTCGGCTTCGCGCTCGCGTCCGCGGGGACGGTGATGCAGGGGTTCTTCCGCAATCCCATGGCCGATCCATCCATCGTCGGCGTCTCCGCGGGGGCGGCGACCGGCGCCGTGGCGGCCATCGTCGCGCCGGTCACGGTACCGCTGGCGCTCCCGATCGCCGCCTTCGTCGGCGCGTTGCTCGCCGCCTTCGGCGTCTACCTGCTCGCGACCGACGGCGGCCGGACGCCCGTCGAGACGCTCCTGCTCGCCGGCATCGCGGTCCAGACCTTCCTCGGCGCCGTCGTCTCCTTCCTTCTGGTCAACGCGGGACGGGACCTCCGGGAAGCCATCTACTGGCTGATGGGTCATCTCCACCACAGCACGTGGACCGAGGCGACCGTCGCGGCGGCCGTCGTCGTGCCGGGCTTTCTCGCCCTCCTCGCGTACGCCCGTGATCTGAACGTCCTCCTCCTCGGCGAGGAGGACGCTCACTCCCTCGGTATCGAGGTAGAGCGGACCAAACGCCTCCTCCTTGCCGTCTCCAGTCTCCTGACTGCGGCCGCCGTGGCCGTCGCGGGCGTCATCGGCTTCGTCGGACTCGTCGTCCCGCACGTCATGCGCCTGCTGGTCGGACCGGACCACCGCATCCTCCTGCCGACGAGCGCACTGGCGGGGGCCTCGTTCCTCGTCGCCACCGACACCATCGCCCGCTCCGGCCCCGCCGAACTCCCCGTGGGAATCGTCACCGCCGCCGTCGGCGCGCCCTTCTTTCTCTACTTGCTCCGCAATCGGGAGGTGCACACGCCGTGACCGCCGCCGCAATCGACGTCGACGGCGTCTCCGTCGCCTTCGGTGGTGTGCCCGTCCTCGACGAGGTGTCGACGGGCATCACGGCCGGGACGTTCGTCGGCCTCGTCGGCCCCAACGGGGCCGGCAAGACGACACTCCTCCGAACGATCAACGGGGCGCTATCCCCCGATTCTGGGACGGTCACCGTGGCCGAGGAGCGACTCGCCGACCTCTCCTCGCGGGCGGCGAGCCGACTCGTGGCGACCGTCCCACAGTCCACCGCCTCGACGTTCGAGTTCGACGTGCGACGCATCGTCTCGATGGGTCGAACCCCGCACGTCGCCCGACTCGGATCCCGAACCCCGGCCGACCGACGGGCGGTCGAGGAGGCGATGGATCGCGCCGCCGTCGCGGACCTCGCCGACCGTCCCGTGACAGAAGTGAGCGGCGGCGAACGCCAGCGGGTGTTCCTCGCCCGCGCGCTCGCTCAGGACACGCCCGTCCTCCTCCTCGACGAACCCACCTCCGACCTCGACGTGAACCACCAGGTGCGGACGCTGGAACTCGTCGCTGACCTCGTCGACGAGGGCCGCACCGTCGTCGCCGCCATCCACGACCTGGATCTGGCGGCGCGGTACTGTGACGAACTCCGCCTGCTCGCCGGCGGGTCGATCCGGGCGGCCGGCACGCCCGAGTCGGTGCTCACCGGCTCGGCAATCGAGGCGGCGTTCGACGCGCGAGCGACGGTCACGACCCACCCCGTCACCGGGACGGCGTCCGTGACCGCCTTCGCCGGCGAACGCGATGCGGACGACGCCACCGGACGCGTCCACGTCGTCGGCGGCGGGAGCGCGGCCACTCCACTCCTTCACCGTCTCGACGCGGTCGGCGTCGACCTCTCGGTCGGTGCCGTCGGAACGACGGACCCGGACGCCGAGACGGCACGCGAACTCGGTGCCGAACTCGTGACCGTCGCGCCCTACGCCCCCGTCGACGACGAGACCCGCGCGGCCGTGGAGCGACGGATGCGACGGGCCGACGCCGTCGTCGTTGCCCCCATCGCCGTCGCCGAGGGGAACCTACCGAACCTCCGGGCTGCCGCCGCGGCGACTCGCCCCATCGTCGTCGACGGCGGACCGTTCGAGACGCGCAACCACGCCGGATCGGCGGGTCGGCGGGCGGACGCGAAACTCCGGGAGCGAGGGACCGTCGTCGACGCTGCCGACGTAGTCGAAGTCGTGCGCGCAGCCGTCGCCGGCGACTCCGCGGACGGTGAGAGCCCGCTGTCGGGTGACTTCGAGTCGGACGGCCCCCGGCCCTGATCGCCGGGGGGAAACGTCACGCTTACTCCCGCGGGGAGCGACCCGTCGGTATGGAACGGCCGTGCGTTCGCGTCCCCCGGGAAGCGGGCGAGGAGACTCGGCAGGCCCTCGCCGCGGCGGACCTCGTCGACGAGGACCACGAAATCGTCGTCGACGAGGGGCTGCTCTACCTCCCCGTGACCGATCCCGACGCCGTCGACGACGAGTACGACGTGATCTACCGGGACGTGCCGGCCCACGACCGCCAGCAGACGCCCGCCGACGTGCTCGGCTTCGCGCCCTCCTACGAACGCCTCGGCGACGTGGCCATCCTCGACGCGGACGACCCCGAGCGGGCGGGCCGCGTCGCCGAAGCCATCCTCGACTCCGACCTCCCCGTCCGGGCGGTCCTCAACCGGGCCTCCAAGGTGAAAGGCGACCTCCGGGTGCGCGACTGGACGGTCCTCGCGACCGACGAGGACGCCGACGGTGAGGGACGTTCGCCGACCGAGACGGTCCACCGCGAGTACGGCTTCGAGTACCACCTCGACCTCGCGACGGTGTACTTCTCGCCGCGACTCGCAACCGAGCGCCACCGCGTCACCGCGCAGGTCGAAGCGGGCGAACACGCCGTGGATATGTTCGCCGGCGTCGGACCGTTCGCGATTCCGATGGCCGCCCGCGGGGCGACCGTCGTCGGCGTCGACCTCAACCCCGCCGCCGTCGAGTACCTCCGCGAGAACGCCCGCCGCAACGCCGTGGCGGAGTCGGTCACCGCCATCGAGGGCGACGTCCGTGACGTCGCGGCCGACTACGAGGGCTGGGCCGATCGGCTCGTGATGAACCTCCCGCACAGCGCCGACGAGTTCCTCGACGCCGCCGTCACCCTCGCCGGCGAGGACTGCGTCCTCCACTACTACGACATCCAACACGAGGACGACCCCTTCGGTCCCGGCGAGCGAGCCATTCGGGAGGCGGCCGATCACGCCGGATACGACGTGGACGTGCTGACGCGCCACGTGGTTCGGTCCTACGCGCCACACGAACTCAACGTCTGTCTGGACGTGCGACTGTCTCGGTGAGGGCGCGGCGTTTCGGAACCCTTATTTGAGTCATGGCAGTACGGTGGAGTGCGCGCCGGTGTAGCTCAGCTGGCAGAGCGATTCCTTCGTAAGGAATAGGCCGAGGGTTCAAATCCCTCCACCGGCTTTCTGCTGCGAACAACGTGAGTAGCGATAGCCACGGATGGATTTGAATCAGAGAGTGGAGCGAAGCGGAACGACCGTGGTTCACGATCCCCGCCACCGGCTCTTCCTGCCGAACGTAGCGAGACTGAAAGCCCCGTGTGGACGCTTCGATTACTGATTAATGAGGACGATGGCGACGACGGCCAGTCCGATACCGGCGACTTTCGTGAGCGAGATCGGCTCGCCGAGAACGGCGACGCCGATGGCAGCCGCCGTGACGAAGTACATCCCACCGATGGTCGCAACCACCGCGGTGGATCCGACGGAGACGCCGACGAACGTCGAGACGACGCCGATGGCGGCCGCCACACCCGCAACGACGGAGAACAGCAGACCCCTATTCGTCACCACGAGCGAGGCGTCGGACACGACGGCGTAGGCGGTGGTGACGACAGCCGCGGCGACGTACGAGATGGCGGCGGCGGTCACCGGATCGATGCTGTTCGACGCGATGTCGCCGAGCGTGATCCAGAACCCCCACGCAATCATCGTTCCCAGACCGAAGAGGAGCGCCGAGTTCACGCCGTGACACCTTCCCATCCGTGACTCGGGCGACGGTGCGAAGTCGGTGCGACAGCCGTCGGAGTTCGAAATGTCCCCGCTGGCCCAGGTGGGAAATGCATCGGTTACTCGCCACTAGCCGCACGGATCTGATAGAGGTACCCCATTCGTCACCGACGACAACACCCGGTGGAGCCGCGCCACGAGCGCCACCGCGGACGCCGCCGACCGCGCGGAGGGATCGGCGGCGAACGACACGCTGCGAGAGTACGGCGAGACACCAGCCCGGACTCGTTTCGCTCGTGCGACGACCGCGTCCCCACGGGAGCGATGCCGTCGGCGACCGGCGGGATCGACGGGCGTCGGGAGGCCCGGTCGGTCTGCGGCCAAAAGCGTCGGTGGGTTGGTGGCGGTCCGGGGCCCCCACACCGCCACCATCCCCAGCCGATGCAGCGGGGGGCAGTACGGAGAAACCGAATGAATCGGCCTCCGGTCGGCGTGTCAGAGGCACCTTCCCCCCAGCGTGACGTTAGCGCAGCAAATATTAATAATCTAACTATTGTTGCCGGGGTCACAAACCTACCGACTGCTGGCCAACGTCGTTCAGAGGGACGAACCGGGGTGCAGGAAGCGGCGAAGGATGATCCGAGCAGGGGCGAGACGGCGTCGGACGCCCCCTCATACGGACCGTTGTCAGTCATGTCCGGCCGTCGGACCACGGGGACGGCGACGACCGGGGAACAGATGCACCGACCCGTCTCAGTCGTCGATCAGTTCGATGCTCGCATCGCCGTTCGGAACCATACAGATGAACTCGCTCGCTTCGTCACTTTCGTTGCGGAACCAGTGGACGGTTCCCGGCGGGATCAACAGCGAATCACCCTCCGAGACCCGAACCTCCTCGTCGTCCAGTCCGACGACGTACTCGCCGGTGACGGTGTGCACCTCGTGTTCGACGCCGTTGGTGTGTTTCGGCACCTCGGCGCCCGGTTCGAGTTGGTAGCGTCGCATCCGGAAGTTTGGCGTGCCGTCCGACTCGTCGAGGATAACGGCTTTCCGGGTGCCCTCCGCCTTCGTGAGCGTTTCGTAGGTTACGTCGTCCGCGCGCTTGACGACCGGTTTGGCGTGAGTCTCCATGACATCGACACCAATCGGCGGTAAGCGCGATAAAGATTTGGAGAGGCCGTAACCCAACACATAATTTAATTCCATTGACATCCTTGGTACGGCACAGTGATTCAGAGTGAGGCGAGTTCGGCGGGATGGTCGGAGCGAGCGCTCTGGGTGGTCCGAGCGTGAATCAGCGGTTGGCAGCGGTCCTCCTCGTGGTGTTGCTGCTCGTGCCCGCGACGCCGGTGGTGGCCGCCGATTCGGTGGTCGTCGGGCGGGCGGACCTCTCTCTGACGGTCCCGGACAACCGAGTCGCGCCCGGCGAGACGGCGACCCTGGACGTCTACGTCGTCAACGACGCACGACTGGTCAGAGGGGGACCGCAGGAGTTCGAGAACCGCGTCACGACGGCCCGTACGACGACGTTGGACGTCGGCGCGGTCCGCGGCGTCGACGTCGTGACGGACGAGATTCCGGTGGGGACGGTACCGGAGGGAACCCACGGGCCGGCGTCCATCGAACTCACGGTGCCCGAATCGGTGCCGCCGGGGACGTACCGACTGCCGGTGACGCTTTCGTACACCTACACGTCGACGGTCCTGTACGACGTCACCGACCGCTCCGATGGCCCGGAGTACGACGACGTCGAGGTCACCAAGCGCGTGTCGGTTCCCATCGTCGTCGAGGAGCGGCCCCGATTCAGCATCGAGGACGTCGAGACCGACGCCCAGATCGGTGGCTCGGGGAGGATGTCCGTCTCGGTGCGCCACGTCGGAAGCGAAGTCGTCCGTGGGGCGAGCGTCGACCTGACCTCGGCGAACGACGACCTGACGTTCGGCGGAGCCACCACCGCGGAGTCGTTCGTCGGCGAGTGGCGGCCCGGGGAAACAAAGACGGTGACGTTCCCGGTGAACGTCGTCGACGACGCCGAACTCCGGGATTATACGGTCACTGGCCGGATCTCGTATACGGACTCGGACGGGATCAGCGGCACCTCGAACGAACTCCGATCGAGCGTCCGCCCGCGAGCCGAACAGGCGTTCTCGCTGTCCGGCGTCGAATCGTCGCTTCGAATCGACCACGAGGGGACGGTCAGCGGTACCGTGACGAACGAAGGGCCGACACCGATCACCGACGCGGTAGTGGTCTTCGAGCCGAGGAGCCCGAACTTCGACGCGAGTGAGACGGAGTTCGCCATCCCCGACCTGGCGCCGGGCGAGTCGGCGCCCTTCGGGTTCGACGTGGAGGTGTCGAGCGCCGCCGATCCCGGCTCGCGACAGTTGCGCTTCGTCGTCGCCTACGAGAACGAGGACGGTGATAACCTGACGAGCGACGCGCTCACCGCGCGCCTCGACGTGGCACCGGAGCGAGATTCCTTCACCGTCGAGGCCACGGAGTCGACGGTGCGGGCGGGCGGCAGCGGGCGGCTCGTGCTCCGAGTTACCAACGCGGACGACGAGACGCTCTCGGACGTCTCCGCGAAGCTGTTCGTCGACGACCCGATCTCGACGGACGACGACGAAGCGTTCGTGGACGAACTCGCACCCGGCGATTCGGCCGAAATCAGTTTCGAGGTGAGCGTCGCCGGCGGGACCTTCCCCAAGGCGTACCCGGTCTCGCTCGACTTCGAGTACGACCGACCGGACGGCACGACCCTGATCTCCGACACCGTCCGGCTCCCGATCACCGTAGAGGAGCGCCGGGGCGGTGGGCTTCCCGTCGGGCTCCTCGTGGGTCTCGCCGCCATCGCGCTCGTCGGGGCCGCAATCATCGTCGCGCGGCGGAGGTAGGCCGTGTGACTGTCGACTATCAGCGGTTCATCGACGTGGCCGACGACTGGATCACCGGACGACCCGGGACCGTCGTGTTGGCCTTCTTCGTCGTGACCGCCGTGTTCGCCGCCGGGCTGCCCGCCGTCTCGACCGATTCGGGGACCGAGTCCTTCGCCGAGGACGTTCCGGAGGAAGAGGCGTTACAGGACGTGAACGAGAAGTTCTCGGCCCCGTTCGAACCGGACGAGGGGAGCACGCAGCTCATCCAGCGTGGCGAGAACGTCCTCTCGAAGCGGGGGCTACTGCGGATGCTCACCGTACAGGAGCGACTGGCCGACGATCCGGACATGCGGGTCGTAGCGACCGAGAGCGCCGCGCGGCAGGTCGCCCGGCAGCTCGACCCGGGCGCCGAGACGCTCGAATCGGAGCGGGACGCAGTCGAGCGCGCGACGACCGGCGAGATACGGACCGCGGTCCGGACGCTCGCTCGGGAGAACCCGCGGTTCACCGCGCTCCTGAGCGACGACTTCAACCCGACTGCCGCCTCGGCCTCCGCGACTATCGGTATCGTCACCCACGAGGTCCCCGCGGGACTGGATACGGGGACGGGGCAGGGGAGTGCGAGCCCGCTCGAATCGATTCAGATCGAAGCACGGTACGTCGCCGACGCCGCCGGCGGCGACATCGTCGTCTTCGGGTCCGGAATCACCGCCGTCGAGTTCGGGACGGTCATCAGCGACTCCCTGCTCATCGTCGTTCCCGCGGCGGTGGTGTTGATCGCGCTGTTCTTGATCGTCGCCTACCGCGACCTGGTGGATCTGCTCCTCGGGCTGACCGGACTGAGCATGACCATCGTCTGGACGTTCGGCTTCATGGGATTCGCCGGCATCGCCTTCTCACAGATCCTCATCGCCGTCCCACCGCTGTTGCTGGCGGTCGGCATCGACTTCGGTATCCACGCGATCAACCGCTACCGCGAGGAGCGGCTCACGGAGGACGACCCCGTACGGGCGATGCGCACCACGACCGACCAGTTGCTGGTCGCGTTCTTCATCGTCACCACCACGACGGTGATCGGCTTCTCCTCGAACCTCGTGAGCGACCTGCCTCCGATCCGGGAGTTCGGCGTCGTCGCCGCCATCGGCATCGCCTTTACGTTCCTGGTCTTCGGCGTCTTCCTGCCGTCGCTGAAGCTGTACACCGACGGGCTCCGCGAACGCTACCCGATCCCAACGTTCTCGCAGACGCCCATCGGCTCCGAGGGGTCGACGCTCGGGAGCGGCCTCTCACTCGGCGTCTTCGTCGCACGGCGCCTCCCGGTCGCTTTCTTGCTGATCAGCGTCGTCGCCGCGGGGGGCGCCGGTTACTACGCGGCGGGCATCGACACGACGTTCTCACAGGAGCAGTTCCTGCCGCCCGAAGAGACGGCCGATTTCTACGACGCGCTCCCCGAGCCGTTCGAGCCGAGCGAGTACACTATCACGGCGACGATCAACTTTCTCGAAGACAACTTCGAGTCGAGTGAGGACGACGAGGTGGTGGTGTACGTGGAGGCGCCGATGGAGCGCAACACCGCGCTAGAGTCGATCTACCGTGCGGGCGAGAACCCGCCCGACACCTTCGTGCGGGACGGTCGGCACGCCCGGGAGACCAGCATCGTGACGGTCATCCTCGCCTACCAAGAGCGCGACCCCCGATTCGACGCGCTGGTGGCTCGGAACGACCGGAACGCCAACGGTATCCCGGATCGAAACCTCGGGGAGGTGTACGACTACCTGTTCGCCTCGCCGGCGCGGGATCGGGCGCTCGACTACCTCACGGAGGACCGCCGAAGCGCCCGCGTGGTGTACTCGGTGAAAGGCGACGAGAGTGACGCCGCCATCACGGCCGACGCGCGGACGGTGGCCGACCGCTACCGGATGGGAGCGACGGCGACCGGCGGTATCGTCGTGTTCGAGGCGATTTCGGCCATCATCTTCGACTCGGCGATCCTCAGCCTCGGCCTGGCGCTGGCCGGCACCGCCGTCTTCCTGCTGTTCGTCTACTGGGTGCTGGAGGGACAGGCGTCGCTCGGCCTGGCGAACCTCGTCCCCATCGTGGTCACGGTGGCCTTCGTCGGCGGATCGATGCGGTATCTCGGCTTCTCGTTGAACGCCTTCACCGCGACGGTGCTCGCGATGACCATCGGTCTCGGTATCGACTACTCCGTCCACCTCACCCACCGCTACATCGACGAGCGACGCCTCCAGCCGACAACCCTCGACGCCCTCACCCGAAGCGTGTACGGGACCGGCGGCGCCCTCCTCGGGAGCGTCCTCACGACGGTGTTCGGGATCGGTGTTCTCGTCCTCTCGGTGTTCCCCGCCATCGGCGACTTCGGTCTCCTCACCGCGCTGTCGGTGATCTACGCGTTCCTGTCGTCGTTGCTGGTGTTGCCCTCCGCGCTGGTCGTCTGGGAACGGATCTTCGGCGAGGGGAGCGAATCGGTCGCGGTTCCAGCGCGGACGAACGAGGATATCTGACCCCGTCCCCGTGGGGACCGGGGGAGTACCGGACCTGCTGTCGAACGAAGGCCGGACGAGTGACGGCGCCGCCGCGGTGTGTCGGGCCGGAGACAGCGGACGGCGCTGCCGACGGCGAGAGCCGGATTGGAGGCCGGTGGCGACGGGGAGTACGTGGGTCCGGAGCGACGGACGGCGTAGCGGGTCGAACCCGGGAGCGGGGAGGAACGCGAACGAACTCGGCGCCGCCGGGCTCGGGTGGTCGAGCCGACATCGGGGGGCGGCGCCGAGTGGCATGTCGCGTCTGCCCGGGTCGGGTGGTCGAAACGGTGCCCCCGGTGGGCCAGCCGGATCGGTGCGCCGAACGATGGCGTCTCGATGCGGGACGACTCCTTCCGGTCCCGAGCGAGGTTATGTTCAGCGTCCCGGAAAGTAAAGCTACCTATCACGTCAGCATGGGCGTCGACGGCGGGCGATCAGCGGCCGAGGAGGGCGGAGACCCGCGAGAGTTCGGCGGCGACGACGTGGCGTTCGAGGAGGCAGACGCCGGCGACGACGACACAGAATCCAGCGGCGGTGGCCAGCGTGACGGGTTCGTCGAGGAGGAGCCACCCGGTGAGAGCGGCGACCATGGGGACGACGTAGGCCACCAGATTCGTGCGAACCGGACCGATCCGCCGGATGAGCGTGAAGTAGATCGGGTAGGCGGCCGCCGTCGACGGAATCGAGACGACGAGCACCGCGAGGACGAGCGTCGTCGTCGGGGCGGTGTCGGCCACCGACTCGCCGATGGCGAGGCTCCACAGGTGGAGGAGGACGGCTCCGAGCGCCATCGCCCACGCGGTCAGCGGAACGCTCGCCATCGTCGCGTCGATACGACGCATGAGGACGCTCCCGAGGGCGATGAGCGCCGCTGCGCCGAGGACGTACAGTTGGCCGACCGTCGACCCGGACGTGAGCGTCTCCGGCGACGGCTGGACGATGACGACGACGCCGACCAGTCCGAGGAGGATGCCGACGACGCCTCGCACGTCGAGTCGGTCTCCGAGCAACAGGAAGGCCACCGCGGGGGAGAGGATCGGATTCAACCCGTACATCACGGACGCCGCGGCGGGCGTGATGGCCCGCTGGCCGAGAAAGAGCAGGCCGTTGTTCGCCGCGACGATGGTCACGGCGCCGACGGCGAGTGCGGTCAGATCGGCGCGGCTCCGCGGACGCCACGCGTCGTAGCGCCAGGCGGCGTAGACGAGGAGGATCGGTGCGGCGATGTCGAAGCGGAGGGCCGCGAAGAAGACGGGCGGGAGTGCGTCCAACCCGGCCTTGATCGCGACGAACGAACTGCCGAACAGTACCCCGAGGAGAACGAACAGGCCGGCGTTCCGGTAGCGACCGACGGGCACGCGTGACCCTTCTTCGCCGGCAAGAATGGGTGTGTCGATTCACGGAGGCGACGGGGACTTACCCCTCCGACGACTTCGTGGGGTCGTGACCGACGACCGAGAGCGCTGGAACGAGAAGTACAGTACGGACGAGGAGTTCGACCTTCCGGACGATTCGATCCCCGAACTCGGCCGTCGCGTCGACGCGCTTCCGACGGGGCGTGCCCTCGACGTCGCGACGGGGACGGGACGGAACGCCCGATTTCTCGCCAGCGAGGGGTACGACGTCGACGCCGTGGACGTCTCCGACGAGGCACTCGACAGAGCCGCCCGCGCCGCCCGCGACGACGGTGTCGACGAGCGCGTGACGTGGATCCGGAGCGACGTTGCGGACTTCGAGTTCGAGGCGTCGGCGTACGACGTGATCACGGTGAGTTACTTCGCCGCGCTCGATCTCCTGCCAGACATCAAGGAGGCGCTGGCGCCGGATGGCGTCCTGATCTACGAACACCACCTTCGGTCGAGCGACCCGATCGACATCGGCCCGTCGAACGACCGGTACCGGTTCCGAGCGAACGACCTGCTCAGGGCGTGTCTCGACCTGACGATCCTCGAGTATCGGGAGCGAATCCGCCTGGACGAGGCGGGACGGACGCAAGCGGTGACGACGCTCGTGGGCCGGAACTCGACTGGGGGGCGTCAGTCGTACCCGCGAGCGGCGGAGTGACCGGTCACGCCCCGTCCGCGTCTTCGTACTCGTGGTCCAGTAGCGTCGAGAAGGGAATCTCCTCCAGCACTGCCTCCGCCGTCGCCTCGAGGACGACCGGTGGGGCGACGCCGTCGGCTTCGGCCTCGACCCAGCGGCCCAGACAGACACACCAGCGGTCGCCGGGGGTCAACCCCGGGAAGTCGAACTCCGGACGGGGCGTGAGCAGGTCGTTGCCCCGCGCTCGCGAGTACTCCAGAAACTCTTCAGTCATCACCGCGCAGATCTCGTGTCGGCCCCGGTCGGACTCGACGTGGTGACAGCAGCCGTCCCGAAGGTAGCCGGTCTCGGGATCGGTGCTGCACGGTTCGAGGTCGGTGCCGAGGGCGTTCGACTCCGTGGACATGGACGGGGGACGGCTGCCGGAGGAAAGAGGGTTGGGATCAGGCCGGCTGTTCGACCGACAGCGCGTCGGCGGCTCGGGATGCCTCGTGCTGGACGAGGTACGCACGGTCGTCGACGTAGTCGGCGGCAGCGGAGAGCGCGCGTTCGGTGCCGATCTGGCGGAGCGCCCACGCGGCCGCGGCGCGGGTCTCGTCGGTCTCGCCGTCGGCCAGGACGCCGGCCAGCGGGTCGACGGCCCGCGTGTCGCCGATGAGGCCGAGTGCGCGAGCGGCGTGAGGACGGATCTGCTCGTTCTCGGCCTCGAGTTTGTTCGCGAGCGGCGCGGTCGCCTCCTCGCTGCCGATTTCACCGAGGGCCTTGAACGTCACCTTCTGGAGTCCGGGGTCGGAGTCGGCGTCGACGTACTCCAGCAGTGTTTCGACGGCGTCCGTCGCCGCCATCTTGCCAATCGCCTTGATCCCGGGCTTGTCGCGCTTGCCCGCACGCTGGTGCATGGCGTCGAAGGCCTCGTCGTCGTTCATCCGCGTGATGGCCTCGAGGCAGTGGCGCTCCATGAACTCGGACTGGAAGCTATCGAGGGCCAGGAGCACCATCTCGACGTTGCCCTGCTGTTCCCACTCCTTGAGCGCCGCCCACTCGACCGGGTAGTCCTTGTAGTGGCCGAGCACGTCGTAGAATCCCTGCGCTCGGAGCTGTTCGTGGGTCTCCAGGTCGTCCCACTCCTCGGCGTCGTCGAGGCCGGCGGACAGGTCGTCGGTGGCGACGAGGAGGGCGTCGATGGTCTCGGCGTCGGCGTCGGCGTCGAGACCCGCGTCCGTGACGGCTGCGGCAGCCGCGTCGAGGGCCTCGTCGTCCTCTCCCGCGAGATCGGTGTCCAGAATCTCCGCCACCTCGTCGACGAAGGCGGCGACGGCCGCGGCGGCCTCACCCTCGCCGTCTTCGGTCCATTCGGTGTCGGCGAGGGTCGCCTTGGCGGCCTCCACGTCGTCGACCACGTCGGACGCGTAGGGGCCGCGTGCGGCCTCCAGGTCGTCGCGGAGGTCGTCGAGGCGCGCTTCGAGGTCCTCACGGGGGTCGTCCTCGTCCTCGTCCTCGCCGTCCGGGGTCGGGAGGTCGGCGGCCTCGAGGTCCTCGGCGATCCCGTCGAGCGTCTCCTCGACCGCGTCGAGGTCGGCTTCAGTCTCGGCAGCCTCGAGGTCCTCGGCGATCCCGTCGAGGCGGGAGTCGAGGGTCTCGGCCGGTAGGTCGGTCTCGTCGTCCCCGTCGGTCATACGCACACACTCCGTGTGACTCTCAAAAGAGCGTTTCCATTCCCGGCAAGGGAACGGCGTCCCTTTCGACAAGATCCATGGTCGGGGACCCCGTACCGTGACTCCATGCGATCCGACGTGCCCCCCCGTTCCCGATCGGCCCTCGCCACACTCCTCGTCGCCGTCCTCGTCGTCGCCGGCATCACCGGCGTGGGCGTCGCCGTCGAGGAGCCACGCGACGAACCATCCGACACCAGTCCACCCGTCCGTGTGTACGTCAGTGAGACGCTCGACATCTCGAACGTCCAGCTTACCGGCGGCGGCACCGTCGGCACCGAGCGAACGACGTTCATTTCGACGACTGGCGACTCGGTGTTCACGGTTTCCCCGGAGAACGCCGACTTCGACGGGGTGAGTCCCGGCTCGTACGACGCCGACACGGACGACGACGACGACCCGGAACTGGTCGTCGTTCAGCCACGGATCACCGACTTCGACGTCCGCAACGAACGCGGCGTCGACATTGCGGGTGACACCGTCGAAGCCAGCGACTTCGAGGAGGTGCGAATCACGGTCGAGTACAACTTCGCCGAGGCCGACCGCCTCGACGTGACCGTCGAGAGTCCAGACGGGGTCGATCTGGCGGGCAACGAGCGGATCACCGAGAGCGGTGGGAACGTCACCGTCGACACGAGCAGTGCCGATCCGGGACCCTACCGGATCGAAGTCGAAGGGAGCAACATCGAGGCCGGATCGGCGACGACCGAGGTGACCGTCGCCGGCGGCCGAACCGCGACGCCGACGCCCGAACCGACCCCAGAGCCGACGCCCCCATCGACCGCGACGCCGACGCCCGAACCGACCCCGGAACCGACCCCGGAACCGACCCCGGAACCGACGGCGACGCCCCCATCGACCGCGACGCCGACGCCCGAACCGGTCCCCGAACCGACGCCGACGCCGACGCCCGAACCGACACCGGCGACGACCACCGAATCGTCGGGCGACGGGTTCGGCGCCGTCGTCGCCCTCTTCGCACTGCTGACGGCCGCGGTGGTCCGCTGGCGACGCGAGTAGGGCCGACAGTATATGCGCCTCCGGCCGCAAGAGGCGGTATGAGCCACGACGACGACGAGGATCTGGCGGTCCTGCTCTCGGAACTGGAGGAGACCCTCACTGACCTCCGATCCGCCGTGGACCGGGACGTGCGGGGCGGCGGGCGGCGATCCCGCGGCGCGACGGACGTGCCACGTCGCCGACCACCGACGCCCGGCGAGATGCTGCGGTTCACCGAAGAGTACACGATTCCGACGCTGATCGCCCTGCTCGAAGCGACGGTGCAGTCGCTGGAACTGCTGCGCGCGGTGCTCCGACTCGCCGGGCCGCGGCCGAGTGAAGGGCGGCTTCGGGACCGACTGCGGTCGCCGGAGTCCCCCGACGTGACCACCCTTCGGGACGCGCTTGCGGACCTGCGGGAGGCGCTCACCGGAGCCGACCTCCCCGAGGAGTCTGCGGCGGGGTCGGTGCTCGCGGACGCCCGATCACTGACGGCGGAGATCGACGAGCGGTTGGCGGCGGTCGACGACGGGGGACGAGGTGGAGAGGAACGCGGGGACCGCCGGCGCGACGACCGGGCGGACCGCGGGCAGGGGGTCGCCATCGACGTCGAGGAGGAGGGGGAAACGGTCGACGTGGACGCGGAACTGGCGTCGATCAAGGACTCGATGGAAGACGACGAGAACGGAGAGGAGACCGGAACGGAGTGAGTACCACCCGTGGGGGGTGACACGAGAGCACTAGAGACCGAGTCGGCGACGTTACGCCGCGGCGTTGACGTACTTGTCGTCGACGCGGTCGATCAGTCCCCGCTCCGAGAGGGTGTCGAGGACGGGAAAGAGGCTGATTTTCTTGATGTCGAGCGTCGACTGAAGGTCGCCGATGGTGACACCGTCCGAGACGGTGACGAAGAGGTAAACGAGCTTCGTGTCGGCGGCGGTGAGGTCGTCGGGGATGTCGAAGCGGTCGGCGGCCGAGGCGATCATCTGGTTTGCGCTCGTGTTCGTGCTCATGATCTACTCGAAATGTCCGTCTTCTAAGTAATAAACTCTTCCAATATATGCACCATACTATGGAAATTCCTAATATGAGATGATATGTCCATATATACGCAATGATCGTTCGTGTGGTCCGGTGTCACGACGCGGAGCGTCGTCCCACCTACGCGGTCCGCTCGCTGGCGTCGTCGATCCACCGGCGGATGCGGCCCTCGTCGATGCCGGACTCCGCCGACAGCGTGGCGGCCTCGGCGTCCACGAGTGCCTCCACCGACGCCACGCCTGCCGACGCCAGACGCTCGGCGTAGGCCGGGCCGATACCGTCGAGTTCCTGCAGGTCGGTGCCGGCCACGTCGGCCGCCGTGCCGTCCTCCTCGGTCACGTCAGCCTCCGTCGTATCGACGTCCTCGGCGACGGCGGCGTCGGGGGTGTCGGTTTCGGGTGCCTCCGTAGCGGCGTCCGTGTCCGTCGACTCGCCGTCGTCGACCGACCGCTCGGCGAACCACTCGGCGACGTCGGGCCAGAGGTGTTCGTGCGTGGAACTCGACACCGAGAGACCGATGTGACCAGTCGAGAACTCCATGATCTCGGTGTCGTCGCTGGCGACTTTCTCGTTGAACGGCTTGCTCGCCTCCGGCGGAATGAGGTGATCGTACTCGCCGATCACCTGCAACACGGGCATAGTGATGTCGTCGAGGTCGACCCGCTCTCCGTTCAGTTCCAGTTCGTTACGGTAGAGCTTGTTCCCCTGGTAGACGTCCTCTAAGAACTCCCGGTAGGCGACGCCGGCGACGTCGATGGGGTCGTTGAGCCAGCGCTCCATCCGGGCGAAGTTCTCCACGAAGTCGTCGTCCTCGATGTTGTCGTAGAGGTTGCCGTACTTCGTGATGTAGTTGTGGACGGGGTCCATCAGCGCGAACCCGACGTCTAGGAACTCCGCAGGGACGTTGCCGAACGTCTCGGTGATCGCGCCGGGACTGAAGAAGTCCTCGTCGCCCCACATCTCGAGGATACCGCCGGTGCCGTCGAAACAGAGGCCCGCCGCCATCAGGCCCAGATTGCGGACCTTCTCGGGGTGGAGCGCCGCGTACATGACGCTCATCGTTCCACCCATACAGTAGCCGAGGATGTTGATCGAGTCCTGACCGGAGCGTTCGCGCACCTCGTCGACGCAGTTGTCGATGTACCGGTTCACGTAGTCGTGCAGCGACAGGGACGTATCGAGGTCGGACGGTTCACCCCAATCGATCATGTACACGTCGAAGCCGGCTTCCAGCATCCGCCGGATGACGCTACGATTCGGCTGGAGGTCGAGGATGTACGGCCGGTTGATGAGCGCGTAGACAAAGAGGAGGGGCACGTCGTGGCGCTCCTCCTCGGGCACCAGCGGCTCGTAGTGGTGGAGTTCGAGTTTGTTCTCACGGTAGACGACTTCGCTCGGCGTCTCGCCGACTTCCACCTCGGCCATCGTCTCCAACCCGTCGGGGACGGCCCCGACCGACGTCGCGTCGGCGGCGGCGCGCTCCCAGAGGTCGCGCTGGGCGTCGAGCGGGAAAGTGAAGGGGTTCATTGCTGGTCGATCAACTGATCGAGCTTCTGCTCGATCGAGTGCTGGCGGCGTTCGAGTTCGACGAGACGTTCACCGACCTCGCGCACGTCACCGACCGTCGCGAAGTTGAGGGCGTGGAGCGTCTCCTCGGAAGCCTCGTCGATGGTCTGTCGCATGTCCATCGCCTCCTCGACGGTCTGGCCCGTCGCCGCGGCGAAGGCCGTCGTGGTCATCATCTCTTTGAACGCCTCGTTGGCCGAGGAGAGCCAGATGTCACGGAACTCCTCCGGTTCGACGTCTTCGCCCTGCATGGCGCTGCCCATGCGCTCGAAGGACGTCTCGGCGGCGTCCATCCACGCCTCGTAGGCGCGCATCGATCCCTCGTAGCCCTCCTGAATCCGTTCCTCGGAGAGGCTGTCCTCCATCGAATCCATCCAGGATTCGAGAAACGCCGACTGGGCGTCGAGGTTCCGGTCGAGGGCGTTCATATACGTTTCCGTCATGCGCTCAAGGAACTGGTCCATCTGTCCGTCGAACGTATCGCTGGCATCGTTAGTCATCGTATGTAAATAGGGGGTCGGGATGGAATAGGCTCCGGTTAGGCCGATTCGGCCAGTTCCTCGGCGGAGGCGACGGCCTCTTCGGTCGTCTCCTCTGCCTCGGACTGGATCTGTTCGAAGGCGTCGAAGCTGTCCGCGAGCAGTTCGAGTTGCATCTCGGTCACTTCGTCGTAGGTCGCCTCGGCCTCGTCGAGGCCCTGCAGGAAGGACTGCCAGGCGTCCTCGTGAATCTCGTCGGCGGCCTCGAACTGCTCGTCGACGGCCGCTTCGAGTTCCGCGACGGACTCCTCGGGGAAGACCGACTTCATACTCTCGAGGTAGGCATCGATGGCCGTCTTCGAGAGCGTCACACCGCTCTTCTGGGCGGACTTGACCGACTCGAAGGAGCCGAACCAGGTCTCCATGGCGGAGCGCTGGACGTCGACGCCGGTTTCGGCGGCGCGGCGGGTCTGCTCGATCATCGTGCGTTGCAGCTGGAAAGCCGAACTAAGGGGGTTGTTAACACTCATTGGGTCTCACTCGGAGTTTCGTTTCACTGGGATGACGATCGTCTGGACGATGTCGCCGTCTTCGATGTCGAGCGTCTCACGCTCGGCATCGGGGATGCTGATGCGACCCCCGCTCTGCACGCGGGTCTTGAACATCGCGGTGCCCATGCTCATCGCGCCCAGTTGCGAGAACCCGTCGAACCCGCTTCCGGCACCGCCCGACATGAACTGCTTGAACAGCTTCATCTGCTGTTCGACCGCGTCTTCGCTTGCGTTCTGAAACTGCTGGGCAAAGGGCATGGGAGGCCACATCGGCGATCCATCGTCTTCGTCTTGCGTCATCCTTGTTACATCCGAGGCGGCCCAGAGGCATAAGCTTTACTTTTGTTACCATCCTATACCACTCAAAGACATTGGATGGTTTCGCCCGGGCGTGCCAGGCGGCGAAAGCGACCAGTCTTTAACCGACCACCCCAAACAACGGACAGACAACCAATGCAGGAACAATCTTCAACACCGATGAGTAGCCTCACGGACGCGTGGGTAGAGTCAGGAAAACACTTCTCGAACAGCGTCGAGCATTTCTACAGCAGTATGATGGCGGCCAATCGGGCCATGTTCCCGACGCTCGCCGACGGCGACGACCGGCAACCGCCCGTCTCGCCGGAGGTGAGCTATTCGAAGGCCGACTGGACGTTCGAACACGCCGACGAGGGCAGTGACGGCGTCGTCGGCGTGGGAGACCGCATCAGGTTCTCGAAGACCCTCAGCGAACGGGAGATCCGCGGGTTCGCGGACGCGAGCGGCGATACGAACCGACTCCACCTCGATCCCGACTTCGCCGAGCAGACACGCTTCGGCCGACAGATCGTCCACGGGACGCTCGTCTCCGGTCTCATCAGTGCCGCGCTGGCGCGCCTGCCCGGCCTGACGATCTACCTCTCACAGGACCTCCAGTTCCTCGGTCCCGTCGACATCGGTGAGACGGTCACCGCCATCTGTGAGGTCGTCGAAGACCTCGGCGACGGCCGCTACCGGCTGACCACCGTCGTCGAAGACGAGGACGGTGAGACGGTCATCGACGGCGAGGCGATCGTCCTCATCGACGAAGCGCCCGACGAGTAAACTCAGTTCTCTCGAACCGAAATCCCGGCGTTGCGGAACGCCGCCGTCGCACGCCGGAACTCGTTCTCGCCGTACGAGAGCCACAGCGACGGCGTCGTCACGTACCGGTGGCGCGTGTCGCCGGTTCGGCAGGCGTCAGAGCGGCTCAAACCGGTACCCGTCCCACTCCTGGCTCTCGGGTTCCCGGATGCCGGCACCGGGCTCCCGGAGTTCCTCGACGTACACGGGCCGCACCTCGTCGCCGATTTCCACGTCGTCGGTGGTCAGCCCACCGAGCGCGCGAACCGGTTCCCCGTCCACGTCGAACTCGACGATAGCGAGGGGATTCGGTTCGCGGACGCCCGGCGGCGCCGCGGTGCTCGTCGTCCACGTGACGATTTCGGCCGTGTACTCGCTGAGGTCGATCGTATCGACCGGTTCCTCTCCTCCGGGACCGAGGGGGTGACCCGGGTACGTGATGCTCCCGTCGGGATACTGGTACGCTTCCATCATCTCAGATCGCCTCCATGAGGGTGGTGATGACGCAGTTGCCGAAGCCGCCGACGTTACACGCCAGACCGGTGTCGGCGTCGCTGACCTGTCGCTTTCCGGCGTTGCCCGTCAGCTGTTCGTAGATTTCGTACACCTGTGCCACACCGCTGGCACCCAGTGGGTGCCCCTTGGATTTCAGGCCACCGGACGGGTTGATCGGCAGGTCGCCGCCGCGTTCGGTACGGCCTTCCTCGACAGCTTTCCAGCCCTCGCCCTTCTCGAAGAAGCCGAGATCCTCGCTCTGGAGGAACTCCAGAATGGTGAACATGTCGTGGAGTTCGGCCACGTCGACGTCCTCGGGGCTCAAGTCGGCCATCTCGTAGGCGATCCGACTCGACTCGACGACACCGCGCATCGTCGTCGGATCCGTCCGTTCGTGGACGACGTGGGTGTCCGTCGCGCCGCCGACGCCGGGCACGAGGACGTAGTCGTCGGTGTACTCCCGGGCGACCGACTCGGGACAGAACATGAGCGCCGCGCTCCCGTCCGTGATCGGACAGAAGTCGTAGAGACGAAGCGGATCGGCGACGATTGGCGATTCCAGCACCGTCTCCAGATCCACCTCCTTCTGGAACTGGGCGTGTGGGTTGTCGACACCGTGGCGGTGGTTCTTCACCGCAACCTTCCCGAGGCTCTCTCGGGGTGCGTCGTAGGTGTCGAGATAGAGCCGCGCGGTCAACCCGGCGAAACTGGGGAGTGTCACCCCGTGTTTGTACTCGACCGGGTGGGTGATGGAGGCGATGACGTCCGTCGCCTCCGGCGTCGTCCGGTGAGTCATCTTCTCGGCTCCGACGAGCAAGGTCATGTCGCTGGCACCGCTGGCGACCGACTGCCAGGCGTGTTTGACGCCGGCCCCGCCGCTCGAACTCGTCTGGTCGATGCGGGCGGTGTACGCCGGCATCGCGGCGAGGTCGTGGGCGACGGCGTTCATGATCCCCGTCTGTCCCTCGAACTCGCCGCTCGCCATGTTCGAAACGTAGAGGTGATCGACCGCGTCCGGCGAGACGCCGGCGTCGTCAAGACACGCCGTACCAGCCTCCGAAAGCAAGTCGAGGACCCACCCGTCCCGCTGGCCGAACTGGGTCATCGACGCGCCGATGATCGCTACATTCTCCATACTCCCGTTCGCGACGGCCACCGGCTTACCGTTTACCCTTGCCTGTCGGCGGGTCAGACCGCCAGCGTGTCGACGACAACCGCGAGCAACAGCGCCCCGAGGTAGGCGTTCGACGCGTGGAACGCCCGGAAGGCAGCGGATTCGGTGCGGTCGAGGTGGAGGCGTACGACCGCCCACAGGAACGCCGCGCCGAGGCCGACGGTGGTGAGCACGTAGAGCCAGCCGAGCGACTCCCACGTGGCGAGTGCGCCCGCACCGACCAGCGTCGCGCCGAGCCACCACAGGATATGCTTTCGCGTCTCCGTCTCGCCACGAACCACGGGCATCATCGGGAAGCCACCGCGGGCGTAGTCGTCCTTGTACGCCAGCGCGAGGTTGTAGAAGTGTGCGGGCGTCCAGAGGAAGATAACCGTCGCGAGGACGAGGCCACCCAGGCCGATGGACCCCGTGACCGCCGCCCACCCGATCAGCGCCGGCAAGGCGCCGGCAGCACCGCCGATAACCGTGTTCTGGACGGTGTTCGGCTTCAGGACGAGCGTGTAGATCACGCTGTAGAAGACGATGGCGAGGAGACCGAGGACGGCCACGAGGGGGTTGACGGCGGCGAACGCGACGAGCGAGCCGACGGTCAACAGGCCGCCGAAGGCCAGCGCGTTGCGCACCGACACGACGTCCGTCGCGAGCGGGCGGTCGCTGGTGCGGTTCATCCGTCGGTCCACGTCGCGCTCCAGGACGTGGTTGAAGGTCCCGCTGGCGCCGATGGAGAGGACGCCTCCGAGGAGCGTCAGCACCACCGTCCGGGGTGCGAGCGCGGGACCGGCCGCGAGCGCCATGCCCGCCGAGGCGACGAGACAGAGCAGCCACATCAGTCGCGGTTTCGTGAGTCGGAGGTACGCACCGGCGATGGCGCGCGCGCGGGTCACCGGATCGTCGGGCAGGGTCGGCGGGTCGGGGTCGACCGGCCCGTCGGGTGGCGAGAGTGCGTCGGGGTCCGTGACGGGACCGTCGGACGGGTCGCCAGTTTCGGTTTCGAGCGTCCAGGCGAGCGCGGCCACCAGTCCACCGAAGATGACCATCCCCACGAACAGGTGTGCAGTCGAGAGCGCGCTCGTCCCGCCAGTTGTCGCGACGACGGCCCCGAGGGCTGCCTGCGCGGGATAACAGAGCACGGAGACGCCGAGGGCGGCACGGACACGGCGACTCCGGTCGGCCTGCCAGGCGGAGATACCGGCGGCGAGAACGAGCAAGCCAACCACGACGGCCGCGAGACGATGGCCGATCACCAGCGCGCCGGCGGTGGTCGTCGGCAGCGCGAACCCGTCGCCACACGCCGGCCACGCAGCACAGGTCGCCGCCGCGTCGGTGACGGCGATCGTGGTCCCGACGAGCAACAGCAGGTACACGCCCATCGCACTCGCCGCGAGGAGGCCGGGGAATCGGTCGGTTACGTCTCGAACCACGGTTCGATCACTGGCGGCACTTGGAAAGCCGCCTATTTAGGCGCCCCGCTTTTTCTCACGTGACGGCGGGCCGGTGATCTGTCCTATCAGTAGCTATTTACGGAGGAGATTCTAACGGCCCATAGAGTATGAAACGGTCGCGCCTCGTGCTGGCGTCGCTGCTGTCGGTGGTGGCTCTTTCACTCGCCGCCGATCCAGTCGCGGCCCAGAGTTCAGTGTCCGCAGAACTAATCAATCAGCTGAACAACAAGCTGCTGTTGATCGCCGTCCCCATCACCCTCCTCGTCGAGGGGATCCTCATTTACACCGTCTACCGGTTCAAGAACTCCGGCGACGCGAAGCCGACACAGGAGAATCGTCGGCTGGAGATCACCTGGACCATCGCCACGGCGATCATCCTCCTGTTCGTCGGCGTCGCCTCCTACGGCGTCCTCGCCGACGAGAACGTCACCTTCGAGCAGGGTGACCAGGCGGTCGCCCCGGACGAAAACGACGTCCTCGTCCACATGGACGCGTTCCAGTGGGGCTGGCAGGCGAGCTACCCACAGGAGAACGTCTCGATCGCTAGCACCTCCCCGACGGTGGTGGTCCCGGTTGGACAGGACGTCTACTTCAATATCACATCGAGTGACGTACTACACGCGTTCCACGTCCCCAAGATGGGCCTGAAACAGGACGCGATGCCCGGCCAGTCGAACGTCATCAAGACCGTGCCACTGGAGGAGGGGACCTACCAGGGCTACTGCGCCGAGTTCTGTGGCGTCGCCCACTCGCAGATGTACTTCGAGATCGAGGTCGTCTCTCAGGACGAGTACCAGCAGTACCTCGATGAACAGAAGAGCGGGTCGTCGAGCGATCTGGAACCCGACGAAGAGGTCGTTCGCGCTCACGACGAGTCGCTCGCTCAGTCGCCGATTCTCGCGTAAGGCGGCACTGCGGACGACCGTCTCATTTCAACACCGTCGTTCGACGATTCGGTCGATGATCCGTCCCGTCGAGGCCAGTTCGTCCGCCGGCGTGTCGCGCGCCGACGCCCGTTCGACCCGGCAGTCGATACCGCGCGACTGTAACGCCGTTCGGAGGCGCTCCTCGTCGTGATGCTGGTCGTAGCCGAGGACGATGACGTCCGGATCGATCCGTTCGATGGGGACGAAGATATCTTCCGGGTGGCCGAGGTGGGCCTCGTCGACGACGTCGAGGGCGTCGACCATCCGCCGACGTTGGCCGTCCGACAGGACCGGTTTCGGCTTGTGCGTGACGTTTCCGCCCCGGGCGACGATGACGTGGAGCTGATCGCCCATCGCGGCGGCGTCGGAGAGGTAGTGAACGTGTCCGGGGTGGAGGATATCGAAGGTCCCCTGTGCGACGACGGTCGTCATGGATCGTCGTCGACCGCCTCCGCTCGGTGGCGTCCGCGTCCGTCCGTGCCGGGTACCGATTCCGTGGCCCCGTCGACGGCATTGGTCCGGAGGAACCGCATGGCTGTGGGTCGGGCGCGTCGCCTTCTAAGGGTTCCGGATGGCCCGCGGGCGGGTGGCGTGGGCGGCGGGCGTATTCTGCAAGGCTTAACTTCGGGCACCGACCACACAGTGTTATGACCGCAGGGAATGCCGGGGATTCCGGCACCGAAACCCAGGGCGATTCCCGCCCCGTCGTCTACGATCTCGCACCCGACTGTACGGTCGAGGACGTGGAGACCGACGAATATTACCACGCCGTCGTCAACGGCGTCGTTGCCTACGGCGTCTTCGTCGACGTCTCGGACGACGTCTCGGGACTCGTCCACGAATCGAACCTCGACGGCGAGTACGACGTTGGCGACCGCCTGCTCGTCCGCCTCGACGAGATCCGCGAGAACGGCGACGTCGCCTTCGAGGAGGCCGACCTCGGCGACTACCGAACCGTCGCGGTCGACCACCAGCCGACGATCACGCCGATCGAGGAGCTGTCCGTCGGCGAGTCGGTCACCGTCGAGGGAACGATCATCCAGGTCAAACAGACCGCCGGACCGACCGTGTTCCGGTGCTGTGACGCCTCCGGCATCGTCGCCTGCACGGCCTTCGAGGAGGCGGGCGTGCGCGCTCACCCCGACGTGGAACTCGACGACGCCGTCCGGATCTCCGGGACCGCCGAGGAACACGAAGGCAGCCCACAGATCGAAGTCGAGTCCCTCACCCGACTGAGCGGTGAGACGGCCGAGCAGGTGCACGAACGCGTCGATGCGGGCCTGACGGAGCGAGCCGAGCCCCACGATGTCGACCCGCTAGTCGAGTGGGACGCGTTCGACAAACTCCGCCCGGACCTCCGCGAACTCGCCCGGCGCCTCCGCCGGACCGTCCTCGAAGGGCGGCCGATCAGGGTTCGTCACCACGCCGACGGCGACGGGATGTGTGCCTCCCTGCCGGTGCAGGTGGCGCTCGAACGCTTCATCACCGCCGTCCACGACGACGACGACGCCCCCCGCCACCTCATCAAGCGGCTCCCGAGCAAGGCGCCGTTCTACGAGATGGAGGACGTGACCCGTGACCTCAACTTCGCACTCGAAGGGCGGGAGCGCCACGGACAGAAGCTTCCCCTCCTGCTCATGCTCGACAACGGGAGCACGGAAGAGGACGTCCCCGCCTACAAGAACCTCGCCCACTACGACGTCCCCATCGTCGTCGTCGACCACCACCACCCCGATCCGGCGGCGGTCGACGACCTGCTGGACGCACACGTCAATCCGTACCTCCACGACGAGGACTACCGCATCACCACCGGGATGATGTGTGTCGAACTCGCGCGAATGATCGACCCCGGGATGACCGACGAACTCCAGCACGTCCCCGCGGTGGCGGGTCTCGCCGACCGGTCGAAGGCCGAGACGATGGAGTCGTTCGTCGACTTGGCGGGGGAGGCCGGCTACGGTCGGGACGACCTCGTCCGGATCGGCGAGGCTCTCGATTACGCCGCCCACTGGCTCCGCTACAGCGAGGGCAAGACCCTCGTCAGCGACGTATTGAACGTTGACTGCGACGACGAACGGCGCCACGAGGAACTCGTCGACTTCCTCGCGGACCGGGCGGAGCGTGACATCGACCGCCAGTTGGCCGCGCTCGACCCACACGTCGAACACGAGCGTCTCGAAAACGACGCGCATCTGTACCGGGTCGACCTCGACGACTTCGCGTACCGCTTCACGTACCCGGCTCCGGGCAAGACCACCGGCAACCTCCACGACCGCAAGGTCGGGGAGACGGGCGACCCCGTCATCACCATCGGCTACGGCCCGGACTTCGCCGTCCTTCGCTCGGATGGCGTCCGCCTCGACATCCCCGAGATGGTGGCCGAACTCGACGAGGAAGTGGTCGGTGGCGGCGTCTCCGGCGGCGGACACCTCGTCGTCGGGTCGATCAAGTTCGTGAAGGGGATGCGTAGCGAGGTGATCGAGAGCCTCGTCGAGAAGATGGCCGACGCGGAACTCGACGAACGGCTCTCGAGTGCGACGGCGCTCGACACTTAGTCGACGAACCGAACCGTCCGCTTCGCGACCAGCATCGCGAGCACCAGCGCCGCGGCGGCGCCGGCGACGAGGACCCACGTCGTCCGTCCCGGCCCCGACGACCAGTCGGCGGCGAACGCCTCCCGGAAGTACGCAGCCAGATCCGCGCTCCGGACGGCCACCGCCACTTCGCGGTTGTTCGAGACGGCGTTTTCGTTCCAGTTGAGGCTCCCGACGACGACCACGTCGTCGGCGACGACGCCTTTGGTGTGAATCTTCTCGAACCGACCGCGCGGCTCGGCGACCCGCGCCGAGAGCGGCAGATCACGTCGCTCGGCGACGCCGTTCAGCCACTCGGTGAGAGCCGCGTTCTCCTCGGCGACGTACCACGCGCCCGAGAGGAGGACGCGCACCTCGACGCCGCGGGCGGCCGCCCGGACCGTCGCGCGGAGGAGGGGACCGTCCCGCCGGCCGATGGTCGGCTGAATCACGTCCACGCGCTCGTCGGCGGCGTCGATGACGCCAACGACCGCCGACTCGGCGTTGCCCGGTGCGGTGAGTACGCGAACCGTCCCCGCAGTCGTCTCTGGGTCGATCCGTGACGGGTAGGTGCCGTTGGACGGCGTCTCGGCGTCGAACGTCTCATTGCGGCGGTGTCGTCGCCACGGAATCGCGTCACGCCAACCGGCGTCGGCACGGAACAGGCGGGCGAGATCCGCCGCGACCGAAGAGGAGTCGACGACGACGCCCCAGCCTCGGCTGCTCCGCCCGCCGACGCCCGCGGGCTTCCAGTTCTCCGACGTGACGAGCGCCCGGTCGTCGACGACGGCGTACTTCGGGTGGTGGTACTCGAAGCGGGCGTGGGGGCCGCCGAGGACGACAACCTCCACGCCCGCGGCGACGAGTCGGTCGAGGACTGCGGCACCCCGAGCGGAGCGGCCGCCGACGGGGGCACCGTCGACGAGGACGCGTACCTCGACGCCGCGCCGCGAGGCGGCGACCAGGGCGTCGGCGACCCGGTCGCTGGTGAAGGTGTACCCCGCGAGGAGGATGCGGCGGCGGGCGTCGCGGAGCGTCTCGACGGGGACCCCCGGCGCGTCGGGAAGGAGGAAGCCAGTGACCGTCGCACGGCCGTGGCTTCGCACGTCGCGTGGCTGGAAGCCGACGGGGCGCCAGCGCCGACCCCCGGACTCGCGGACGAGTCGCTCACCGGAGGGCGCGTCACGATACTCGAGGGTGGCGACGACGGCCCCGTCGCGGCGGAGGCGGAGTCGTTCACCTGCGTTCGAGAGCGAGAGGTGGGAAACGGCGACGACCGGCGCGTCGGCCAGTCGTCGGGTCGCGTTCGGCGAATCGGTGACGGCGAGTCGCGCACCCGGTCGATCGGCCGGGAGGGAAACGACCGTCTCGCCGTCCGTGAGGGTCCAGTTGGCCGTCGACGTCGGCGGTACCCGCACGACGACGAACTCGCCCACGTCCCCGTCCGCGACGGGGTTGGGGACGGCCGCGACGATAGCCGGCGCGTCGGCGGCACCGGCAGCCACCGGCGTGGTCGCCGCCGTGGTGACGAACACGAGCAGGCAGAGCGAACCGACGAGGCGACGAGTGGCACGCATGGGCGCCTCTGGTCCCGGATTCCGGTATGAATCTTCGGAGGATTTTTGGTCCCGTCAGTCACCCCTGAGAGCATGGTCGCCGTGGCGAACGCGCTCAGACTGCTCGGATCGGCACTCGGTGCGCTCGGCGGCGCGTTGGTGTTCATCGAGTTCTTCCAGATGCCGACCTACGTCGAGTACAACGAGGAGTTCCAGGACTACCGGATCGACAGCAGTCGGACGGAAGTCCGCGAACACACGTGGATCGGACGAATCGGCGGTTTCTGTATCTCGCTCGGGTTCGCGTTACTCTTTTTGGCGACGTTTCTAGGCTAGACACGCCGGACCGCAAGTGAGACCGACGGAGCGTATTAGTGGGTCGACGCCCAACGGTGAGTAAGGAGCGTATCCGTGACACGATCCCTCCAGCAGTTCATCGACGAACGGGAGTCACACCAGCGACGGATCGTCGTCGTGAACGGCGCCGAGGTGGACGACGAAGTCACGGAAATCGTCGACTACTTCGATCGGTTCGATCTGGAGACGAGGCGTGTCACGATCGATGGACTTCCGGAGTCGTTTCTGGTTCTGACCGACGGCGATGCGTATCTCGGCTCGGTTGGCATCGCGGAACTCCACGCGTACCTCTTCGAGGCGTTCGACCAGAACTCGTTTCGGGATCTCGACCCGAGCGCCAAGCGAAACCCGTCCGTCGAGGGCTTTCTCACCCACCTCGACGGGAACGTCTATTCGCTGTTCGGCGAGGGAAAAGTCGCGATGGGCTGTGTCTCACAGCTCCTGGAAACCCGCGCGTGGCGCCGCGGGGCTGGCGAACTCCACACGGGATTCCAGACGTTCCGTGCCCTCCGCGACGACCCGTCGGTGTGGACTCGGTATCGGAAAATCGCCGACTGCGGCGTCGACACTACGGTGTACGGCCGGCCGGAGTGGACACCCGAGACGTGGAACGGGGTGAACGCCTACGCCGACGAGACGGGCGAGCACGTCGCGGACTACTGGTTCGTGGTGTACCGCGGCCCCGACGACCAGGACGACGGCGCTCTCCTCGCCCGGGAGACTGACCCGGGACGGTACACGGGATTCTGGACGTTCGACTCGGAGACGGTCGGCGCACTCGTCGAGACGCTGGTCGCCGACTATCAGCCCTCGCTGTCGGCCCTCGGCGACGCAGCGCCGTCATGATTCCGGCGTGACACCTATATCCACTCGCCGTGTCGGACGGGTATGGACTCCCACCGGTTTCTCTTCGTGTCCCTCGATGCGGCACTGATCACCGACCTCGCGTGGCAGGTCCACCGGGAGGGCCACGACGTGAAGTACTACGTCGAAGCCGAGAGCGACCGGGAGATCGGTGACGGGTTCGTCCCCAAGACCGACGACTGGCGTGCGGAAGTCGAGTGGGCCGACGTGATCGTCTTCGACGACATCTGGGTCGGCTCGGACATCGGCACTGGCGCGCTCGCCCAGGAACTCCGCGAGGAAGGAAAGGCCGTCGTCGGTGGGACCCCGAACACCGATCAACTCGAAGAGGACCGCGGCTACGCGATGCAGATCCTCGAAGAGCACGGGGTCAACACTATCGAGCACCACGTCTTCGAGGACTTCGACGCCGGCATCCAGCACGTCCAAGAGAATCCCGCACCGTACGTTATCAAACCGCTCGGGGAGGTCCAGAACGTCAAGCGACTCCTCTACGTCGGGGACGAGGACGACGGCAGCGACGTCGTCGACGTCCTTCGCGCCTACAAGAAAGCGTGGGGGCACCGCATGAAGGGCTTCCAACTCCAGCGGAAGGTCGAGGGCGTGGAGATTGCCATTTGCGGGTTTTCCAACGGTGATCGGTTCATTGACCAGGTCAATTTTAATTTTGAGCATAAGAAATTGTTCCCAGGAAACATCGGCCCATCAACGGGTGAGATGGGTACGTCGATGTTCTGGGGCGGGCGGAATAGACTGTTTGAGGAGACAGTCGGAACGCTCGAAGGCTGGCTCGCTGCGGAAGGGTACGTCGGGAGTATCGACATCAACTGCATCGTCAACGAGACCGGCATCTACCCGCTAGAGTTCACTCCAAGGTTCGGCTATCCGACCATTGCACTACAGGAGGAGTCGTTTGAATCCTCGACCGGGCAGTTCTTTTATGACCTTGCCCACGGAAACGACCCCGAATTGGAGGTTCACAACGGCTACCAGATCGGTGTGCGCGTTGTCCTCCCGCCGTTCCCGTTCGACGACGGGAAGACGTACGACGAGAACTCTCGAAACGCCGCGGTCGTCTTCGAGACCGAGAGCCGCGACGGAATCCACCTGGAGGACACAAAGAAAGTCGAGGGGCAGTGGCGGGTCGCTGGTGAGAGCGGCATGCCGCTCGTCGTCACTGGGAAAGGAGACACGATGCAGAACGCCCGCAGACAAGCCTATGAGCGCGTGGACAACATCGTCGTCCCAAACCGCTACTACCGCGACGACATCGGCGAGCGCTGGATCGACGGGGACGGCGACCGCCTGCAGGCGTGGGGATACCTCGGCCCGGCCGACTAGGCCGACAACCGCGCCAGCTCGTCGTCGGTGAGGTCCAGGTCGGCGGCGGCGACGTTCGATTCGAGGTGGTCGACGCTCGACGTGCCGGGGATCGGCAGGACGACGGGCGAGCGTTCGAGCAGCCACGCGAGCGCGACCTGTCGGGCCGTGGCGTCGTGGGCGTCGGCCACGTCGGCGAGCACGTCGGCCGTGGAGCCGAGATCACCGCCGCCGAGCGGGAAGTACGGGATGAAGCCGATATCAGCGTCCTCGCAGACGGCGAGGACGTCGTCGTGGGTGCGGTCCGCGACGTTGTACTCGTTCTGGACCGTCGCGACGGACACCACGTCGCGTGCGCGGTCAAGTTGCTCGACCGAGACGTTACTCACGCCGACGTGACGGATCAGGCCGCGATCCTTCAGGTCGGCGAGGGCGTGCATCGACTCCTCGATGGGGACGTCCGGGTCGGGGGCGTGGTACTGGTAGCAGTCGATGGTCTCGACACCCAGTCGGTCGAGACTGCAGAGTGCGGCGTTTCGGAGGTAGTCGGGGTCGCCGTGGCGAAGCCAGTCGCCGTCCGGCGAGCGCAGGAGGCCGCCCTTGGTGGCGACGACGGCGTCGTCCGGCGTGCCGGCCTCGCGAAGCAGGCGTTCGCTGGTGCCCGGACCGTAGGAGTCGGCGGTGTCGATCAGGTCGACGCCCAGTTCGACCGCCCGGTCGAGGACGCGACGGGCCTCGGTGGGGTCGTCGGGCGGCCCGACGATTCCGGGGCCGGTGATGCGCATCGCGCCGAAACCGAGGCGATGGACGGTGAGGTCGCCACCGATGTCGAACGTGTCACAGGTCTCGTCGAGGGATCGCATGCGGGTCGGTTCGCCCGCCAGTGGGTTATAGTCAGCGCGGTGGCGGCCGGCGGAACTCGACGACGACTTCGGTCCCGCGGGGGTCGTTGTCGCGAACGTCCACGTCGCCGCCGTAGTGGTTCATCAGCGTCTTGACGAGGGCGATACCGCGCCCTTCGCCGGATTCGATGGCCGACTCGAACAGATGTGTTTTCACTTCGTCGCGGATGCCCGGGCCGTCGTCGGCGACGAACAGGCGGACGGTTCGACCGTCGCGTTCGGCCGACACTCGGACCGTCGCCTCGGCCCGGTCGTGGTGCTGGACCGCGTTCCGGAGGAGGTTGTCGAAGACGGCCGAGACGGCGTCGGTCGCCATCACGTACAGTTCCGGCGGGACGTCCACCTCGACTGTCGCCTCCGGATACGTCTCGCGGACGTCCTCGGCGACGCGAAGCACGACCGTCGAGACGTTCGTCGGCACCGGGGCGTGTTCGCCGGAGAACACGTCGGAAAAGGGCTTGACGTCCTCGATCAGCGACGCGATGGCGTCGCTGCGCTGCTGGATGGGGGTGACGTACTCCTCGGCGTCGTCCGTCCGGTGGGCGAGGAGTCCGGCGTACCCCTGGATGACCTGTGTTGCGTTCAACACGTTGTGGCGGAGGTGGCTGTTCAGGAAGACGAGCGCGTCGCGGCGGTGGTCGGCCTCGCGGGCCGCGCGGTTCGCTCGGGCGTAGTAGATTCCGGCGACGCCGCCGCCGATGCCGCCGCCGGCGGCGACGACGACGACGTTCAGGGCAGCTCCGCCGACGGCACGGCCCTCGAGGAGGCGAATCCCGACCGTCAGGGAGGCAAGCGCAGCGAACGCGATCATCCCACCGAGACTCCACCGAACGACGGCCCAGGTGTCGGCCAGCGGGAGGTCACACCGGGACAGCCAGTAGCTCAGGCCGAACAGGGCGGCCGAGAGCGAGAGGCAGAGCGCGAGCGCCAGCAGTTGGAAGGGACCGACGCCGACGGCGCTCACCTCCCGGACGAAGTGGGCGACGGCGACGACGGCGACGAGGAGCCCGAGAACGGCGATCAACGCCGGAGCGTGGGGAGCCAATCGCCGTTCCCAGGCCCGACCGTCCATACTCACGGTTCGGTAACCTCCTACAAAACCGTTACCTGATGGCGACTGGCGACGGGGAGTCGGTCCGGCCGCCCGGGTTCTGTTGGATTTACCCGTCTGGGTGCCGAACTAGTGATCATGACGACGCCGACGCGTCGGAACCGTCTCGACGAGGAAGCCAGCCCGTATCTCGAACAGCACGCCGACAACCCGGTCAACTGGCAGCCGTGGGACGAGGCGGCACTCGGTGCCGCCCGGGAACACGACGTGCCAATCTTCCTGTCCGTCGGCTACGCCGCCTGTCACTGGTGCCACGTCATGGAGTCGGAGAGCTTTCAGGACGAGGCGGTCGCCGAGGTTCTCAACGAGGAGTTCGTCCCGATCAAGGTCGACCGCGAGGAGCGCCCGGACGTGGACAGCGTCTACCAGACCATCTGTCAGCTGGTCTCGGGTGGGGGCGGCTGGCCGCTCTCGGTCTTTCTCACGCCCGAGGGAGAGCCGTTCTACGTCGGGACGTACTTCCCGCGGGAGCCACAACGGGGGCGCCCGGGCTTCCTGCAGCTGCTGCAGGACATCTCGCGGTCGTGGGAGACCGACCGCGAGGAAATCGAGAACCGCGCCGACCAGTGGACCGCGGCCATCACGGACGAACTGGAGTCGACGCCCGACGACCCCGGCCGGCCGCCAGAACCGGCGGTGCTGGGATCGGCGACGGCGGCGGCGATCAGGAGCGCGGACCGCGAACACGGTGGATTCGGCTCCGGCGGCCCGAAGTTCCCACAGCCCCGCCGACTGGACCTCCTGCTCCGGGCAGCGACGCTCGACGACGACGAGGCGTGTCGAGAGGTGGCGACGGAGGCACTGGACGCCATGGCGACCGGTGGCCTCTACGACCACGTCGGCGGTGGCTTCCACCGCTACGCCACCGACCGGGAGTGGACGGTCCCGCATTTCGAGAAGATGCTCTACGACAACGCGGAACTGCCGCGCGTGTACCTAGAGGCCGCGCAGGCGACGGGCGCCGATCGCTACGCCCGGATCGCTCAGGAGACGATTGCCTTCCTCGAACGGGAGCTACAGCACCCCGACGGCGGCTTCTACAGCACGCTCGACGCCCAGAGCCGACCGCCGGCGTCGCGGACGGACGAGGAGGACCCCGAGGACGCCGAAGGGGCGTTCTACGTCTGGACGCCCGAGGAGATCCACGAGGCGGTCGCCGGCGCGGACATCGACGGTGTCGACGCCGGGACGGCCGCGGACCTGTTCTGTGACCGCTACGGCGTCGAGTCCGGCGGCAACTTCGAGCGCGGGACGACGGTCCTCACGGTGGCGACGAGTTACGCCGACCTCGCCGACGCCTACGACCTCGACGAGGGGACGGTCGAACGGGCGCTGATGGGCGCCCGGAGCCGCGCGTTCGAGGCGCGCGCGGAACGACCCCGGCCCACCCGCGACGAGAAGGTGCTCGCGGGGTGGAACGGGCTCGCTATCTCCGCCGTCGCCACCGGTGCGCGCGTCCTCGATCCGGCCCTCGCGGCGACCGCCACCGACGCGCTCGGATTCGTTCGTGACCACCTCTGGGATGCCGACGAACGGCGGTTGTCACGGCGATATAAGGGGGGAGACGTGGCCGTCGACGGCTACCTCGACGACTACGCCTTCCTCGCACAGGGCGCCTTCGACTGTTATCAGGTCACCGGCGAGGTCGACCACCTCGCGTTCGCCCTCGACCTGGCGCGCGTGATCCGCGGGGAGTTCTGGGACGCGGAGGCGGGGACGCTCTACTACACGCCACGGAGCGGCGAGGGGCTGGTGACGCGCCCGCAGGAGCTGAACGACCAGTCCACGCCGTCGAGTCTGGGAGCGGCCGCCGCCCTGTTCGACCGACTCGACCTCTTCGTCCCCGACGAGGACTTCGCGTCAATCACGGAGCGCCTCCTCGCGACCCACGCCGACCGGATTCGGGGGAGTCCGCTCGAACACGCATCGCTCGTGCTGGCCGCGGACGCTCACGCTCGCGGTCCGGTCGAACTGACGCTCGCGGCCGACGGGATGCCGGCGGCGTGGCGGGAGACGCTCGCCGAGACGCCGTTGCCGACGGGTGTGATCGCCCCACGTCCGGCGGACGACGACGCCCTCGACGACTGGCTAGCGACGCTCGGTCTCGACGAGGCGCCGCCGATCTGGGCGAACCGGGACGCCGAGGACGGCGAGCCAACCGCCTACGCCTGCCGGGACTTCACCTGCTCGCCCCCGCAGACGGACCTCGACGCGGCGCTGTCGTGGCTCTCCGGGCGGTAGGTCGGCCGTCGTCGTGATGACCCCAGTGTCGACGCCGCGGGCAACTCCCCGACGTCGACGCTGGTGTCGGCCGGTGCCTCGCCGGGTCCCTATCGGTCGACTATCCGGCCCACGCGGGCCGTCAGAAGAGCAACGAAAACCGGCACCGCCCGGGGCGTCGACCCTACGCCTCGGCCCGGTCGCCGATCCGCGCTGCGAGGTACTCGGCGATCGACACGTCGGCGTCCTCGACGAATCGGGCGACCTCCACCCCGTCGCGTTCGACGACGACGGTAGGGATGAACTCGACGCCGTACTCGTCGACGCCGTCACCCCGCTTGTCGTCGTCGACGGGGAACTGTCCGATCCGATCGGCCGGGACGCCCGCGGCGTCGAGGGCCGCGGCGAAGGCCGGCAACTGCGCCTGGCAGTCGCCACACCAGTCCGCCCCCCAGACCTTGTACGTCAGTCCCTCGCGGCCGAGGGCGTCGCGTACCTCGGCGTCCCCGTCCCACTCCGCGGTCGGCTGCATCGTCTCCATGGACATGGGACGAGGTACCACGCCCACGGGTTTAATCGCAGCGTTCCGATCGAACCGGATCGTCCCGGAGGCCGACCGGCGTCGGCGGGGCCCGTCGAGTCGCTAGCTATTCGTACCCGGCGCACCCCTGTGCGGACAGCGAGATGGTCGAGGAACCAGCGGACAACCCGTACGTACGCGACCCGGACACGTCGTTCGACCCCGTCGAGAAACTGAGCGACGCGACGGCGCGAGAGCAGGTTCGCGACCTGCGCGAGGCGATCGAGTATCACGACTACCGCTACTACGTGGCGAACGATCCGGTCGTCGCCGACCGCACCTACGACACACTGTTCGACCGGCTGGTGGAACTCGAGGACACGTTCGACCTCCACGACGAGAACTCCCCGACCCGGCGGGTGGGCGGCGAACCGCTCGACGAACTGGAGACGGTCGAACACGTGGCGCCCCTGTTGAGCCTGCAGTCCTCGGGCGATGCCGACGAGATTCGCGAGTTCGATCGCCGAATCCGCGACGCCGTCGGCGACGTGACCTACTCCGCGGAGCCGAAGTTCGACGGCTTCTCCGTCGAGGTGGTGTACGAGGACGGCGCCTTCGACCGGGCGGTCACCCGTGGCGACGGCCGGGAGGGCGAGGACGTCTCCGCGAACGTCCGCACCATCGGGAGCGTGCCCCTGCACCTGCGGGGCGCTCCGGACGTCCTCGCCGTCCGCGGGGAGGTCTACATGCCCCGCTCGGGGTTCCAGGCGCTGAACGAGCGCCGGATCGAACGCGGCGAGGACCCGTTCGCCAACCCGCGAAACGCCGCCGCGGGGACGGTCCGTCTGCTCGACCCGGAGACGGTCGCCGACCGCCCGCTCGATGTCTTCTTCTACGACGTGATCGACACGTCCGCGGACCTGGCTTCTCAGGAGGAGACCGTCGACCTGCTCCGTGGCCTCGGTTTCCGCGTCGACGACGAGACGACCGTGGTCGAGGACGTAGAGGGAGTGCTCGACTACCGCGACCGGCTCATGGCCGCGCGCGACGACCTGGAGTACGAAATCGACGGCGTCGTCGCCAAGGTGGTGGACTTCGCGAAGCGGGAGGAACTCGGCTCGACCGCCCGACACCCGCGGTGGGCGTTCGCCTACAAGTTCCCGGCCCGCACGGGGGAGACGACCGTCGAGCGCATCGTCGTACAGGTCGGCCGCACGGGGAAACTCACGCCGGTGGCGCTGCTCGACCCCGTCGACCTGCAGGGCGTCACGATCAGTCGCGCGACGCTACACAACGCCGCACGGATCGACGAACTCGGCGTCCGCGAGGGCGCGACGGTCCGCATCGAGCGCGCGGGCGACGTGATTCCCGAGGTAGTCGAGGTGATCGAGGGGGGAGCCGAGGATGGTGACTTCTCGATGCCCGGGACCTGCCCCGTCTGCGATGGCAACGTCGTGCAGGAGGGCGAACACCACTACTGTACGAACGCGTCGTGTCCGGCCCAACTGCGGCGCAGCCTCCAGCATTTCTGCTCGCGGGACGCGATGGACGTCGAGGGCGTGGGCGAGGAGGCCGCGGACCAACTGGTCGATACGGGGCTGATCGAGTCGCTGGCCGACCTCTACGACCTCGAGACGGCGGATCTCGTCTCGCTGGACGGCTGGGGCGAACGCTCGGCCGAGAACCTGCTGGCGGAACTGGAGGCGAGCAAAGACGTGGACCTCGGCACGTTCGTCTACGCGCTCGGTATCCGCCACGTGGGGACCGAACGGGCGCGGGCGCTCGCCGGAGCGTTCTCGCTCGACGAACTGATGGACGCGTCGGCGACGGAGTTACGGGAAATCGAGGACGTGGGGCCGGAGGTCGCCGAGTCGGTCGCCTCCTACTTCGACACGGCGGCGAACGTCGAGACTGTCGAACGACTGCTCGACGCGGGCGTCTCCC